>JASHSK010000081.1 GCA_030038755.1 Gammaproteobacteria bacterium
CCTGTAATACTGCCATGGGTATGACTGCCGATGAAATGCTGCAGCAGGCGATGAGCCTGCACCGCTCGGGCCTGCGTGCGCAGGCTGAGGCACTCTATCGCCAGATCCTGCACTCGGAGCCCGGCCGGGCTCCCGTGCATATCAATTTGGGCGCCGCGCTGATGGAGCAGGGTCGCTCGCAAGAGGCCCTCGAGTGCCTGCAGAGGGCACTGCGGCTCGATCCCGACAACGCCATCGCTCTGAACAACCTCGGCAACGTACTGGGCGAACTGGATCGCTCGGTCGAGGCACTGGCAAGCTACGAGCGTGCGATCCAACTCAATCCGAACTATGCCAATGCGTTCAGCAACCGCAGCCAGGCGCTGCTGGCCCTGGATAAGCTCGAGGAGGCATTGTCGAGTGCCGAGCAGGCCCTGCGGATCGATCCCCACAGTGCGGCCGCAAGCAACAACCGCGGCAAGGCGCTCGCGGCACTGGGGCGCGATGCGGCCGCCTTGCAATGCTTCGATCGAGCGCTGGAACTGCAACCGGGCTGGTCGATCGCGCTGGCCAATCGCAGCAGCGTGCTGCTTCGGCTCGGTCGCCCGGAGGTGGCGCTGGCCGATGCCGAACAGGCGCTGCGAGGCGACCCGCGCGACGCGCGCGCGCTGAATGCACGCGGCGGCGCGCTGCGCGCTCTGCAGCGCTATCCCGAGGCGTTACGTTCCTTCGAGCAGGCCGTAGCCCGCGACAGGACGCTGTCCGCCGCTCACTACAACCACGGCATGACGCTCATCGATCTGGGGCAACCGGCGCTCGCGCTCGGCAGCTTTGAGCAGGCCGCGCGCGCCGCGCGGGACTGCGCCGAGGCACATTACGGCCGCGGCATCGCGCTCACGCAGCTGCGCAGACCCCATGAGGCGGTCATGGCGTTCGACCGGGCCACCGAATTGCAGCCCGATCTGCCGTACGCACGCGGCCTGGCACTGCACTCGCGGCTGCAGACCGCGGATTGGCGCCACTACGATGCACTACGACTGGCGGTCATCGAGGCCTGCGCTCACGGACAGCTGGCCGATGAGCCGTTCTCCTTCCTCACCGCCACGGATTCGGCCGACGCACAGCTGCGTTGCGCGCGTCGCTATGCGGCCGACCGCCATCCCATCCGCTCGCCCGCGCTGTGGAATGGCGTACCTTACCGACATGCCCGGCCGCGCGTCGCGTACCTGTCGGGTGACTTCGGTGAGCATCCGGTGTCCCATCTGATGGTGGGAGTTTTCGAGTGTCACGATCGCGAACAGGTCGAAGTCACCGCCCTGTCGCTCCGGACGCCGACGCCCGGAGAGTTTGGGCGCCGCGTCGGCGGCGCATTCGATCGCTTCATCGACGTGAGCAACCGCTCGGATCTGGACATAGCGTATCTGGTGCAAGAGCTCCGGATCGATGTGCTGGTCGACTTGATGGGTTACACGCGCGGCACGCGGCTGGGTGTACTGGCACATCGACCGGCGCCGCTGCAGGTGTCCTACCTCGGGTATCCGGGAACCTTGGGGACCCCTTATATCGACTACCTGATCGCGGATCGGACGGTGATCCCGCAGGCCAATCAGGCGTCTTATTCGGAGGTGATCGCCTACCTGCCGGACTGCTTTCAGGCCAACGACGCGCGCCGCGCGCTTCCGCGGCCCTGCAGTCGCGCCGTGGCAGGGCTACCGGATGAGGGTGTGGTGCTGTGCAGCTTCAGCACCACGAGCAAGATCAACCCGCCGGTGTTCGACATCTGGTGCGGACTGCTGTCCGACACACCGGGGAGCGTCCTGTGGCTGCTCGGCGAAGGCGAGTCCGCGCGCGTGAATCTGCGGCGCGAGGCCGAGCGTCGCGGCGTCGATCCGCGGCGGCTGGTGTTTGCCGAGCGGCTCCCTTATGAGCGCCATCTGGCGCGGCTACAGCTGGCAGATCTGTTCCTGGACACCCTACCATTCAACGCCGGGGCAACGGCCAGCGACGCGCTGTGGGCGGCCGTTCCAGTACTCACGTGCAGCGGGGAGGCTTTCGCATCGCGGATGGCGGCGAGCCTGCTGCACTCCCTGAACCTGCCCGAGCTGATCACGGCCACCCTCGCCGACTACGAGCGCGTCGCGCGCTGCCTTCTGGATGATCCCGGCCGGCTCACCGCCCTCAAGCAGCGTCTGGGAGTGCAGCGTGCCACGTCGTCACTGTTCGATACCGCACGCTTTTGCCGTCACCTCGAAGCTGCCTACCACGCGATGTGGCGCCGCGCCGAGGGCGGCGAGCGGCCGCAGAGCTTTGCGGTTGATCCCGTCCTAGCGGTTGATCCCGTCGTGGCGATTGAACCGGTGGCTGCCGCCGGTCCTGCTGCGGTGGTCACCCCGGCACTGCCGATCGCGGCCGCAAGCGCATGTTGAGCGCCACGAGCGACCGCCTGCGGGCCGCTCTGGCCTGTCAGCAGCGCGGACAGTTGTTGGAAGCCGAACGCCTCTGTCACGAAGTGGTAACTACCGAGCCCGAGCACGCCGAAGCGCTGCATCTGCTCGGCGTACTGGCGCTGCAGACGCATCGGCCCGAGCTCGCCGTGGAGTGGCTGCATCGATCGCTGCGCTGTCAGGCGCAACAGCCCGAGGTACAGCTGACACTCGGGCTCGCGCTCCGGATGCTCGGGCGCACGGAGGAGGCGCTGGCAAGCTACGATCAGGCACTGCTGCTGCGACGCGATGATCCCCGGGCTCTCAGCAATCGTGGCAACGTACTGCGCCAGCTCAGCCGATTCGACGCGGCGCGTGCCAGCTATGAGCACGGACTGCGCGTGGACCCGAACTACCCGCCCGCTTTGTTCAATTACGGCAATCTGCTGCTCGAGCTGGGCGACTATGAGGCGGCGCTCGAGCGTTTCGAGCGATTGCTGCAACTGCAACCCAACGACGCCGAGGCGCTCGCTCACCGCGGCGTGGCGCTCCTGCGGCTGGGGCGCGCCGATCAGGCCGTCGCGAGCCTGGATCGGGCCTTCGCGCTGCGCCCCGACCTGCTGTCCGTGCTGAATAATCGTACCAGCGTCCTGATCGAGACCGGGCGGCTGGAGGAGGCTTTGGCGTGCGGCCGGCTGGCGCTACAAGCCGCACCGGCCGATGCCGACGCCCTGAACAATCAGGCCGAGGCACTGCGGCTGCTGCAACGGCATGACGAAGTTGCTGCCTGTCTGTCGCGCCTGCTCGAGCGCTCGCCAGGCTACGACTATGCCCTGGGTAACCTGGTGTTCTCGCGCCGTCACGATTGCGACTGGGAGGGCCTCGAGGCGCTGGAGCGGGGCCTGCGTCGCGAGCTCGAGGAAGGTCGGCGCGCCGCCCTGCCGATGTGCCTGCTTGCGATCATGGATGTTCCCGAGCTGCAGCTGCGTGGCGCGCGCGGCTACGTGGCGCACAAGTATCCGGCGCGGGACCCCACGCCTCTGACATTGCCAGGCTCGAGCGCGCCGGCGGCGCCAGCAGTGTCGGCCGGCACGCATGCAGCGGCTCCGGGCAGATTGCGCGTCGCCTACGTATCGGGCGATTTTGGCGAACATCCGGTGGCGCTTTCGCTGGTCGGTGTGCTGGAGCAGCACGATCGGGAGCGCTGTGAGATCATCGGGGTCTCCCTGCGCTCGCATGGCGAAACCCCGTTCACACGGCGACTCGTATCCGCGTTCGATCGTCTCATCGACGCACGCGGCATGAGCGATCGGCAGCTCGCCGCGCACCTGCGAGCACTGCCAGTGGACATCGCGGTGGATCTATGCGGCTTTACGCACGGGATGCGCCTCGGCGTGTTCGCACACCGTCCCGCTCCGGTGCAGGTGAGCTACCTGGGATATGCAGGCACTCTGGGTGCGCCGTATATCGACTACCTGCTTGCCGATGACGTCGTGGTGCCGCCGGGCGCAGAGTGCTGGTACGCCGAGCAGATCGTGCGCCTGCCACACTGCTATCTACCGATGGATGACCGGCGCGAGTCCGCGGTGTCCGCCCCGTCTCGCGCCGCGGCGGGATTGCCGGACCAGGGGCTGGTGTTGTGCGCCTTTACGAACACCTACAAGATCAGCCCGGCGATGTTCGACATCTGGATGCGGCTGCTCGCCGCGGTCCCGGCGAGCGTACTGTGGCTGCGCGCGGACAGGGCACAGGCCGTCGAGAACCTGCGCCGCGAAGCGGGGCGGCGCGGGGTTTCGCCGGACCGGCTGGTATTTGCACCGCGCGTGGCGGCCATGCCCGAGCACCTGGCCAGACAGAGCCTGGCGGACCTGTTTCTGGACACGCTCCCTTATAACGCGCACTCCACGGCGTGCGATGCATTGTGGAGCGGAGTGCCGGTGCTCACGTGCGCTGGCCGCGGCTTTGCAGCCCGCGTGGCGGCGAGCGCGCTCACCGCCGCAGGCCTGCCGGAGCTGATCACCCACTCGCTCGAAGAATACGAGCGCCGTGCGCTCGAGCTCGCGGCCGCACCCGAGCGGCTCGCGGCTCTCAAGGCACGGCTTCTCGCTGCGCGCGCGCGCGCGCCGGCGCAAGTGCCGCTGTTCGATGTGAGCGGCTACGCTCGCGCCCTCGAGGCCGCCTACCGGCGCATGGCCGAACGTAGCCGGCAGGGGGCGCCGCCGGCGAGCTTTGCGCTCGGATCCGCTGTTTCGGCGGCTGCCTGAGGCGCCGCTCCGCGACATGCAGCTGCCGATGTCGGCCGCCTTCTCAACGACCGTGATGCTGCCGAGCGACCCGGAGCAGCTCGTGCTGTTGGGCGCGGGGCATTTGCAGCAGGGCCAGCTGTCACAGGCACAATTGTGCATCGATCGCGTCCTGGTGCTTCGACCGCACCTGCCACGCGCGCATTACCTGCGGGGGGTGCTGATGCGCCAGCTCGGGCGACCGCTCGACGCGCTGGCGGATTTTCAGCGGACGACGCAGCTCGACCCCCGGTACGCGGAGGCGTACTACAATCAGGGCGTGCTGCTGCAGGAGATGCGGCGGCTGGATGAGGCACTGGCGAGCTACGATCGTGCGCTCGCCCTGAATCCGCAGATCGCCGAGGCGTACAACAACCGTGGCACCGTGCTGCGACTGTGCGGCCGACTCGAGGAAGCGCTGCACGCCTACGATTGCGCGCTCGCGCTGAAGCCTGACGCCCAGACCTATAACAACCGCAGCGTGGCGCTGCGCTTCCTGTGGAGAACACGGGAGGCCATCGCGGACTGCGAGCGCGCCCTGGCCTTGCAGCCGCGCTGCGTCGACGCTTACATCAACCGCGGCATCGTTTTCCAGGACCTCGGGAGGCTGCAGGAAGCCCTCGAGGATTACGAGCGCGCGATGGCGCTGCGGCCTGAGGATCCCGAGCCTCGCTTCTATGCGTCCATGGTCAAACTGCTCAGCGGAGATCTCCCGCAGGGCTGGCAGCTGTATGAGAACCGGCACGCTCGGCAGCCGAAGCGCGCTTTTCGTCAGCCACAGTGGTCGGGACAGGAGGAGCTCGCAGGTAAGCGCATCCTGCTGCACGGCGAGCAGGGGTTCGGCGACACGATTCAGTTCTGTCGCTACGTCCCGCTCGTGGCGCAGCGGGGCGGGAGCGTGATTCTCGAGGTCCCGGCCCCGCTTGCCAGGCTCCTGGCCACGCTGCCGGGTGTCGAGCGCTGCGCGATCCGTGGCGATCCTCTACCCAATTTTGATTATCACTGCCCTCTGCTGAGTCTGCCGCTCGCGTTCAATACGACGCTGTCCAGCATCCCCGCCGACGTGCCGTATCTGCGCAGCGACCCGCGGGAGGTGCGGCAATGGCGCGCACGGCTGGGCGAGACACGCAAACGCCGCGTTGGACTGGTGTGGTCGGGCGGACACAGACCCGATCACCCGGAGCTGTGGTGCATCAACGATCGCAGAAACATCCCCTTGCGCACGCTCTCGGCGTTGAGGCGTCCGGGGCTGGAGTTCTACAGCCTGCAAAAGGGCCAGCCGGCGGAGTCCGAGCTGACCGCGGTCACCGCCGGCGGCTGGGACGGACCGGAGATCCACGACTTCTCGGCGTTGCTGCGTGATTTCGCCGATTCGGCGGCCCTGATCGAGCAGCTGGATCTGGTCATCTCCGTGGACACGGCGACGGCGCACCTGGCCGGTGCGCTCGGCAAGCCGGTATGGATCCTCAACCGCTTCGACACCTGCTGGCGCTGGCTGCTCGATAGGCCGGACACGCCCTGGTACCCGACCGCACAACTGTATCGGCAGCCCCGAGGCGGGGACTGGGACAGCGTCATCGCGGAAGTGGCCCGCGACCTGGCCCGCAAGGCGCAGGAAGCGCGCTGAGACCGCTGTCCATGGACGTGGCAACCCTCGAACGTCTTCGTCAGCTCGCGGTCAGCGCCTATCAGGCCGGCAGACTCGCAGACGCTGAAACTCACTGTGCGCAGATCCTCGGATCGCAGCCCGAGGACTACCCATCACTGGTCATGTCCGGAATACTCTCAGCTCAATCAGGTCACCCGCAGCGGGCATGCCAGCTGCTGCAACGCGCTATAGCCATTAACGAGGCGGAACCGCTGGCGCACGGCAACCTTGGGATTGTGTTGACCATGTTGGGGCAACACGCCGAAGCTCTCGCGAGCTTCGACCACGCGATCCGTCTTTCGCCGCAGTATGCGGACGCTTACTTCAACCGCGCGATCGCGCTGATTCGTCTGCAGCGCTTCGATCAGGCGCTCTCGAGCAACAACGAAGCCCTGCGGCTGCGACCCGATTTTCTCCCCGCGCTCCACAATGCAGCGCGCCTGCTGATGCAGCTGAATCGCATTGCCGAAGCCTTGCCTTACTACGATCGCGCAATTGCTTCGGATCCGAGTTCGCTGCAGCCGTACATCGGCAAAGCACAGGCCCTGATGAGCTTGGGACGTCCCCTGGATGCCTTGATCGATGTTGACAAGGCGTTGACACTGGCGCCAGACGATCTGGGCCTCCTCGACTGCCGCGCCAATGTGCTCGAGAAGCTCAAGCGCTTCGATGCGGCGCTGGCGGCGCGCGCCCGATGTGCCGAGCTGGTGCCAAACAGTCCCGAGGCACATTACAACACGGGCTTTTGCCTGCAGCTGATGGGGCGCTTCGAGGACGCCCTCGTCAATTATGATCGTGCGCTGGCGCTGCGCCCTGATTTTGCGGCGGCACATAACCAGCGGGCGGCAACTTTATGCAGCTTGTCATTGTTCGACCAGGCACTTGAAAGTAGCGATCGCGCGCTGGCGGCGGCGCGAGAGTTCGCCAGTGCGTACGTGAATCGCGGGATTGCGCTTCAGGCTCTCGGACGAACCGAAGAGGCGCTGGGCAACTTTGAGTACGCCATCGCCTTGGAACCCAGGCAGTGGTCTGCGCATTACAATCGTGCGGCTGCGCTGCTGCAGCTGCAGCGGTGTCAGGAAGCGCTGGCGAGTTACGATCGTTGCAACCAATTGGACCCTGAAAACGCTGAAGGATATTTGGCCAGGGCTCTGGGGCTGCTTGCGCAGGGAAATTTCCACGACGGTTTCCAATACTATGAATGGCGGCACAGGTCATTCCCGGCGCGCGTGCTCAAGCTTCCTCAGGCGCAATGGAGCGGCGAGACCTCAGTGCAGGGAAAAACCCTGTTCGTGCACTGGGAACAAGGCTTGGGGGATACACTGCAGTTTTGCCGCTATGCCCTGCTCGCGGCAAAACTTGGTGCATCGGTAATCCTTGAAGTGCAGCCCGCCCTGCGGCGCTTGCTATCGAGCCTTGCAACGAACGTCGAGCCGGTCACCCAGGCCAGAATGCCCGACGATCTCGATGCTGCGCATCGGCGTACCGCCGCCCGGGGCGCCCCTTCCGAACACGTCCAAGCGATCGCCCCTGGGCCGCGCATTCGGCTGACCACCGGGCTCGAGACAGCGGCAGACAGTGGCTCTCGCTCAATGCTGAGCCTCCCCGCCCCCCGCGGAATCGCCCCCGAGCGTCTCGAGGTGCTGCCTCCCGCACCGCGCATCGAGCTGGTCACAGGCCTCGAAAGAGCGGCGGACGCAGACTTCTGGTGCCCGATGCTCAGCCTGCCTGCCGCCTGCCGGATCACTGCCGACAATGTCAGGGTAATGCCTCCTTACCTCTTCGCTGAACGGCAGGCGGTGGCACGTTGGCAGCGGCAAATCGGCTCCGGCGGTTTCAAGATAGGAATCTGCTGGCAAGGCAGCAAGGGCAAGCAGGACGAGGGCCGTTCGTTTCCAGCCGCACTGTTTCGCGACATCGCAGCGATCCCGGGTGTTCGCCTCATCAGTCTTCAGAAGGGCCACGGGTCCGAGCAGCTGCGATGCTTGCCGTCGGGAATGTCCGTTGAAACACTGGGCGACGAGTTCGATGCTGCGCCGAGGGCGTTTGTCGATTCCGCCGCCGTGATGGAAGTGCTGGACCTGGTGATCACCTCGGATACGGCCATCGCCCATCTCGCGGGGGCACTGGGACGACCGTGCT
>JASHSK010000009.1 GCA_030038755.1 Gammaproteobacteria bacterium
TCAATTGCAGGTAGACGGGAATGCCCGAGGAATGGTTGAGGTAGAAGATCACGTATTGTGCTACTTTATTAGCACACTACACACCCAGCGAGCTCCGGTCAAGGATGGCTCCGGACCCGCCCGGCTGGCGGCACTTGCGCAGCAGGGGACCCGGCGTGAACCGAGGCGGTCCAGCCTCACGGGCACATACGTGCGCAGGGCGTTCCCCCCCAAGGTATATAACGCTATGACATAGAATCGCGCCCCCACTCAAACCCGGAGCGCGCGGCGCAGTGCCATCTGAACGCCCGAAGACCCCCGGCGAAGGCGTGACGGGCACATCCGAGCCCGACGAGCGCTCGCAGGCGACCAGGCGCTCGCAGACAACCGAGCGATCGGAGCCGGCTGAGCGATCGGAGCCTACTGAGCGAGCGGAGTCGACCGGGCGATCCGCGCGCCCTGTCAATCGCTTCGATCGCATGGAGTGGGCCGGTGCGTTCGGCGATCTGGGTACGCTGATTCCCTTCGTCGTCGCGTACATCGCGGTCGTCAAGGTGAACCCGCTGGGCATTCTGCTGTCGTTCGGGACGGCGATGGTGGTCTGCGGTTTTGTCTACCGGACGCCTTTTCCCGTGCAGCCCATGAAGGCGATCGGCGCGATCGCGGCGACACAAACGGCGCAGACCGCGACGATCGTGCCGACAACGATCTTCGGGGCGAGCCTCGCGACCGGGCTGATCTGGCTGGTGCTCGGGCTGACCGGAGCGGCCAAACCGATCGCGAGCCTGGTTCCACGCACAGTCGTCATCGGTATCGTGCTCGGCCTGGGCATCAGCTTCATGCTCGAAGGCATCAGGCTGATGCAGGGCGGATGGCTGATCGCCGCCATCGGGCTGCTGGGCACCCTGCTGCTGCTGACCAACAAGTCCATTCCGGCCATGTTCCTGCTGCTGCTGTTCGGCGTGCTGTGCGGCGCACTCGAAAATCCCGAGCCACTGCGTACCCTGATGACCACGAGGCCGGCGTTCCGGTTGCCGAGCTTCGCGCTCGCCAGCGTGACCTGGCACGATTTTCTGGTCGGCACGACGCTGCTCGCCCTCCCACAGCTCCCATTGACCCTCGGCAACGCCGTCATCGCCCTTCGCGATGAGAACAACCGCCTATTTGCGGACCGAGCCGTGACGGAAAACAGGATCGCGACCTCCACGGGGCTGATGAACCTGGCCAGTGCCGCGTTAGGCGGTGTACCGATGTGTCACGGCGCCGGCGGCATGGCCGGACACGTGGCATTCGGGGCTCGTACCGGCGGCGCGCCCATCATTCTGGGAAGCATTCTTCTGTGCCTGTCACTGTTCTTCAGCGCCTCCGTTGGCGCCCTGTTTGCTGTGCTTGCGCAACCGGTGCTGGGCGTGATCCTGTTTCTCACCGGAACGCAGCTGGCCCTGGGCTCCTGCGACTTCAGCAAGCGCAAGGGGGAACGCTTTGTCACGCTCGCGACGACCGGCTGTGCCATGTGGAACGTCGGGCTCGCGTTCCTGGTCGGCCTGGCGCTCGCCTATCTCGAGAAGCGCGGCCGATTGAGGCTGTAGCCGAGGCTGTAGCTGAGGCGGTCGTCGAGGCGGCGGCGTCGATGCCGCGGCAACATCCGCCGGCAGCTGCCGCGGGGGTCGGTTTAGCGCGATAATCGGCTCACCCCCTCGCTCAACCGGAGCATCGCCATGCCATCGGGAAGACTCGGCGTCTGGACGGGGACCGATAGCCTCACGGCATCCCAGGCGGTCACCTTTGCACAGCGCGTAGAGGGCTGGGGTTACGGTGCGCTGTGGATTCCCGAGGGCCTCGGACGTGAAGTGTGCTCGATGGCGGCGTGGCTGCTGGCCCACACGCGGGCCCTGACCGTGGCCAGCGGCATCGCCAGCATCTATGCGCGCGATGCGGTCACCGCGGCGGCGGCGCAGAAGGGGCTGAACGAGATGTCCGCCGGCCGCTTTCTGCTGGGTCTGGGGGTATCGCACATCCCGCTGGTGCAGGATGTGCGGCAGCACGAATACGGCAAGCCGGTGGCCACGATGCGCGCGTATCTGACGGCGATGGCAGGCGCACCGTACGGCTCCGTGATGCCCGCCGCGCCGGTCAGGACGGTGCTCGCGGCGCTCGGGCCGAACATGCTGCGGCTCGCCGCGGAGCTCGCGGACGGAGCGCATCCCTATAACGTGCCGCCGGAGCACACGCATCAGGCGCGCATGGCACTCGGGCCCGGCAAGCTGCTGTGCGTCGAGCAGGGAGTGATCCTCGAGACCGATGCGGCGCAGGCGCGAGCGCGGGCACGACAGTTTCTGTCGCTGTACCTGGGATTGCCCAACTACGTCAACAACTGGAGGCGCCTGGGATTCTCGGACGCGGATTTCGCCGGCGGCGGATCCGACCGCCTGGTCGATGCGGTGATCGCCTGGGGCGATGAGCGGGCCATCCGCGCACGCATCGACGCGCACTGGCAGGCCGGCGCCGATCACGTGTGTGTGCAGGCCATCGGGCGCGAAGGCTCGCCCGACGAGCGGCTGCTGGCGCTGCTGGCGCCGCGCTCCTCGTGAGCCGCGCTTCGGATGAACCGGGCCGTGCAAAGGCAGATGTGCGTACCATGAATGCATCCCCGCGGGCGCTGCGCGCGCCGCGGAGAATCTGCGCACCGCCGGGCGTCTGCGCGCTCGTGCCCATCAAGCGGCGCGAGCGCTGCAAGACGCGGCTCGCCTCGCAGCTTGCGCCACCGGCGCGCCTGGCGCTGGTGCGCTCGATGCTGTCAGCGGTGCTCGCCGCGGCGCGCGGCGCGCGCACTGTTTGCGAGGTCGTGGTCATCAGTCCCGAGCGCGACACGGTGCCCGATGAGATCCACGTGCTGGCCGATGCGGGCAGGTCGCTCAACCGTGCACTGGCGCAGGCGCATCAGACGCTGTGGCAACGGGGTTGGCGGGAGTTCGTGATCCTGCCGGCCGATCTGCCCTGCATCACGGCCGCGGAAATCGACGCGCTGGTACACGCGGGCCGGGCAGGCGGCTTCGCGCTCGCGCCCGATGCGGCCGGCACCGGCACCAACGCGCTGTATCTCGCGGCCACACCGCGATTTCATTTACATTTCGGTACCCGCAGTCGCGATCGGCATGTGCGGGAAGCGCAGCGCCTCGGCCTGCCTGCGCGACTCGTGCAGCTGCCGGGTCTCGCGTTCGACGTGGATACGCCGGCGGATCTCGCATGGTCAGAGCCGCTTCGAGCCTGAGCGCCCTGCTGAGCTCGCTGGCAGCGGGTGAGCGCCCGAGCGCGGCCGACGCGCTGCAGGTGCTGCCGCAGGCGAGCGCCGCGCAGCTGCTGCCGCTCGCCGAAGCCCTGACGTTGTCCGGCTTCGGAGAAGCGATCACCTACTCGCGCAAGGTCTTCATTCCGCTGACGCAGCTGTGCCGCGATGTGTGTCACTACTGCACCTTCGCCAAGGCACCGCGACACCTGCAGAGCGCCTACCTGTCGGCCGATGAAGTGCTCGCCATCGCGCGGCAGGGCGAGGCGGCCGACTGCAAGGAGGCGCTGTTCACGCTCGGGGATCAGCCCGAGGCACGTTATGCGGCGGCCCGCGCTGCGCTCGCCGGGCTCGGCGCCGCCAGCACGCTCGAGTACCTCGAGCGCGTGGCGCGGCGGGTGCTGCAGGAGACGCGGCTGCTGCCGCACCTGAATCCCGGTGTCATGGATGGCGCAGCCCTGCGGCGACTGCGGCCCGTGAGCGCCTCGATGGGTCTGATGCTCGAGAGCGCCTCGCCGCGGCTGTGCGAACGCGGCGGCGCGCACTACGGCTCTCCCGACAAGCAGCCCTCGCAGCGGATCGCGACGCTGCGCGCCGCTGGGGAACAGCGCATACCGATGACCACCGGCCTGTTGATCGGCATCGGGGAGACGCGTCGCGAGCGCATCGAGTCGCTGCTCGCGCTGCGCGAGCTGCAGGACGCACACGGGCATCTGCAGGAGCTCATCATCCAGAACTTCCGGGCCAAGCCGGGCACCAGGATGGCGCTCGCGCCCGAACCGCCGCTGGATGAGCAGCTGTGGACGATCGCCGTGGCGCGGCTGCTGTTCGGGGCACACATGTCGATCCAGGCGCCACCGAACCTGCAGCCCGAGGGACTTGCGAGTCTGGTGCGCGCCGGCATCAATGACTGGGGCGGGGTATCACCCGTGACGCCCGACCATGTGAATCCCGAGGCGCCCTGGCCGCATCTGGCGGCGCTCGAGCGCGCCACCCATGCGGCCGGCCGTGAGCTCATCGAGCGCCTGGCGCTGGTGCCGAGCTACGCGACACAGCCCGAACAGTGGACGCACGCGGACATCAGCACCCGCGTGCGGCACCTCAGCGACAGCCGCGGTTTCGCGCGGCCGGACCGATGGTTCTCCGGCGCGGGCAGCGAGCTGCCGCCCGTCGCGCAGCGTTGGTCGAGCATCGCCAGCGGCGCAGCTGCCACAGCCAAACCCGCCACGGGCACCGCGGCTGCCACAGCCACCGTAGCCACCGAGGCTGTCGCGCCCGCTCGCGCCGGCTGCAGCCCGCGCATCGCGGCGATCCTGCAGGCCGCGCGCCGCGGCGATACGCTGTCGGAGACGGACGTCACGCGGCTCTTCGGCGTCGAGGGACGCGAGCTCGACACGGTGATCGCCGCGGCAAATGAGCTGCGACGCGAGACGGTCGGCGACACGGTCACCTACGTCGTCAATCGCAACATCAACTACACCAATATCTGTCGCTACCACTGCGGCTTCTGCGCCTTCTCGAAGGGCCGCGGATCGATGGACCTGCGTGGACCGGCCTACAACCTGGATCTTCCGGAAATCGCGCGGCGCACGGCCGAGGCGGCGGCCGCCGGCGCGACCGAGGTGTGTCTGCAGGGCGGCATCCACCCGAGCTTCACCGGGGACACCTACCTCAGCATCGTGCGCACCGTGAAGGAAGTCGTGCCGTGGATGCACGTGCATGCTTTTTCTCCGCTGGAGATCCAGCACGGTGCCGCCACGCTGGGGCTGCCGCTCACGCGCTACCTCGAGCGGCTGCGCGATGCGGGCCTGTCGACGCTGCCGGGCACGGCCGCCGAAATCCTCGACGACGAGATCCGCGCCATCATCTGCCCGGACAAGCTCAGCACCGACGAGTGGCTGCAGGTGATTGGCACCGCGCATTCGGTGGGACTGCGCAGCACCGCGACGATCATGTACGGGCACGTCGAACAGCCCGTGCACTGGGCGCGGCATCTGCTGCGCGTGCGCGCGCTGCAGGCACGCACCGGCGGCATCACCGAGTTCGTGCCACTGGGTTTCGTGCACATGGAGGCGCCCCTGTGGCGGAAAGGGCGCACGCGCTGCGGTCCCACGCTGCGCGAGGCGGTCCTCATGCACGCGGTCTCGAGGCTCGCGCTGCATCCGTTGATCCGCAACATCCAGACCTCGTGGGTGAAGATGGGCGCACGCGGCGCGGCGCTGTGCCTGGATGCCGGTGCCAACGACCTGGGCGGCACGCTGATGAACGAGTCGATCACGCGCGCCGCGGGCGGCGTGCACGGCCAGGAGCTGAACGCCGCGCAGCTGACAGTCCTGGCGGGGCAGATCGGCCGCCCGGCTCGGCAGCGCACGACGCTGTATGGGGAGCCGGACACGACGCCGCCGGCGCCGCTGCGGCACGCGGACGATGCTGCGGCTCGGCTATAAGGCATCCTCCGAGCAGTTCGGGCCCAACGAGCTGCTCGAGTTCGCGCTGCTCGCCGAGCACTGTGGGTTCGATTCGGTTTTCGTCGCCGATCATTTTCAGCCCTGGCGCCACACGGGCGGGCACGCGCCCTTCTCGATCGCGTGGCTCGGGGCGCTCGGGGCGCGCAGCTCCCGCATCCTCATGGGCACGAGTGTGCTCACGCCGACGTTTCGCTATCACCCCTCCGTGGTGGCACAGGCGTTCGCGACGCTCGGCACGATGTTTCCCGGCAGGATCATCCTCGGGGTGGGCAGCGGCGAGTCGCTCAACGAGATCCCCGCGATCGGCGGGGGCTGGCCCGAGCCCAAGGAGCGCACGGCGCGACTCAAGGAAGCGCTGCAGCTCATCCGCCAGCTCTGGAGCGGGGAGCGCGTGAGTTTTGCGGGCCGGTACTACCGCACCGAAAAGGCAACGATCTACGACCGGCCCGCCACACCCCCGCCGATCTATGTCGCGGCCGCTGGGCCGGTCATGGCGAGGTACGCGGGCCAGTCCGCCGAGGGCTTCATCTGCACCAGCGGCAAGGCCCCGGAGCTGTATCGGGAGACGCTGCTGCCCAATGTCGCGGCCGGCGTGGCCGCCTCCGGCCGCGGGGCGCAGGACGTCGATATGATGATCGAGATGAAGGTGTCGTTCGATCCGGAGCCGCAGCGCGCGCTGCAGGATACGCGACACTGGGGCGCTCTCGCGCTGTCCCCGGAGGAGAAGGTCGGGGTCGAGGATCCGCTCGAGATGGAGCGCCTCGCGGACCGGCTGCCCGCCGAGCGCGCTGCGAGCCGCTGGATCGTGTCTACGGATGCCGATGAGCACGTGCAGCGCATTCGCGCGTATCTCGACATGGGTTTCCGGCACCTGGTGTTTCACGGCCCGGGGCCCGATCAGCCGCGCTTCCTGCGACTGTACGGCGAGCAGGTGCTGCCCAGGCTGCGCGCGGCGTTCGGCTGAGCCGGTGCGCGCGATGAGCCTGTGCCGATGAGCCTGTGCCGATGAGCCCCCGGCGAACATCGCCGCATCGCCAATGAGCTCCACGGCCGAGCTGCGTCTGATCGCCCTGCCCGGCTTTCCGCAGGTGCAGTCTGGCGATGATCTCGCGCTGTTGACCCACGCGGCACTGGAGCGCGCGGGACTGCGGCTGCAGCGCGACGATGTGCTGGTATTCGCCCAGAAAGTGGTCTCCAAGGCCGAGGGTCGGCGCATCGATCTCGCGCAGGTGGCGCCCGGCGAGCGTGCGGCAGCACTTGCGCGCACCGTGCGCAAGGACCCACGGCTGGTGGAGCTGATCCTGGGCGAGTCGCGGCGCGTGGTGCGCGCGGCTCCCGATGTACTGATCGTCGAGCATCGCCTCGGTCTCGTCATGGCCAACGCCGGCATCGATCAGTCCAACGTCGCGGATCCGGCCGGCGGCGAGTTCGCGCTACTCCTGCCAGAAGATCCGGACGCGAGCGCGGCACGGCTGCGCGAACGGCTGGGGAAGCTCTGCGACTGCCCGCCCGGCGTCGTGATCAGCGATAGCTTCGGGCGGCCGTGGCGCATCGGCACGGTGGGCGTCGCGATTGGCTGCGCCGGCGTCCCCGCGGCGCTCGATCTGCGTGGCCGGGCGGATCTGTTCGGACGGGCGCTGCGCGTCACGGTCGTGGGTCACGCCGACGAGATCGCCGCGGCGGCTTCCCTCGTGATGGGACAGGCGGACGAGGCGCGACCGGTGGTCCTGGTGCGAGGGCTCGCGACACTGGGCGGGACGGCGGCGCCAGACAGGACAGGTGCGATCAGCGCAAAGGCCCCGGCGCGGCCCGCGGACGCGCACCCGGCGCCCGCCCAGCCGGCCGCCGCGCTGATCCGCCCGGCGGAGCAGGATCTCTTCCGGTGAGGTGTTCCACCTCGGCCGGTGAGGCTCCCCGGTGAGCGGTCACGTCGTGGCGCTCAGTGGTGGCGTGGGCGGCGCCAAGCTCGCGCATGGCCTCGCGCTCTCCCTCGCGCCCGGGGAGCTGACCGTCATCGTCAACACCGGCGATGATTTCCGGCACCTCGGTCTGCACATCTCACCGGATCTGGACTCGGTGATGTACGCGCTCGCCGACCTCGCCGATCCGCTGCGCGGCTGGGGTCGACGCGGCGAGACCTGGAACTTCATGTCGGCGCTCACCGCGCTCGGGGCAGAGAATTGGTTCCAGCTCGGCGATGCGGATCTCGCCGTGCACGTGGAGCGCAGCTGGCGGCTGGCGCAGGGCTGGCCGCTCAGCCGCGTCACCGCGCATCTGTGCGCCCGCCTGGGCATCACTGCGCGCGTCGTGCCCATGAGCGACGATCCGGTGCGCACGCGGGTGCTGACGGGAGAGGGGTGGCTTGATTTCCAGGACTACTTCGTGCGACGGCGCTGCGAACCGGCGGTACGCGACTTCGAGTTCGCGGGGGCTGCCGCGGCGCGCGCTCAGCCCGAGGCCCTGGCCACGCTCGCCCGCCCGGATCTGCGCGCCGTCGTCATCTGTCCGTCCAATCCGTTCGTCAGCGTCGAGCCCATCCTCGCCGTGCCCGGCCTGCGCGCGGCGATGCTGGCCTCCGGGGCGCCGGTGATCGCCGTGACACCCATCATCGGTGGCCGGGCGGTCAAGGGGCCCGCGGCGAAAATGCTGGCGGAGCTCGGGCTCGACGTCACTCCCGCCGCGGTGGCGCGCCGCTACGCAGGTCTCGCCGGCGGTTTCGTGACGGACGCGTCCGATCCTGCGCCTGCCGCGGTGCCGGGGATGCAATACTTCCGCGCGGACACGCTGATGGTGACGCGGGAGGACCGCGTACGGCTCGCCCAGGAGGTGCTGCGCGCGGCGGATGCGCTGCGGGTGGCGCGCGCAGCCGACGTAGCCGACGGCGACGCGGCGGAAGACGGATGCGCTGGCGAGACCTCGCCCATGTGATCGGCACAGATAACTTGCGCAATAATAACATTTAAAATGATCTAAGACCTAATAATATGCTATTATTCCGCAAGTTATGGATATCGATATCCACATCGCCGGTGCCTGGAGGCCCTGCGCAACCGTCGTTCCCACGACGGCGGATGTCACACTGCGTGGGGGCGTAAGGGTTCGCTACGACGCCGATTACGCCATTGAACACCTCGATGCCCGGGATTACCGAGCACTGACTGTCCGGGCTCCGGTGGATCTACAGACCCGGCAACTGCCGCATTGGCCCTCCTTTCTGGTGGACCTGCTACCCCAGGGCGCCGCGCGGGCGCGCCTGCAGAGAGGTGCACCCGCCCCTCTGACGCCGTGGGAGTTGCTCGAGCGTGGCGCAATCAATCCGGTAGGGAATCTGCGCGTACACCCGGCAGAGGTGGCCCGGCGGCAGGTTACCCAACGAGCGGACTTCCCGGGCTTTGCGCTGGAGGACATGGCAAAGCGCGGCGACACATTCGTGGACTATGCACTGGAGCTCGGTGCCGCGGTGGCCGGGGCGACGGATACCCAGGGGGAGGCGCCGAAGTTCTGGGTCGTGCGAGACGAGGCGGGTCGTTGGCATCCTGATAGCGGAACCATTCCATTGGCTCTCCAGAGTCATTTCCTGCTGAAGTTTCCGGTGCCTGAGTCAGGCCTTCGGGCGGCTGACATTCTGCGGCATGAGGCCGTCTATCAACGAGTTGCCCGGCACTTCGGACTGCGCGTGACCGCGCAGCTGCCGATCTATCTGCCGCCGGGTGCGCTCCTGGTACCTCGCTTCGACCGTCGCATTATTGGAGGCCGCGAAGCAAGGCTTGGCGTCGAGAGCCTCTACTCGATTACCGGAGTTATCGACTCCTCCGCGGCGGTGATCCGTCATGATCAGGTGCTGATCGCATTGGCCCGTTGTGTCACGGACTTTCGGACCGAATTCGTCGAATACGTGCGGCGCGACCTGTTCAACCTGGCGCTTGGCAACCGGGACAACCACGGACGTAATGCGGCGATTCTGAAGGACACGAATGGGCACATCGCTCTGGCGCCTCTGTATGACCTTGGGCCCTCGTTCCTCGACGCTCGGGCCATCGCCCGGGTCATTCACTGGGACGGCGAAGAGCCTGGCGGCCAGAGGTGGCCGCGAATCGTCGAGCATTTGAACATTCGATTCGAAGAAGCCGGGATGCAAGCGGTCTCTGATTCGTTCCGCCAGGTCCTCGCCGACACGTTGCCGATGCTCGAGCAGTTACCCGAGGTCATGAGAGCGTGCGACGCGGATGAGGACATCGTGCGCGCGCGTGTGCCGGAGATCGTCCGCCTCGGCGATGCACTTCGGGAGGCGTTGAGGTAGAACATGAAGCGAGTTCACCGTGCGCTCTCCAAGCAGGAAGTCGAGGCCCTGCGCGAGAAGCTCTCGTCGATGGTACCGACTGCCACCGCCGATATTCCCGAGGTGCTTCGAACGATGCGCATGATCACTCGAAAGTCGCAAACCGAGTACGCGCGGCTGTGCGGTGTCGCCCCCCGCGTCCTCGCGGACATAGAAGCAGGCAAAGGGGCGGCGACGCTGAAGACTCTGCGCAAACTTCTGAAGCCCTTCGGCGCCACGATCGGGGTGGTGTCCGAGCCTGCAGAACTCTGAGCACGATGCCCGTTTTTGTTAGTATTTGACCGAGTACCCGCGGCGGAGGACACCATGGCTGAACCGACGGCTCCCAGGGAACTTCCCAGCGAACTTCCCGCCTGGATCAAGGATCACGTGTCCCGTTACCTCGCCACCAACGGTGAAGACGGATATCTGTGGGATGCGAGCATCGGCGGCGCAAAGGGCATGGTGCCGACGCTGCTGCTGACCACGACGGGGCGCAAGTCCGGACGCGAGCTCACGCTGCCACTGATCTTCGGGCGCTCGGGCGCCGACTACGTCGTGATCGCCTCCAAGGGCGGGGCGCCCAATCATCCGGCCTGGTATCTCAACCTGGACGCCAATCCAGCGGTGCAGGTGCAGGTCAAGGCGGATAAATTCGCCGCGCGCGCACGCACGGCGAGCGGAGCGGAGCGCGACCGGCTCTGGAAGACGATGGTGCAGATCTATGCTCCTTACGAGGACTATCAGAAGAGAACCCAACGGCAGATTCCGGTGGTGGTGCTGACGCGGCAGTGAGGCGCGCGGCGGAGCGTTACGGAGGGTCGGCTCGCGCGGGTGGGCCGGGCTCACGACCAACGCGGTCGGCTCCGCGCGTGCTCATCAAATCGTCATGATTGCTCGCTAGCGTGATTGCCTGTTCACCGTGGGCGCTCATGGACAGGCGAATTCTCTTGTGCGGCCTTGGAGTGGGGACGTTTATCCTGACGTTCGCGATCTCCTCCCGTCACGAGGGTTTGTGGCGCTCCGACGGAGCGCGTCTGGCACGCGCTGCGCCTGCGCTGCCGAGCCGCGTACCCGCGGGCGCAGCGCCCTCGTCTTCGTCGGGTCCGGCGGCTGTCGCCCTTACGACGCCGACTGCCGCGGCGGCGCCGGCCGCCGCGTCGAATCCGGCTCCCGCGATTGCTCCCGCCGAGGGTGCGCCAAGCGCGCCGTCGAGCGAGTCGTACTCCACCCCCGACACCGGAGCCGGTCTCGCTCGCGGTGACCGAGGCGCCGAGCGCGGAGCCAGGTCGCACTGATCCGACGGCTTCGCCGACGCCCGCCGTCACGCGCCGGCGTCGTTCGTTCCTCGCCGAGGCCGGGCCAGGAGGCGCAGGCTTCACATAACAATCATCTGTCTGAAATGTGGGCTATCTACCCTCCCCGCAGCACTCGCGCGCGGTGGTATGAACGTACGGGGGAGGTCGCATGAAGCTCCACAGGTTTGTATCGTATGGTATGCGCGGGATGCGCATGACAGCTGTATCGCTGGCCGTATTACAGATGTCGGCAGCTCCGATCCTCGCTCAGGGACCGGCCTTCGTCTCCGGGGGTCTATGGGATTCCTCCAGCGACAGAAGCGATCTGACTGCGACACCCATCAAGCACGTCATCGTGATCATCGGTGAGAACCGCAGCTTCGACCACGTGTTCGCGACCTACGTGCCCACGCCCGGCAATACGGTGTACAACCTGCTCAGCGAGGGCATCATCAAGCTCGATGCCGACAAGAACGCCATCCCCGGACCGAACTTCAGCAGGGCCCAGCAGCTCTCGGCCTCGGATCAGGGTACCCAGGACGCGTTCCTGCTGAGCCCGCCAAAGCAGCCATTCCCGAATAATCAGCTCCCGCTGCCCGAAGTCGGCGGCCCCTCCGGGCCGGACGGCTATTTCTCCCCGAGCTCGTCGAAATATACGACGATTGCGTGCGGCACCAGCACCGTCAACGGACAGACGACCACCAACTACCTCGCCCCTGAGGCCTGCGCGCAGGTGACGGAGGACGGGCTGCCGCTGAACACTTCCGCGGACGCTTCCGACGCCAACGGATTGACCTACTACCAATCCCTGGCCTCCGGCGGCACCGGCCAGTACAGCTACACGCCGGACCTGCGCATCGTCAATTTCGACAACCTGCCGGCTGGCCCGTTCCAGCTGACCAATGGCACCAATTCGGCCACGGCGGGATACAGTTTTAACTATACGGATTACAGCGCCAGCCCGGTGCATCGCTTCTACCAGATGTGGCAGCAGCTGAATTGTAGCCTCCGGAATGCCTCGCCGGAGAATCCTTCCGGCTGCAACGGCCAGCTCTTCTCCTGGGTGGAAACGACCGTCGGCGCCGGTACCAACGGCCTGACGCAGGACCAGTACGCCCAGGCCTACTACGGCACCTCCTTCAGCACGAACTTCGAGTACCCCACCGGATTCTCCGCCGCCAACCCACCGACGGAGGCTCAGTGGACCGCCAACGATTACGCCCTGTATGACTCGGCCCCGACCACCACGGGCGAAGGCTCCAGCGCTCTGGGCTTCTTCAACATGCAGCAGGGCGATGTGCCGTACTTCGAGAGCCTGGCTGATACCTACGCCATGAGCGACAACTTCCACCAGTCCGTCGTCGGCGGCACCGGCGTGAACCACATCATGCTCGGCCACGGCGATATGATCTGGTTCAGCGACGGCAACGGCCATCCCGAGATTCCGCCGCATAATGTCCCTGTGGCCACCAATCCTGCCGGCTACGGCGGACCGGGAACGATTGACGAGATCGAGAATCCGAACCCCGCCCCGAGCACCAACAACTGGTACTCGCAGGACGGCTACGGAGAAGATTACAACGCCGGCTATCCGATGAGTGAGTGGGACAAGACCCAGCCCAACGGATTGCCGATCATCTACGGCGGCGGCTCCTACAGTGATTGCTCGGACCCGAGCCAGCCCGGCGTCCAGTCCATCCTGAACTACCTGGCGGCGCTGCACATCAACCCGCGTTGTGAATCCGGGCACTACTACCTGCTGAACAACTACAACCCGGGCTACTTCGGCAATGGCAACAACGCTTACACCGACCAGAGCCCCTCCAACACCCCGTTCACCGTCCCGCCGTCCTCGACGCCCAGCATCGGCGATGACATGAACAACGCCAACGTCTCCTGGAAGTACTACGGCGACCAGTGGAACAACTACGTCAATGATCCCTATCAGCTGAACTACGGCACCAACGGCCCGAATGCGGACGAGTACTGCAACATCTGCAACCCGTTCCAGTACGACACCTCCATCATGGCGAACCCGGCGCAGGTCGCGGCGCATATTCAGGATACGGTGAACCTGTATGCGGATATCGCAAACGGCACGCTGCCCGCGGTTGCGTTCGTCAAGCCCAGCGGCTACGTGGACGGCCATCCGGAGTCCTCGAAGCTGGATCTGTTCGAGGGCTTCGTGAAGAAGATCGTCGATCAGGTCGAGGCATCGCCGGAGTACACCCGGAATACCGTCATCCTCATCACCGAGGACGAGGGCGGTGGCTACTACGACTCCGGCTATGTGCAACCCCTCGACTTCTTTGGCGATGGCACGCGCATCCCGCTGATCGTCGTGGCCAATCCGCAGTACCTGCCCCTGCGCGCCGGAGGTTACATCTCCCACCAGTACGCGGATCACGTGTCGATCCTGAAGTTCATCGAGCGCAACTGGCACCTGCCGCCGGTGACGGACCGCAGCCGGGACAATTTCCCTAACCCGGTGCAGGCCCCGGGCTCCTACGCGCCCACGAACAGCCCGGCGCTGAACGACCTGTTTGACTTCTTCGACTTCCAGTCTCCGCGCGGCCCGGTCGCGGCAGCGCCTATTACTCGGACGGGCGCCTGGGATGCTCGGCCGGCGTGAGCCGGTCGGCGCGGCGCAGCGCTGGGAAGAGAGCCATCCATGCGACCGCGGCGGCCAGTGCGCCGGCGCCTCCCAGTACGACCGCGGGGACTACTCCGATCAGCGAGGCGAGCAGACCGGACTCGAAGGCGCCCAGCTCGCTCGAGGTGCCGACGAAAAGCATATTGACCGCCGCCACACGGCCGCGCAGCGCATCGGGGGTCGTGAGCTGCACGAGCGATGAACGGAGGTTGACGCTCACCATGTCGCTGGCGCCCACGATGAGCAGCGACGCCAGCGACGCCCACAACGCTGTCGACAGCGCAAACACCACGGTGGCGAGCCCGAACACCGCGACGGAAGCGAACAGCTCGAGCCCGACATGCCGGCGGGGAGGATGGCGGGCCTGGTAGAGCGCGACCGCGCAGGCTCCAACCGCGGGCGCGGCGCGCAGCAGCCCCAAGCCGATGGATCCGGCATGCAGGACGTCGCGGGCATACACGGGCAGCAGTGCGGTCGCGCCACCGAGCAGCACCGCAACCAGATCGAGTGAAATCGCGCCGAGCAGGATGGGATGCGCGCGTACGAAGCGGATGCCTTCCGTCACGCGGGCGATGCGGCCGGCCAGTCCGGCAAGTACCGAGAGATCCACGGGCGCCGGGCGGCGGCCCCGTAGCGCCGCGGCCCCGAGCGTCGCGGCCAGAAAGCTCACTCCGCAAAACCCATAAGCGCCGGCAGGGCCAAGGGCATAGGCCAGCCCCCCGAGAGCCGGGCCCGCGATCACGGCCAGCTGCCAGAGCGAAGAGCTCCACGCGATGGCCTGCGGCAGGCGCTTGGCGGGCACCAGGAAGGGTAGCAACGCCTGGCCGGCCGGCTCGCTGACGGCGCGAGCGGCACCGGACAGCACCAGCGTCGGATAGAAGAACCACAGCGGCGCCGCCGGCATACTCGCCAGCACGAGAAACCCGCTGGCGCAGATCCCCTGCAGCGCCAGCCCTGCGGCAAAGAGGTGCCGCGGCTGCCCGCGGTCGCACAGCTCGCCCGCCGGCAGCATGAGCAGCGCCATCGGCACGAACTGCGCCAGGCCCACCCATCCCAGCGCCAGCGGCACGCCGGATCGCGTGTACACGCTCCAGCCGATCGCGACCGACTGCGCCAGCGCCGCGGTCTCGGAGAGCAAGCGCACGGCCAGGTAGACCGCCAGGTCGCCGCCTCGATGGCCGGCGCCCGGCTCGCGACGGCCGGCCGCGCGTCGGTAGAATATGAGCACGATACTCATATTCTGCCGGAGCCGATCCACTTGGCTACTCGCATTTCCGCGCGCTCGGGAGCGCTGCGCAAGCAGCCGCGGCAGGCGCGTTCGCGCGCCACCATCGAGGTGCTGCTGCAGGCGGCGGCTCACATTCTGGGCGAGCGCGGCTGGGAGGGGCTCACGACCAACGCGGTCGCCGCGGCTGCCGGCGTGAGCATCGGCTCGCTCTATCAGTACTTTCCTCACAAGCTCGCACTGGTCGAGACGGTGCGCCGGCGGCATTTGGAGCAGGTGCTGGCGGTGCTGCATGCCGCGGCCGACGAGAACCTGCCACGCACCGAGCGCATCGAGGCACTGGTCGATGGCATGATCGGAGTTCACAGCCGCCATCCCGCCGCCCACCGCGTGCTGCTGGAGGAGACCCCGCGCGGACAGGATGCGGATGCCATCC
>JASHSK010000082.1 GCA_030038755.1 Gammaproteobacteria bacterium
GAAGCGCGTGTACGGCCACCGGATCGCTGGCAGGGAAGGTCTCTTCGAGCCCCTCATCCAGGCGCTCGTCGAGATGATCGTTGCTGCTGGCGTGACCGCCAGGTACTTCGCTCATGATATCCAGACCTGTGGAGAGCCTGTCGGCCCGCGCCTGACACTTTGCACCTTACTCCAGGCACCCCTGCTGCGCCAATGGCGCGTTTGCCGGCGCCCCGGCGGCGCCGGATGGAGGTGAGTACGCTCGTCCCATTGCAGCGACGCTACAGGGATCGCGTCGCGGCAATCGGCCCGGACGTCAGGGATCGCAGTGCATCGGAGAGCCCTTACTCTGTCATCTGGATGGCGTCGATCCGGTCCGGGTAGAACGCCAGGTATTCGCGGATCTGCGATACGGCGGGATAAGGCTCCTCGTATGACCAGACGGCGTTGACCGAGCGCTCTCCGCCAGCCGGAATGCTGTAATAGGCGCACTCGCCCTTGTAGGGGCAGTACGTGGTGTGTGCAGTTCTCTGGAGCTGCGTCATGTCGACGTCCTTGCGGGGGATGTAGTACACGGGCGGATAGCCTGCCTCTCTCAGGGCCAGCGCCTCGCGCGTGGTGGCGATCTGCCGGCCGGCTTATTGCCACGCGGCCCTGTTGGCTGCAGCATGGCGTTGGCTGCAGCATGGCGATCGAGGACCGGTTGAGCAAGCCAGACGAGCCAGGCAGACGAAGATGAGGATGCTGGTTGTCGGAGCGGGGAGTGTCGGTGGTTACTTCGGCGCCCGGTTAGCCGGCGCGGGTCGCGACGTGACCTTCCTGGTCCGTTCCGGCCGTGCGGCGCAGCTGGCTGGCGGACTCACGATCGTGAGCGGCGAGCAGACACAGGTGATACCGGTCAAGGTGATAACCGCCGGCGAGGCGGCGGGAGAATTCGGCGTCATCTTTCTCGCGGTCAAGGCCTACCAGCTCGACGATGCGATCGTCGACTTCGCCGCCCATGTCGGTCGCACGACCATGATTCTGCCGGTGCTCAACGGCATGAAGCACGTCGATACCCTGCGTTCCCGTTTCGGACCGCAGCACGTCATCGGCGGCGCGGCGAAAATCGCCACCAGCCTGGATGAGCGCGGGCGGATATTCGATGAGGCGACTGTCCACGACGTCGCATACGGCGAATGGAGCGGCGAAAAATCCGAGCGCATCATGGCGCTCGATGAATTCATGAGGGATGCCGGTTTTGAAGCCCGTCTGTCCGCGAACATCGAGCGCGAGATGTGGGAAAAGTGGGCCCTGCTGGCCAGTGTCGGCGCCATCACGTGTCTCATGGATGGGAACATCGGCGAAGTCGCGAGGACGCCAGGTGGTCTCGAGCTCGTGAAGGCGCTGCTCGAGGAAGTGGCCGCGGTCATTGCCGCGGTCTGGCGCCCATTGTCGGAGCCGTTCAAAGCCCAAACCTATGCTCAGCTCACCGACACGACGTCGCGTCAGACTTCGTCCATGTACCGGGACATGAAGTCCGGTCACCGTCTGGAGGAGGACCAGATCATCGGCGATCTGGTGACCAGGGCGACCGCAAAGGGATTGGCGGTGCCGCTGCTGTCCGCAGTCCGCGTGCGACTGAAGATCTACGAACAAAGGCTCTCTTAGGCAGGAGTGCAGATGAACATAGATCTGACCGGCAGGACGGCGCTGGTGAGCGGCTCCACCGGCGGCATCGGCTTCGCCATCGCGCAGGGCCTCGCCGAGGCCGGCGCGCGCGTGGTGCTGAACGGTCGCGAGCAGGTGGGCGTGGATGCGGCCGTGGCGCGCCTGCGCGAGCGCCGTCCGCAGGCAGATGTATCCGGCGTCGCGGCCGATCTCGGCAGCGCCGGCGGCTGTGCGGCCCTCGTGCAGCGCGCGCCGCCGGTGGATGTCCTGGTGAACAATCTGGGCATCTTCTCGCAGCAGGATTTCTTCGAGACGGGCGATGAGATCTGGGAGAGATTCTTCGCCGTGAACGTGCTCTCGGGCGTGCGGTTGTCGCGCGCCTGCATACCGGGCATGGTCGCGCGCGGCTGGGGACGCGTGATCTTCGTGTCCTCCGAGTCGGCCTTGAACATCCCGGCCGAGATGATCCACTACGGGCTGACCAAGACTGCGCAGCTGGCGCTCTCGCGCGGGCTCGCCAAGCGCCTTGCAGGCACGGGCGTCACGGTCAACGCCATCCTTCCGGGTCCCACATTGTCCGACGGCATGCGCTCGATGCTGCGCGAAGCGCAGCAGAAGACCGGCAGGTCGGCCGAGGAGCTGGCCGCCGAGTTCGTGCGCGCGCACCGCGCCAGCTCCATCATCCGCCGCGCGGCCAGCGTCGAGGAGGTCGCGAACCTCGCCGTCTACATCGCCTCGCCCCTGTCCTCGGCGAGTACCGGCGCGGCGTTGCGCGTCGACGGAGGCGTCATCGACTCGCTGGCCTGAGTGACGGCCCAGCAGCATTCCGCGCTGACACTTCGCGCGGAATGACTACGTCGAATGCTGCGGAGCCGTGAGCTCAGAGCGTCGCTCGAACGCCGCCGAAGACGGCAAACGGCGCGGCGGGACTCTGGAAGCGATTGTCGACTCCGGGACCGTTGGTGACACCGTTGGGCGGCACTCCGGGCGCACCGATCCCCGTGGGGTCGCTGTAGATGCCATAGGTCGCGTAGTGGGCGTTGAAGAGGTTGTCGAGCGTCGCGAATACCTGCACGTGATGCGAGAGCTGATAGGAGGAGTGCAGGTCCACGACCCAATATCCCGGCAACGGCGGGTTCTGATTGGATTCATCTCCAAAGTAGTACTGGCTTCCGACCACACTGAGGGCGGCGCCGATGCTCCATCCGGGCTCGAGCAGGTAGTCGCCGCCGACTTTGAAACGATTCGGCGGAATGCCGGGGAGCCGATCGCCCGGGCGTACCAGAATATCCCCGTCGGCGTTCTGGTAGGGATTGGACGGGGCGGGCAGCGTCATCGCGGACTGGAAGGTCGCCTGGATGTAGCTGTCGTCGATGTACGCGGACCATTGCCGGCTGCCGTAACTGAGGTTGAACTCCACCCCCTGGCGGCGCGTGGCCGGAATGTTCTGAAAGAATCCGCTGCTGACCGAGGTCGCGATGCCGTAGATGTCATCATGCAGGTTGGTGCGGAACACGCCGAGCGCCCAGGACAGGGCGCGTCTCTGCGGTCCCGCCGGGCCGCCTGCGGCCGCCGCGTCATCGCCCCCGGCGCCGTCCGCCGCGGCCGCATCCGCGGCCCCGGCGGTGCCGATGTGGCCGCGCAGCCCGAGCTCATAGGTGTGCGCGATGACCTGGCGCAGCGTGGGGGGATCGCCGGCGAGATTCGATGGCAACAGGCAGGGCTGCAGCGGGTTGGAGCACTCGATCTCACTCGCAGTCGGTGCACGCGTGTTCTGCGCGACCCCGGCGTACGCGCCCAGCTCGGAGGACAGCTGCTCGGTGAAGCCGATCGCCGGGTTGAAGTGTGTGTAGCGGCTATCGCCGGTCAGGTTGCCGCCGAGCCGATCGCGCAGGTCGAGCTGCGCGACGTTGTAGCGGCCGCTGGCGGTCAGCGCGAGGGCACGCGTGACGTTGAACGTGTCGGTGGCGTAAAGACCGTCGTACTGATCAAACGCCTTCAGCGACACCGGCGTGGCCCCGAAGGGCGAGCTCTCGGGGGTGTCGACGATCAGGTCGGAGGGCAGCACGATCAGCTGCGGGTCGATCACGCCGATCTGCGTGCCCGAGTAGAAGCTCACGGTCGCGTAGTCGACGGTTGCTCCCGCCGAGAATACGTTACGGTGTGCGCCCAGCGGCGCATCATCGCTCGCCTGCAGCGCGGCTCCGCGCCCGAACGCGTCGATGCGCTCAAAGTCGTTCTCACCGATCGGGATGGTGCCGCCATCCGAGATGTCAGGCAGCAGCTGCCCGGCCGAGCTGGTGAGGGGTGTTGCGCCGTCGGACTGGCACAGCGAGCCGACGTAGGGGGCGGCGGTGCAGGCGGTGTAGTCGGTCGTGTTGCCGTTCGAGACCGTCTGTCCGTACTGGCGGTAGTAGGCCACGCCCTGCAGCGACAGCGCATCGGTCGCATGCAGAGTGGCATTCAGGGTGACGAAGGCGAGCCGGTTGAGGTTCGCCTGCGGGCCGGTGAACACCAGAGCGCGGCTGATCGCCAGCTCCTGCACCGGCGCCGCGCCCTGACCGGCGAGGTTGTTGCGATCCCCGGTGAAGCTCAGGTCGAGTGTGGCGCGATCACTGCGCGCGCTGAGCACCGCGTACAACTGGCGCACCGAGTCCTGCGCGAACTCGCGCCAGCCGGTCTCATCGAGCGCCTTGCCGGCCAGGTAGGCGCCGAAGTGATCGCCGCTGGTGCCGGCCTGGAACTCCCCGGTGCGCTGCGAGAAGGAGCCGCCCGAGGCATCGGCCTCGGCGTCGTGGTAGTCGAAGCCGTCCTTCATGGAGACCGACATGCCGGCGCCGAGGGCGTTGAGCCCGTAGACGGGGCTGGCGCTGACGACGGTCATGTGATCGATCGCGAGGTCGGGGATCAGGTCCCAGTTGACGGTGTCACCGAACGCCTCATTGATGCGCACGCCGTTCTGGTACACGGCCAGTCCTTCGGGAGTGCCGAGCACCGGTGAGGCCTCGAAGCCGCGATACAGGATGTCGGGCTGGTAGGGGTCGTCCAGGTTGTCGTTGACGTTGACGCTGCCGAGCTGGCGGATCATCGCCCCGGTGAGGCTTGGGGTACCTTCGCTCGACAGATCGGCCGCCGACAGCGTCTGCACGTTGCCGGGGACCAGATTGGGATCGATCACCGGCCCCGCGATCGCGGTGGCCTGCACGGTCACGGGCGCGAGGTTCGGCGCAAGGACCTGTCCGGCCGTCTCCCCGGCTGTCGTCCCCGACGCCGCTGCGCCCACGGATGGCGTCGCGAACGAGGGCGAGGACAGGGGGGGCTGCGCCCGCACACGGCCAGACATACCCGCGCACAGCACGATTGCATAACATGTGAGGACGCTGGCGGCGATACGCGGGCGGGGCACGGGCGCTCAAGGTGGGTAGCGTCGGTCAGCGCAGTGTCCGCAAAGCGCTTTCTGCCTGCCAGAGCGCGCTTCCCGGCCGCACCGGGATTTATTCCCGGGCGGCGCGCTGTGCGTCACGCACGAGGTGTGCCATGACCGAATCCCAGCCGGCGCCAGCGCCGGCAGAACCTGCGTCCCGCGCACTCGGGGCGACCCCCTGGCGCGACAGCGCGATCGTGGTCGGCCTTACCGCGGCGAGTCTGCTGCTGGCGGCGCACTTCCAGTTCGCCGAGACGCTGTATGCGCTCACGCGGCGCTGGGAATCGCTGCAGGTCGATGAGCTGTCCACGGGACTGCTGGTGCTGGCGATGGGACTCGTCTGGCTGTCCTGGCGGCGCAACCGTCTCGCGCGACGTGAGCTGCGTGCTCGAGCCGCCGCCGAGGCGGCACTGGCGCTGGCGCTGGAGGAGAATCGCAGGCTCGCCCAGGAGCATGTGCGCATCCAGGAGGCCGAGCGCAAGCACCTGGCGCGCGAGCTGCATGATCAGCTCGGACAATACCTGAATGCCATCAAGCTTGATGCCGTCTCGATCGTCGAGGCCGACGCGCTCGATGCCACGGCCGTGCGGCGCGCCGCCCGGGCGGTGATTGCCAGCGTCGATCACGTGTACGGCGCCGTCAGCGACATGATCCGCCGGCTGCGGCCCGTCGGGCTCGATGAGCTCGGGCTCGCCGCAGCGATCGAGCACTGCGTCGATCAGTGGCGTGTGCGCCTGCCGCGCACCACCTTCGCGCTGTCGGTGAATGGTGAATTCGAGGACCTGCCCGAGCCGCTGGCGCTGACCGCCTACCGCCTGGTGCAGGAAGGACTCACCAACGTCTATCGCCACGCGGATGCAGGTCAGGTGGACATCCGTCTGGCGCGAGAGCCTCCGGCCACGCTATCGAGCCCCGCAGTCGTGCTCCTGAGCATCGCAGACGATGGCCGCGGCATGTTGCCAGGTCAGCGCACGACCGGGTTCGGGCTCAGTGGCATGCGCGAGCGCGTCGAGATGGCCGGCGGATCGCTCGCGCTGACCAGCGCACCGGGCCACGGCGTCAGTCTGACCGCGCGCCTGCCGGTGCGCGAGCGTGCCGCGTGAGTCCCGTGGTACCGAATGGCATTGTGGGGAGCTCGAGGACGAACCGCGTCGCTCCCCTCAGTGTGCTGCTGGTGGACGACCACGCGGTGGTGAGGGAAGGGTATCGGCGCCTTCTCGAGCGGCGCGGGGAGATCGCGGTCGTCGGTGAGGCGGCGGACGCGGATACAGCCTGCGAGCTGTTTGGCCGACTGCGACCGCAGATCGTCGTCATGGACATCACGCTGCCGGGCGTCAGCGGCATCGATGCGATGCGCCGCATGCTGGCGCGTCATCCCGATACGCGAGTGCTGGTGTTCAGCATGCACGAGGATGCCATCTTCGCGCGTCGCGCCCTGCAGGCCGGCGCCTACGGCTACGTGACCAAGGCCAGCGCACCCGCCGTGCTGCTCGAGGCGGTGCACGCGATCGCCGCCGGGCGCCGCTACCTGAGTCCCGGCATCGCCGAGCAGCTGGCGCTGGGCGATACACTGCTCGATCCCCGGGCGCGCCACGCGCTTTCGGCGCGTGAGTTCGAGGTACTGCGGCTGCTGGCGCAGGGGCACTCGGTGCGCGACATCGCGCAGTCGATGGGGCTGACCGCCAAGACAGTCGCCAACCATCAGTCGACCATCAAGCAGAAGCTCGGGGCCGAGAGCGCCATCCAGTTGCTGCGCGCGGCCAGCCGATTGGGCCTGCTGGCCCCACGCGGCCCCGACACGCCCGAGGGCGCTGCGCCCTGAGCGGCTATTGTCGGGCCTCGTGACCGACGGCGTAGTCGCGCAGCGTGGCCCGGATGAAGCGCAGCACCGGCCCCGAAACCGTCTTGTCCGACGAATCGATGGAGAACACCTCGGCCATGTGGCTCTCGTCCCTGGCGACAAAGGTCGTCGGGCAGTGGTCCGGGCCCACCGCGCACAGCGCATCACTGAGCGCCTTGTTGAAGGCGCTCAGCCCTCCGTTGACCGACATGTTCACACCGGGATCCAGCGCGGCATTGGCCAGCATGATGCGCACGTGCGTGCGCTTGAGTTCCGGCAGTGTCGAGCGGGCGAGCTGCGTCGCGGGATCCGGCTGCGCGCCGAAACCGCCGCCCCCGCCGCGGCGGCCACCCGGGCGCCCCCCGGCTGCTCCGCCCGCACCGGCCGC
>JASHSK010000083.1 GCA_030038755.1 Gammaproteobacteria bacterium
AGCGAGATCTCGCAGGACCTGCTGGCCGGCTCGCACGACACCATCCTGAGCACCTTCTATGAGCGCTCGCTCGCCGACCAGCCCGAGTCGGTGCGGCGGATCATCGAGGATGATCTGCTGACCGAGTCGGGGTACCGGGAGAACCTGGCCGAGGAGAGCCTGCTGCGGCGGTTCCAGGCCGCGGGGGCCGCGCCCGATGCACTGGCGACGCTGGTGAACCGCAGACTCCTGCGCATCGAGGAACGTCTCGACGTGCGGCGCGTCGAGCTCACGCACGACGTGCTGACCGGGGTGGTGAAGGCCAGCCGCGATCAGCGACACGAGCGCGAGGCGCGCGAGGCGACCGAACGGTTGCTCGCCGAGCAGCGCTCCCGCGAGCAGGCGGCACGGCGGGCTCTGCGCCGAGCGCGGGCCGTGGCCGCCGGCTGCACGCTGCTGGCTGCGCTGGCTATCGCGGCGACGATCGCGGCGGTCTTCAGCATGCAGCGCGCACGGCATGCCGAGCGCGTGGCCCAGGAGACGCGCGCCGTCTCCGAGCAGGCGCGGCTGCAGGCGGAGGGATTGCTGGACTTTCTGACCGACGATCTCGTGCGCGAGCTCGAGACCTTCGGGCGCGAGCAAACCATTGCCGAGCTGTCGCAGCAGGAGATCGACTACTTCCGGCATCTGCCCGCACAGCTCAGGGATCCGCAGACCGTGCGCAGCGAGGCTCGTGCGCTCGTGAATCATGTCAATGCCGTCACCGACCTCGGGGATCTGGGCGCGGCGGGCAAGGACGCGACCGAGGCCATCGGATTACTCGAGGGGCTGCAACACGGCGGCGACCGGTCGGACGCGACCACGGTGGCCCTGGCGAATGCCTACGTGGCGCAGTTCTCGACCTTCGTCGGGCAGGCGGATCTGGCGAAGGCCAACAGCGTCGGGACCCGGGCGATCGAGCTGCTGCGCCCCATCGTCGAGCGGGCCGACGCGCCGGCCGACGCCCGCCGCGTCTACGTCGAGGCCCTGGGTGCGCGCGGATTCCTGGACGCGGCCTTCGCCCCCGTCACGCACGAGAGGAAAGAGCAAGCCGTGCGCGACACGCGTGAGGCCCAGCGCGTGGCGCTGCAGCTCGGGGCGCGCCGCTCGGGCGATGTCACACTGGACACCGATTATGCGTACGCGGGCATAGGGCTCATCCGGGGACTGGATGATCTCGGCCGCAACGAGGAGGCGCGCCGCGCGGGTGCGGATGCCCTCGCCGCGGCCGATCAGGTGCTCTCGCAACGCCCACAGTACGGCCAGGCACTGTTCGCCAAGCAGTTCATCGAGCAGGGCCTGGCCGCGGCGGCCAGCAACGAGCTCGACCCCGCCGAAGCCATACGCTTTGCGATGCAAGGCATGCAGACCTCGCTGGCGCTGGTGCAGATCGAGCCCGGGAACCGGATCTACGTCAATAATCTCGCCGTACTGGAGGGTACCCTCGGCAGGTTGCTGCGTGATGCAGGCCGACTGCGCGAGTCAATCGCCTATGGCCGCAAGTCGATGAACACCTTCGGTCAGGCCGCCGCCGGCGTGGCGAGGCCGATCGACCTGGTCGAAGTGCGTATCGTCATGGCGGCAACGGCAATCGGGCAGGCACAGTTCGGCGACCCGGCGGGTGTCGGGGCGACGGTGGCCGCGGCCGACGCGCTTGCGCTTGCGGACGGGCAGGGTTCTCACGTGCCGGGCGCTGGCCTCGAAGCTTTCCTGGCCGCAAACGGAGCGGACAGCATCGTGCCGGCAACTCTGGCCTACGAGCGCGACGACTTCGGCGCAGTGCGGCGCGACGAGCAGGATTACCTGGCGCATCTGCGCGCCGTCCTGCATCAGCCGACGGCTTCGGACCGATCCTGTGTATTCTCCGACCTCGTTGGGCGCGCCGACTACCAGCTTGGAGACTTCGCGGCGGCCGAGCGGGCCGAGCGCACGGCGGCGCTCGGGACGTGCCAGGAGAACGCGGCAAACGGCAGTGTCGATGATCGGCGCACCGTGGCTCAGTCTGCCACCTGGCTGTCGATGGCGCTGGCGCGCGAGGGCAAGAGGACGGAAGCGGCGCAGACGATCGCCCCGGTGGTCACGATGTACCGCGCGCTTGCCGCCAGGAACCGTGGTGATGCGTGGCTGCCCCTGGAGTTCGCGGGTGCGTTGTACGCGCAGTCGCTCAGCGACCCCTCGCACGGAGCGGCGCTGCTCGCCGAGGCGGCGCAGGAGGTCGATCATCTGGCGCCCGCCATCGCGCGGCTGCACGACACGCGGGCGTGGCGCGCACGTATCGAGCAGGCGCAGCGCCGCTCTGACCCATGAGAGCCCCTTCAGCGGCCTACCCGGCACCGAAGCCGCTGTCCCCAAACGACCCGATCATCTGATAGGTGACGCGATCACGATCGCTTTCGGTGTCTTGCGGATCGTCGGTCGGGCGCACGAGCCGCTCGACTGCGTAACTCGGGTAGGCCGAGCAGATACGCCCAGGCCTCCACGACCTGAACTCCCGGCGGCAGCGGGCGGCTCGAATGGTCTTGCGTGATCAGGACGCACGGTGTTCCGGGCCGACGCGCAGCCGCCCAGGCGAGCGCTGCGATCTCGCGCTCCCAGGTCGCCTGCGCGGTGACGGAGAGGGCCACGTTGATCAACGCTTCAGGTCGGTCAGCGCCTACCACGAGGTCGACCTCGCGCTCCCCACCGAGATATCCGAGGTCCTCTCGTCTGCGGCGCCAGTGCAGGAAGACCGCGTTCTCCAACCTCCTGCCGGCATCGATGCGAGTCTCCGGAGCGAATGGATAGCCGAGAGCCCAGTCCACGATGTGCAGCTTCTTCGGATTGATCGCCTGCCTGCGAATCGATCGATCCGCGATCGGCAGCGGAAAGACGAGATAAGACTCCTCGAGGCACGCGACGTAGTGGTACAGGGTGTCCTTCGAGAGGGCCAGGCCTTGCGAGCGGAAGTCATGGTAGAGCTTGTGAACGTTGAGCAGCGAGGCCGGCTGACCGAGGCAGTGCTTCAGCAGCAGCCGCAGCGCCTGGGGGTTGGTCAGCCGGTAGCGCTCCAGAAGATCCTTGTAGAACACCAGATCGACGTATTCCCGCAAGATGCGCGGGCGAAGCTCCGGGTCGGCCAGCACGATCTCCGGCAATCCTCCGGTCGCGAGATATTCGCTCAAGGCCGCCGCCATGCGGCTCTCCGAGCGGCGTGAATAGGGCTCGTGGGAGATGCCGCGGAAGGCGAGAAATTCGCCGAACGAGAGCGGAAAGACTTCGAAGGAGATGCTGCGTCCCCGCAGGCTGGTTGCGATCTCGCGCGAAAGCAAGTGCGAGGAAGAACCGGTCAGAAATATATGGGCACTGTCGGTATCGTGCACGCGGCGGATGAACGCTGCCCATTCCGGGACACCCTGCACCTCATCGAAGAACAGGTACTTTTTCTCCCGCGCGAAGTCGGGATACAGCTCCTCGTGCGCGCGCAGGATGAGGTCCAGCTCACGCGCGCGAATGGGCAGCAGCCGGTCATCCTCGAAGTTGAGGTAGATCATGCGGCGCCGGTCGATGCCCTGCGCTTCCAGGCGGCGCATGGTCTCGTAGAGCACGTAGGTTTTGCCGCTGCGCCGGATGCCGACGAGCGTGATGGTCTTCCGCACCTGCAGCGGTAGCTGCAAGGTACGTGGCGTCCCGGCAGGTAGTGTGCGCGTCGTGTTGTACGCGAGCACATACTTCAAGGTTTCCTTATCCATAGGGATATATTATATAGGTATGTTCCCTCCTTACAGGGAAACAGGTCCGGTCTCGGTGGACGCCGGCGGGCCACTGCGCGACGTATCCGGCCGGCATGCGGGGACCCGCGCCGGGGTCGGCGGCGGCCATGCGCGACTGCTGCCCCGGGGGTAAACTGCACGTCCCGCGGCGACGGGGATTGTCAGGGGCCCGGGAACGGGGAGACGTCTGCCCGGTGCCGGGGCGTGTCGAAAATTAATGAGAAGCGGTTCCACTGCCATCCTGCCGGCCTCGAGGCTCGACGACGATGCCTGGGAGGACCTGCTCTCCTTCATCGAGGAGCGGCGGGTCATTCCGATCGTGGGGCCGGAGCTGCTGCGGGTTGAGACGGAGCACGGCCCGAAGCTCCTGCACGACTGGGCTGCCGAGCGACTCGCGGTACGGCTGAACGTGTCTCGCTCGGACCTGCCCGAGCCCTACACGCTCAACGATGTGGTGTG
>JASHSK010000084.1 GCA_030038755.1 Gammaproteobacteria bacterium
ATCGATCAGCGGTCCCATCAGAGTGTCCGGATCACGCGGGTCGCCGATGCGCACCTGCGCATAGGCATGCAGCAGCCGGCGCTGCAGCTCGGGCAGCCGCTCGTGCACCACCAGCACGCGGCGCGTGCTGGTGCAGCGCTGCCCGGCGGTGCCCAGCGCGCCGAATACGATGGCGCGCGTGGCCAGATCGAGATCCGCGCTGTCATCGACGATGATCGCCCCGTTGCCCCCGAGCTCCAGCAGGCTGCGGCCCAGCCGTGCCGCCACGCGCTCGGCGATCTGGCGGCCGACGGCCGTGGAGCCGGTGAAGGAGATCAGCGCCGCGCGCCGGTCCCCGACGAGCGCACGCGCGAGCGTCGTGCCGCCGTCGATCAGCAACTGAAACAGCGGCGGCGCGCGCAGCCGCGCGAGCACCTCGTCGCACAGCCCCTGTACCGCCAGGGCACACAGCGGCGTCTTCGGCGAGGGCTTCCACACGCAGGCATTGCCGCACACCACCGCGAGCAGTGCATTCCAGGCCCACACCGCCACCGGGAAGTTGAATGCGGTGAGGATGCCGACGACGCCCAGAGGGTGCCACTGCTCGTACATGCGGTGCTGCACACGCTCGGAATGCATCGTGCGTCCGTAGAGCATGCGCGACTGGCCGACCGCAAAGTCGGCCATGTCGATCATCTCCTGTACCTCGCCGAGCGCCTCGGCGAGCAGCTTGCCGTTCTCGAGCGCGATCAGCTCGGCGAGCGGCTGCTTGTGATTCCGCAGCGTCTCGCCCAACACCCGTACCAGCTCCCCGCGCTGCGGGGCGGGTACGTCGCCCCAGTGCTGCGCCGCCTGCACGGCGCGGCTCATGATCGCATCCAGGCCGGCCGCGTCGCAGGTGGCCACGCAGCCGATGCGCGCGCCGTCCACGGGACTGACGCACTCCAGCGCGCCGGCTGTGTCCAGCGCCTGCGCCGTGCGGGGCGCGTCCGCCGCGCCGGACTGGCCGCCGGGCAGCACCGGCAGCCGAAAGTGCGACAGCAGCTCGGCGGCCGTGGAGATCTGAGTGGACATCTAAGTGGGCATCTGGGTGGGCATCTGGGTGGGCATCCGAGTGGACACGGGCGCGCTCAGGAGCCGAGCAGCCGCTGCCGGCCCGAGGTACCGCTGAGCACCACGTCGCCCGAGAGCTCCTTGCTGCCCCCGGCGGCCAGGTGCTTGCCGAAGCGATTGCCGAGGATCTCCGGCAGGCGAAACGATTCCTGGGTGACCAGGCCGCGATAGCGCTGCGGCTCGGCGAGCACCAGGTCCACGACGGCGCAGATACCCGCGGCGGTGCTCACCTGGATCGCCGACCATAGCCGCCCGGCGACCATCTGCGGGTACACCTTGCTGACGTAGCTCTCCTCCCGCAGCTCCCCCTGCTGTGAGCCGGTGACCGCCGCATAGACGATCACGACATCCTGCAGCGTCTGCGGCACGGCGCTCTCCAGAATGCGTTTGAGCGTGCTGCGATCCTGGTTGAGCTTCAGATCGTTCATCAGCAGCCGCATCTGCGCGCAGTGACCGGGGTAGCGGATGGTCTTGTAGTCCATGCTCTCGCAGCGCGCCCCGCAGGTCTGCGCGAGGGTGCCGAGTCCGCCGGAGGTGTTGAAGGCTTCGTAGGGGGTGCCATCGATTTCGATCTCCTCGAGCCCCTCGAGCGGACGCAGTTCCATCAGTCGCCCGTCGACGACGGCCTCGCAGGGATTGCCGTACTCATTGATCAGCCCCTCGGTGGACCAGGTCAACGAATATTTGAGTACATTGTGGGGATGCTGCGGCAGCGCGCCGACACGCAACCGCACGCTGCGCAGCGTGTCGAAGTGGCGGATCAGCTCTCCGCCGGCGATGCTGATGAACCCGGGCGCCAGTCCGCACTGCGGAACGAAGGCGTTGTGCGCTTCGCGTGCCACGGCACTGACGCGCCGCGTGACCTCCACATCCTCGGTCAGATCGAAATAATGCACGCCGGCAGTGCGCGCCACGCCGGCGACCACCGGGTTGCAGTAGAACGGCAGGCTCGAGATGACGGCGTGGGCGCGCTGCGCGTCCAGACGCGCGCCGAGCGCTGCCGCGTCGGCGGCGTCGAGCCGCAGCGGCTCTATGTTGGCGAGCCGATGAGCGCGCGCGACCGCCGCGGCCGCCGTGGCATCCTGATCGGCCAGCTGTACGTGGTACGCACCCGACTGCGCCAGCAGGCCGGATATCAACGCCCCGATCTTGCCGGCACCCAGTACCAACACCGTGTGCATTGATGGCTCCCCGGCGAAGCACCCCATGTTAGCATTGTGCCGTGCGTTCGACCGATACCAATTCCTGGCATCCGGCCAGCTGGCAGTCGCGCAAGGCCGCGCAGCAGCCTGTCTATGACGACCCCGCAGCGCTCGATCGGGCGGTGGCCGAGCTCGCGCGCCTGCCGCCGATCGTGGTGTCGTGGGAGGTGGAAAATCTGCGCGAGCGCCTGGCGGCCGTGCAGCGCGGGGAGGGCTTCCTGCTGCAGGGCGGGGACTGCGCGGAGAGCTTTACCGAGTGCGAGTCCGACCGCATTGCCAAGCAGCTGAAGGTGCTGCTGCAGATGAGCCTGGTGCTGCTGTCGGGGATGAAGCGCCCGGTGGTGCGCATCGGGCGCATGGCCGGCCAGTATGCCAAGCCGCGCTCCGCGGACCTCGAGACGCGCGACGGCGTGACGCTGCCCGCCTACCGCGGCGACATCGTCAATCGCAGCGAGTTCACCGCCGAGGCGCGCCGCCCCGATCCGCAGTTGCTGCTGCGCGGCTACGAGCGCGCCGCGCTGACGCTCAATTTCGTGCGCGCGCTGGTCGACGGCGGGTTCGCGGACCTGCACCATCCCGAGTACTGGGATCTTGGGTTCGTGCGCCACGCGCCGCTGCGCGAGGCCTACGAGCGCACCGTGCACGCCATCGCCGATGCGCTGGATTTCTTCGAGTCGCTCAGCGGGCAGAAGGTGCACGAGGCGACGCGCGTGGATTTCTTCGCCAGCCACGAGGGGCTGCACCTGCTCTACGAGCAGGCTCAGACGCGCTTCATTCCGCGCCAGAACCGCTGGTACAACCTCTCGACCCACATGCCATGGATCGGCATGCGCACCGCGCAGCTCGATGGCGCGCATGTGGAGTACTTCCGCGGCATCTCCAATCCGATCGGCGTGAAGATCGGTGCGGCGATGGACGGGCCGTGGCTGCAGGAGCTGGTGACGCGCCTGAACCCGCAGAACCAGCCCGGACGGCTGACGCTGATCCACCGCTTCGGCGTCAAGGACACCGAGCGGCTGCTGCCGGCCGCGATCGAAGCGGTGCGGCGCACCGGCCATACGGTGCTGTGGTGCTGCGACCCGATGCACGGCAATACCGAGACCACCACCGGCGGCCTGAAGACACGGCGCTTCGAGAATATCCTCAGGGAGATCGATCTCGCCTTCACGATCCACGCGCAGATGGGCTCGTACCTGGGCGGCGTGCACGTGGAGCTGACGGGCGAGGACGTCACGGAGTGCACGGGCGGGGCGCGCGGGCTCACGGACGCGGACCTGCAGCGCGCCTACCGTTCGCAGGTCGATCCGCGATTGAACTACGAGCAGGCCCTCGAGCTGGCGATGCTGATCTCCGAGCGCAGCAAACGACACTCGTGAGCCGCGCTGCGCCGGCGAGCGCAGATACAGATGGCCATGAGCGACCCTCCGTTCGATGCCAGGAGCTATGTGGCGACGCTGCCGATGCGGCCGGGCGTGTATCGCATGTACGCAGCGGACGGGGAGCTGCTGTACGTCGGCAAGGCCGCGCGCCTGCGCGATCGCGTGGGCAGCTATTTCAGCGGTCGGCACGCTTCGGCGAAGATCGACGCGCTCGTGCAGCGCATCGCGCGCATCGAAGTGACCGTCGCGCCGAACGAACCGGAAGCGCTGCTGCTGGAAAGCAATCTCATCAAGGCGCATCGCCCCCGCTTCAATATCGCGCTGCGTGACGACAAGTCCTATCCGTATATTCTGTGCGCGATGAACCACGACTATCCGCGGCTGGTGTTCTACCGCGGGCCGCGCCAGAGCGGCAGCCGGCAGTTCGGGCCCTTCCCGAGCGCGTACGCGGTCAAGGAGGTGCTGCAGCATCTGCAGAAGGTGTTTCGCATCCGCAACTGCCGCGATTCCTTCTTTGCGCACCGCAGCCGCCCCTGTCTGCAACACCAGATCGGGCGTTGCTCGGCCCCATGCGTGAATCTCATCGGTCGGGAGGAATATGCGCGCGACCTGGCGGGGGCGATCGGGGTGCTCGAGGGACGCAATGCCGAGGTGATCGCCGATCTGCAGCGGCGCATGGACGAGGCCGCGCAGCAGCTGCGCTTCGAGGACGCCGCGCGGCTTCGCGACCAGCTGCGCGAGCTGCAGGAGATCCGCTCGCAGCACAGCGCACTGTCGCGCAGGCCGACGGACACGGATGCGATCGCCATCGAGGGGGAGCCGGGTCGCTACGCGATCTGCGTGCTGCCGGTGCGCGACGGACAGAATCTCGGCACCGCGAGCCACTTCCCCGGCAGTGCGCTCAGCGAGCCGGCCGAGACGCTGGCGGATTTCCTGTTGCTCTACTACCGCGTGGAGACCTCACCGCGGCAGATCCTGCTCAACATCGAGCTGCCCGACCACGAGGCGCTCGCCGAGGCGCTGGCGAGCTCGATGGGGCATGCGATCGAGCTGCGCGTGCCGCGCCGCGGTCTGCCGTTGCGCTGGGTCACGCTCGCCGCGGAGAATGCGCGCAATGCGCTGCGCATGCGCGCACTCAAGGCGGAGCTGCTCGGCGAGGGACTGCAGGTCCTGGCGCGCCTGCTCGGCCTGCCGGGCGTGCCCGAGCGCGTCGAATGCTTCGACGTCAGTCACACGGCAGGCGAGGGTACCGTGGCCTCGTGCGTGGTGTTCACACCCGAGGGCGCGCGCAAGCGCGACTATCGGCGCTATAACATCGAGGGTGTCACCGCCGGCGATGACTACGGCGCGATGCATCAGGCGCTGCGGCGTCATGGAGCGCACATCGCACGCGGGGAGCGCCCCAGGCCCGACCTGTTGCTGATCGACGGCGGGGCCGGGCAGGTGCAGGCGGCGGTGGCGGCGCTCGCCGAGGCGGGTTGCGAGGGGCTTGCCGTGGTGGGCGTGGCCAAGGGCGCCGATCGGCGGCCCGGACAGGAGCGGCTCTACCGTGCCGGGGAAGCCATACCGCTGGTGCTGGAAGCCGGCAGCGCGGCGCTGCACTTCCTGCAGCGCGTGCGCGACGAGGCGCACCGCTTCGCGATCACCGGGCACCGCCGGCGGCGCGCGCGCCGCTATCGCGAGTCCGTTCTCGAGACCGTTCCGGGTCTGGGGCCGTCGCGCCGTCGCGCACTGCTGACGCACTTCGGCGGGCTGCAGGGCGTGATGCGCGCCGGGGTCAACGATCTGGAGCAGGTCGCGAACGTCGGGCCGGCGCTGGCACGCTCGATCTACGAGCACCTGCATCCGGGCGCCTGACGCAGACGGGGCCACCATGGTCTGGAACCTGCCGAATCTGCTCACCTGGCTGCGCATCCTGGCCATTCCACTCATCGTGGTGTTGTTCATGCTCGGCGGGCACCATGTGGACGGACCCGCCTTTCCGCTCGCGGGGCTGTCGTTCGCCGTGGCCGCGCTCACCGATACGCTCGACGGCTATCTCGCGCGGCGACTCGGACAGACGACGCGGCTCGGCACCTTCCTCGATCCGGTCGCCGACAAGCTGATCGTCGCGGTCGCGCTGGTGCTGATCGTCAGCCAGGATCCGCGGCCGCTGATGGTGCTGACCGCAGCCGTGATCATCGGGCGGGAGATCGCGATCTCGGCGCTGCGCGAATGGATGGCCGGCATCGGCCAGCGCACCGCCGTGGCGGTCTCGCGCATCGGCAAATTCAAGACCATTCTGCAGATGGTCGGCCTGACCATGCTGCTGTTCCGCGTGAATCTGGGCCCGCTGCCGATCTATCTGATCGGCCAGTGGCTCACGGTGATCGCCGCGCTGCTGACGCTGATCTCGATGGCGCTGTACCTGCGCTCGGCGTGGCCGTACCTGAGCGCGCCGACCTGAGCGCGCCGAGCTGACCGCGCCGAGCTGAGCGCCGATCCAGGCGCGGTGCGCGGCGATCTGTGACACGCGTCGCGGGGCACACGCCTCGAGGGCGCGGTAGCGCGACTTTCCCGGTATATACGCCGTTGCGGCGATCGCTGTGTGCCGGGGTCCCGGGCGGATAATGAGCGTGCAACGCAGTCTGAACTTCCTGGTGGTGGACGATTACTCCACCATGCGTCGCATCGTGAAGAATCTGCTCAACGAGCTGGGCTATGCGAACGTCACGGAAGCCGATGATGGGGCCACCGCCTTGCCGCTGCTCAGGAGCGGCAGCTTCGACTTTCTGATCACCGACTGGAACATGCCGGGTATGCCGGGCCTGGAGCTGCTCAAGCAGGTGCGCGCGGACGAGCGGCTCGCCAAGCTGCCGGTGCTGATGCTCACGGCGGAGGCCAAGCGCGAACAGATCGTCGAAGCCGCTCAGGCGGGGGTCAACGGCTACGTCATCAAGCCGTTCACCGCCGCGACGCTCAAGGAAAAGATCGACAAGATCCTCTCGTCCCAAGCCGCTGCGGCATGAATGAGCATGAGCGAGCCGCCGCAGGACATTCATGTATACGCCGATTCGCTCGCGGCCATGTCGCGGGCGCTCGCGGCTCGTGACGAGCACGCCTTTCGCAGCGCCCTGTCGGCCTTCGATGCCGTACGCGACGCCGAGGTGCTCACCGGCGTGCGCAGGGTCACCGTCGAGCTGCAGAGCGCCCTGCAACGCTTCGAGATCGATGCGCGGCTGATCGACCTGGCGCATCACCAGGTGCCCGACGCACGCCGCCGCCTCGAGCACGTGCTGCGTCTGACCAATGACGCGGCCCATCGCACCATGGATCTGGTGGATCAATGTGGCCCGCTCGCCCAGCGCATCGAGCAGGGTGCGGAGCGGCTGGTGGCCGGCGGTGCGAGCGCCTCGGCGCTCGGGCAGTTTCGCACGCAGGTGGCGGAGTGCCTGGGCGGCATCCGCAGCCGCCTCGGCGATGTGCGTCTGGCGCAGAGCTATCAGGATCTCACCGGTCAGATCGTGCGCGGTGTCATGTCCCTGGTCGACGAGCTGGAGCGTGCGCTCATCGAGCTCGCTTCCATCGTGGACGGCAAGGACGCGGCGGCGCGGCGCGAGCAGACGATGGGACGCGGTCGCGGCCCGGTGGTGCCGGGCGTGAGCCACGGCGAGGTGGTCAGCGGGCAGCAGGACGTGGACGCGCTGCTGTCTGATCTGGGAATGTAGGCGCGCACAGCACCGATGGCCTCCGCCGTGTCGATCGATCTCACGCAGTTTCACGCGGCCTTCTACGAAGAGAGCTTCGAGGCCCTCGGCACGATGGAGCAGGCGCTGCTGAGCCTGGACGTGGGTGCGCCGGACGCCGACTCGATCAACACGATTTTCCGGGTGGCACATTCGATCAAGGGCGGGGCTGCGACTTTCGGTTTCGGGCAGATCACCTCGTTCACCCACTCGCTGGAGAGTCTGTTCGATCAGCTGCGCTCGCGGCGCCTGCTCGTGACCAGCGCGCTCTCGCAGCTGCTGCTGCGCTCGGTCGACGTGCTGCGTGAGTTGCTGCGTGCCCAACAGCACAATCAGCCGACCGACGCACAGCGCGTGGCGGATCTGCAGCTCGATCTGGAGCTGGCCGTGGCACAGGCCGGCCAGGCGGCGGCGAACCCGGGTGCGGGGCCGCCGACGGGCGCCACCAGGCTCTACCGCATCGACTTTCAGCCCTTTGGCCACATGCTCGCGCGCGGCAATGACCCGCTGCGCATGTTCCGGGAGCTGCGCGCGCTCGGCGAGTTGACGGTGAGCGCGGACCTCACGCACCTGCCTGCGCTGGACGAGCTTGATCCGGAGCAGTGCCATCTGGCCTGGTCGTTGCGGCTGCGCACCGCGGCGCCGCGTGAAGCGATCCTCGAGGTGTTCGACTGGGCGGAGGCCGACTGCCGGCTCGTGATCGAGGCCATCGAGGCCATCGAGGCGAGTGAGCCGATCGAGGCGAGTGAGCCGGCCGCGGATGCGGACGCGATCGCGCCCGATCCGACACCGGCGCCGGGTGCGGGCGCTGCGCCCGGCACGGCGGCGGCG
>JASHSK010000085.1 GCA_030038755.1 Gammaproteobacteria bacterium
GAGGTGACGAAGTGGCTGGTCGCGCGCGAGCTGGCGGCGCTGCCACCCGCGCCGGCGCCGGCCAAGCACACGCGACGCCCGCGCGCGGACTGAGGCGCGCACACGCGCTGCGGCTCCGCCGCGGCGCGGCGCGCCCTCAGCGCAGCGCGTCGACGACGATGAGGCCTACAAACAGCAGGAACGTGGTGCCGGCGACCCCGAGCAGCGCGACCGTGCGCCACAGCGCCGCGCCCGCGGACAGGGCGTAGGTGCCGCGCAGCTGCGCGAACATGTGCACGGGTGGAACCGCGAGCAGCATGATGGCCGCGAGCCCTGCGAATCCCGCCAGGCCCAGCAGCGTGACCGCGATCACGAGCAGCGACATGAAGGACAGGGAGTACAGCGAGAACACCACGTGGTCGTAGGCCACCACGTCGCGACGTCGCGCGAACAGCAGGCACAGGAACGGCAGCGAGATTGGCACCAGCAGGAACGCGAGGTGCGAGGCCGCGTCGCGCAACCTGAAGAGAAACAGATAGGGATCCGCGAAGATGTGGCGCAGCGTCGCATCGAGCCGCGGATGGCCGGTGTCGACCTTGAGGCTCGACAGCGCGGCGAGCCATTGAACCGTACCGCCGGCACCGCTGGCGGCGGGCCCGCCGGCCGCGCCGCCCCCACCGGCCGCGTCGACCGGGTCGGGCAACGCGGCGCGAACACCCTGCAGCACCGCCGTGTCGATGCGCTGCTGCGCACGCGCAGCGGCGAGGTTGTCGCGGGCGTCCCCGAGTCCGCCGGCAGCGCGCTGTGCCTGTGCTTCTGCCTGTGTCTGCGCCTGTGCCAGTGCGCGCGTCGCCTGGGCTACCGCGGCGTTATCCGCCGCGAGATTGCGGTTGAGCTCGTCGAGGGCGGCGGCGCGCTGCGCGGCCGTGACGCGTGTGTGCGGCGCCGAGCCGCCGGCCATCTCGACCACGAAGAACATCAGGATGATGCAGAACAGGAACAGCAATAGCGGATTGACATAGCGCGTGCGCTGGCCGTCAAGGTAGCGGCGCGTGAGCAGACCGGGTCGCAGCGCCAGCAGCGGCAGGGTACGCAGGCCCCTGGCATCGAAGTGCAGCAGGCCGTGCAGCAGCTCCTCGCCGAAATGCACCAACGAGCGGTGCAGGTGGCTCGACTGGCCGCATTCGTGGCAGTAGCGACCGATCAGGCGCGTGCCGCAATTGGCGCAGCTGCGCTCGGCCGTCGCAGACTGCGGCGTCGGTGCGCTCACGTCGGCCATCCCGGTGCGGATGTCGGTGCTCATCTGCGGTGGCCCGGTGGTCTGCTCAGTGGCCGCCCTGCACGAACAGGCCTTCGGCGCGCAACGCCTCGGCCAGGGCGCTTTCGATATCCAGTGCCTCGGCGCGTCCGATGTGCTGCAGATGCCGGGTCGGCCCGGTGAGCACTTCCAGGCCGCGGCGCAGCACACTGCCGGCGGCGCGGATCCCTGCCTTGTGCTGATCGAAGCGCTGTGCCGGCGTGTAGTGACTCATCCCCACATAGAATCCGTACGGGTCCGGACGGCTGTCGCGGTAGTCGAGCAGCACCAGATAGAGATTGCTCGCGCCGCGCGTGCCGGGCCGAATGCGGCCGGTCACCTGGTAGAGCAGGGCCAGCTGTTCGAAGTGGCGCATCGGCAGCCAGTCGGGGATGCTGGCAGAGGCCTGCTTCCAGAGTCGCTCGAGGGATGCGTCCACGGAGAGGCCTATTTCTCCGCGCATCCACAGCTCGTGTATGCAGTGTGCACCGGTGAGACCGTCTGCGCGCCCCAGCGACTGCTCGAGCAACGCATGCAGCGCTGCTGCGCCGTGCCCGCCCAGCGGGCGCGAGGCGGGCGGCAGGGCAAGGTCAATGGGCAGCGCGTTCATGCTCGGACCGGCGACGGATATTCTGCGGCCAGCCACGCCCGGGTGTCGACCTGGGCGTCAGCCGTGTAATCGGCTGAGCATCCAGAACACGCCCGCGCAGCCCAGCAGGCTCGCCGCGAGGTCCGCGGACAGCGCCGAGTGCCGCACCAGCGGCCGCATGCGCGGCCACGCCGCCACGGCCGTGATCGCCAGGCCGAGAGCCGCGAGCACGGCGATCTCCGTCAGCAACGAGCCCAGATCGAATCCCACCGTCATCGGCAACACCGCGCGCACCGGCAGTTGCATCGGTACCAGCTCTGCGGGCAGCACGAAGCCGTCCAGGAACGCGAATAGCGCGGGTACGAGCAGCCAGCCGAACGGCCGGCGCTCGAGCTGTTGCGCGCTGGCGAGCTGGCAGCCCGCGAACACTCCGGCACCGGCCAGCACCAGCGCCGGCCAGCGTCCGTGTGTCAGCGCGACCAGAGCTGCAAGAACGAGCAGCGCACCCGCGGCCGCGCCGGCGGGGAGCCGCGCGCGCCCGAGCTGACGCGTGGCCAGCCCCGCGGCGAGCAGCGCGACCAGGAAGCCGATGGCGGCGTCGAGCAGCCGCTCACGTGGCGCGAGTCCAGCCGCGAGC
>JASHSK010000086.1 GCA_030038755.1 Gammaproteobacteria bacterium
CCGCCCATCAGATTGGCCTTCTTCATCAGGCCCGGATAGTGGTGCGACATCATGTGCGCCTGCATCTGCGCCATGAAGTCCATCACCACGACCACGACGATCAGCAGCGAGGTGCCGCCGAACTGGAACGGTACCCCCTGAGAGGACACCAGCAGTTCCGGCACCAGGCACACCGCCGCCACGTAGATCGCGCCCCACAGGGTCAGACGCGTGAGCACCTTGTCGATGTACTCGCCGGTCTGCTGTCCGGGGCGGATGCCGGGGATGAAGGCACCGGATTTCTTCAGGTTGTCGGCGGTCTCGCGCGAGTTGAATACCAGCGCCGTATAGAAGAAACAGAAAAAGACGATCAGAAACGCGTACAGGACGATGTGCAGCGGCTGCCCGTAGCCGAGCGAGGTGGAAATATCCTGCAGCACCCCGGCGAACCTGGAGTTCGGGTTGGTGCCCAGGAAGCTCGCCATCGTCGCGGGGAACAGCAGCAGGCTCGAGGCGAAGATCGGCGGGATGACGCCCGACATGTTGATCTTGAAGGGCAGGTGACTCGACTGCCCGGCATACATGCGCCGCCCGACCTGGCGCTTGGCGTAGTTCACCGTGATCCTGCGCTGCGCGCGCTCCATGAAGCAGCAGAACGCCGTCACGCCGATCACGATGCCGATCAGCAGGATGGTGAACAGCGGATTCAACTGTCCGGTGCTCACGGAATCGATCGTGCGGCTGATGGCCGCGGGCATCTGCGCGACGATGCCCGCGAGGATGATCATGGAGATGCCGTTGCCCACGCCGCGCTCGGTGATCTGCTCGCCGACCCACATCAGGAACACCGTGCCGGTGGTCATGGTGATGGTCGCGGTGAACAGCCACTGAAAGCCGGTCACCTCCGTCATGCCGCCGCTCTGCAGCGCGATCGCCGCGCCGAAGGACTGGAACAGCGCCAGCACCACGGTCCAATAGCGCGTCAGCTGCGTGATGTAACGGGTGCCGGCCTCCCCTTCCTTGCGCGCCGCCATGAGCGAGGGCACGACCATCGAGAGCATCTGGATGATGATCGAAGCGGAGATGTAGGGCATCACCCCCATGGCGAAGATCGACATGCGCTGCAGCGCGCCGCCATTGAAGGTGTTGAAGATGCCGAAGATGGTGTTGGTCTGTCCGTTGAAGAAGCGCGACACGGCCGCCGGATTGATCCCCGGCACCGGGATGTACGCACCGATGCGATAGACGATCAGCGCCCCGATCAGGAACAGGATACGGCCGCGGATCTCGCCCATGCGCCCGACGTCGGCGAGCGCCATGCTCGGGCTGGACAGTGCTGTGTTGGCCATTACTCCTCGAACTTGCCGCCCGCGGCGGCGATAGCGGCCCGCGCGCCGCGCGTGGCGCCGATGCCCTTGAGTGTCACGGCACGCTGCAGGGCGCCGGACAGCACCACCTTGGCCTGCTCCGCCTCGGCCGGCACGATGCCGGCGCGCTTGAGCGCCGCCAGGTCGATGACCGCGTCCGCGAGCCCGGCCAGCTCATGCAGCCGCACCTCCGCGCGCGTGCGCTTGAGCGCCGAGCGGAAGCCGACCTTGGGCAGGCGGCGCTGCAGCGGCATCTGTCCGCCCTCGAAGCCCACCTTGTGATAGCCGCCCTTGCGGGCGCGCTGGCCCTTGACGCCGCGGCCACAGGTCTTGCCCTGCCCGCTCGATGCCCCGCGCCCGACGCGCAGGCGCGGCCGACGCGCGCCCACCCCCGGACGCAGATCGTTCAGACGCATCTCACCGACCCTCCGGGTGCACGCGCAGCAGGTGACCGGCCGCGCGGATCATGCCGCGGTTCTGTACCGTGTCGGCGACCTGTACGGTCTGGTGGCGCCGGCGCAGCCCGAGGCCCCGCACCGAGGCGGCGATGCGCTTGAGCTGCCCATGCACGCTCTTCTCGAGCGTCACGGTCAGCGTTCCGGCACCGGTCATGTCGCGCTCCCGAGAATCTCGTCCACGCTCTTGCCGCGCTTGGCCGCGATTTCCTCGGGCGAGCGCATGCTGGCCAGCGCGTTCACCGTGGCGCGCACCACATTGATGGGATTGCGCGACCCGTAGCTCTTGGCGAGCACATTGCGCACCCCGGCACACTCGAGCACCGCGCGCATGCCCCCACCGGCGATGACTCCCGTTCCCTCCGAGGCCGGCAGCATGAACACGCGCGTGGCGGCATGCGTGCCGCTGACCGCGTAGTGCAGTGTGTCGTTGCGCAGATTCACGGTGATGAGGTTCTTGCGCGCCTGGGCCATCGCCTTGGAGATCGCCACCGGGACCTCGCGAGCCTTGCCGAAGCCAAAGCCCACGCGGCCGGCGCCGTCGCCGACCACGGTCAGGGCGGTGAAGCCGAACTGGCGGCCACCCTTCACCACCTTGGCGGTGCGGTTGACGGCCACGAGCTTCTCGGTCAGCTCATCGGCGCTCTGTGATCGCTCGATTCTCGCCATGGGTGCGATTCCTCAAAGTTCAAGGCCGGCTGCGCGCGCCGCCTCGGCCAGCGCCTTGACGCGGCCATGGTACTGGAAGCCGGCACGGTCGAAGGCCACGCGCGTGATGCCGGCGGCGCGCGCGCGCTCGGCAATGGCTCGACCCACGGCTTGCGCCGCCGCAATGTTGCCGGTCCCTTTCAGTTCCGCGGCGACCGCCTTCTGCACGGTCGAGGCGCTGGCGAGCACGCGCTCGCCGTTGCCATCGAACAGCTGCGCATAGATGTGCCGCGGAGTGCGGTGCACGGTCAGGCGCACCGCGTGCAGCTCGCGGATCTTGGCGCGCGCCGGCTTGGCCCGGCGGATGCGGCGCTCCTTCTTGCTGATCTTCATGCCCTCTCCTCGCAGCTCCCTATCTGCCCTACTTCTTCTTGCCTTCCTTGAGGGTGATCTGCTCATTGGCGTAGCGCACGCCCTTGCCCTTGTAGGGCTCGGGCGGACGGATGCCGCGAATCTCGGCCGCGGTCTGTCCGACCCGCTGCCGATCGCTGCCCTTGACCAGGATCTCGGTCTGGCTCGGGGTCTCGATCGTGATGCCCTCGGGCACCGGATAGAGCACCGGGTGCGAGAAGCCCAGCGCCAGGTTCAGGCTCTTGCCCTGCACGGCTGCGCGATAGCCGACGCCCACCAGCTCGAGCTTGCGCTCGTAGCCGCGCGTGACGCCGCGCACCATATTGGCGAGATGGGCACGCGTCGCCCCGGCGCGCATGCGCGCGGCGTCATCGCCCTGGTACTGCACCGCCAGGCGCTTGTCCTGCTGCACCACCGAGATCCCGGTGCCGAGCGGCAGCGTCAGGCTGCCCTTGGCGCCCTTGATCGTCACGGTGCCGTTCGCGACGCTCGCCGTCACTCCGGCGGGCAGATCAATCGCTCGTTTGGCCACTCTGGACATCGTCGCTTTCCCGGTTCCCTCGATTCGCCTCAGTGATCCGCTCGCCCCAGCGCTCCACTCGTCCCAGTGCTCCGTTCGCCCCAGTGCCCCGTGCTTACGCCACGATGCACAGCACTTCACCGCCCTGACCGATGGCATGCGCGGCCCTGTCGGTCATGACGCCCTTGGGCGTGGACACGATGACCGTCCCCATGCCGCCGAGCACGCGCGGGATCTCGTCCTTGCCGCGGTAAATACGCAACCCCGGACGGCTGACGCGCTCGATGCGATCGATCACCGGCCGTCCCTCGTAGTACTTCAGCTCGATGTGCAGCGACGGCTTGCCCTCGTCGCTCTGCACGCTGTAGTCGGCGATGTAGCCCTCGTCCTTCAGCACCTTGACGATCGCCTGCTTGAGCTTGGAGGAAGCCAGCGTGACGTTCGCCTTGCGCGCGGCCTGGCCGTTGCGGATGCGCGTCAGCAGATCTGCGATCGGATCGGTCATGCTCATGGGGTGCGGCTCCTACCAGCTCGCCTTGCCGAGACCGGGAATCTCTCCGCGCATGGCGACCTCGCGGATCTTGCTGCGCGACAGGCCGAACTTGCGGTACACGCCACGCGAGCGCCCGGTGATGGCGCAGCGGTTTCGCTGGCGCGAGCGACTCGCGTCGCGCGGCTGCGAGGCAAGCGCCACCTGCGCCGCCAGGCGCTGCTCGGGCGTGGACTTTGGCGCGCGGATCAGTTCCTTGAGCTGTGCGCGTTTCGCCGCGTACTTCTTCGCCAGTCGCACGCGCCGCTTCTCGCGCTCCACCATGTTCGTCTTGGCCATATCGTGTCCTCGACCGTACTCCTAGCGCCGGAACGGGAAATTAAACGCCTCCAGCAGCGCGCGGCCCTGCCGGTCATCGCGTGCCGTGGTCGTGATCGTGATATCCATGCCGCGCACCTGATCGATCGCGTCGTACTGGATCTCCGGGAAAATGATCTGCTCGCGCACCCCGAGGCTGTAATTGCCGCGGCCATCGAAGCCGCGCGGCGACACGCCGCGGAAGTCGCGGATGCGCGGCATCGCCACGCTGATCAGCCGATCGAGAAACTCGTACATGCGCACGCCGCGCAGCGTCACCTTGCAGCCGATCGGCAGCCCCTCGCGCACCTTGAAGGAGGCGATGGCCTTGCGCGCGCGGCAGATCATGGGCTTCTGCCCGGTGATCTTGGTCAGGTCGCCGGCGGCGGCATCGATCACCTTGCGGTCCGCGACGGCCTCCCCCACGCCCATGTTCACCGTGATCTTGCTGATGCGCGGCACCTGCATGGGGTTGGACAGCTGCAGTTCGCTCTGCAGCCGCTTCACCACCTCGTTGCGATAGAACTCTTGTAGCCTTGCCATGCTTCGCAGCGCCGCGCGGATCACCCTGCGCAGCGCCACCTCCTGTTCAGGTATCGATGACTTCGCCGTTGGACTTGAAGTAGCGCACGCGCCGCCCGTCGGCCAGGCGCCGCACTCCCGTGCGACCACCGCGCTTGCTGGAGGGGTCGAACAGCGCCACCTTGCACAGCGGCAGCGGCATCTCCTTCTCCACGATGCCGCCCGGGTGGTTGGCCTGGGGATTGGGCCGCGTGTGACGCTTGACGCGGTTGATGTTCTCCACCAGCAGCGAATCGCCCAGCACGCTCAGCACCGTGCCCTGCCGACCCTTGTCGCGGCCCGACAGCACCACCACCTGATCGCCCTTCCTGATCCTACGCATGGCCCCTCACAGCACCTCGGGTGCGAGCGAGATGATCTTCATGAACTGCACGGTGCGCAGCTCGCGCGTGACCGGCCCGAAAATGCGCGTGCCGATCGGCTCGAGCT
>JASHSK010000087.1 GCA_030038755.1 Gammaproteobacteria bacterium
TAAGTTCCAGCGACACGTCGTCGATCACCAGCCCGGCAGCCGCGGGCGGGGTGAGTGCCAGCGACACCATGGAACTTGCCGCCGGCCAGGTCAGCTCCAGCAACACGGGTAGCGGTGGAGCCCCCACCGGTACCACGGGCGCGACCAATACCACCGGCGGCGCGACGCTGACGGCAGGAGGCGCGGCGGCGGCGGCGGCGAACGCTGCGGCAGCCACCGCTACCACCAGCACCTCCACCCAGACCGGGGTGACTCCGGCTGCGCAGGCGGCCGCACAGGCGGCAGCCCAGGCGTCGGCGCTCGTCGCCGCGGAACAGGCCGCCGCGAGCGCCGCGGGGAGCGCCGGCGGCGCCACCACGGCAACCTCCAGCACCACCGCGCTGAACCTCGCCGCCCAGAACGCGCAGCTCAACGCACTGACCAACAGCGGCCGCGGGGCGGCTTCGACCGGCGCCTCGTTGAGCACCAGCTCCGAGACCATGATCCCGCTGTCGGCGTTCGCGAGCTATGGACCCGGCACCACTCCGATGCAGGTGCAGCACCAGAGCGACTTCGTCGCCACCACGATCTCCTTCAACCTGCCGCTCGGCGTGACCCTGGGAGAGGCTACGCAGGCGATCGAGCGCACGATGCAACAGCTGCACGTGCCGATCGGCATCCACGGCGCCTTCGCCGGCACCGCCCAGGTGTACCAGCAGTTTCTGTCCAGCGAGGTGCTGCTGATCCTGGCGGCACTCGGAGCCGTTTACATCGTGCTCGGGGTCCTTTACGAGAGCTTCATCCACCCGATCACGATCCTCTCGACTCTGCCGTCGGCCGGCGTCGGCGCGGTGCTCGCGCTGCTGCTGTTCAACACGCCCCTCACCCTGGTGGCGCTGATCGGTGTGTTCCTGCTCATCGGCATCGTCAAGAAGAACGCGATCATCATGATCGACGTCGCGATCACTACCGAGCGCGAGCGCGGCATCGATCCGCGCACCGCGATCTATGAGGCCTGTCTGCTGCGCTTCCGCCCCATCATGATGACCACGTTCGCGGCGCTATTCGGCGCGCTGCCGCTGGCGGTGACCACCGGCAACGGCGCGGAGCTGCGCCAGCCGCTGGGCATCTCGATCGTCGGCGGGTTGTTCCTGAGCCAGATCCTGACCCTCTACACCACCCCCGTGGTGTATCTGTACCTGGATCGCTTCCAGCTGTGGCTGCGCCGCATGGCGTCCGGCTGGCGGCGGGCGCTCGGGGGAGCGGCGCCGGCCGCGCGGGCCTGAAGCGGCCGGCATGACTCAATAGGGAGAGTATTGGATGTCTGAAGTGGCTGCGCGCCTGTGGACGCGCTCTCGTATGTTCATGGTCGCCGGCCCCATCGGCTGCGCGCTCGTCGCTGGCGCGCTCACCGCCTGCGCGGTCGGGCCCAACTATCACCGCCCCAGCGCGATCGTCTCGCAGGATTTCAAGGAGAACCGCGGCTGGGAGCCGGCCACGCCGGCGCAGATCCCCGCGGACCAGCAGTGGTGGACGATCTACAACGACCCGGAGCTCAATTCCCTGGAGAGCCAGGTCGAGGTTTCCAATCAGACTCTCAAGGCCAACGAGGCCGCCTATCGAGCAGCCCTGCAGGTCGTGGCCGCCGAGCGCGGGCAACTGCTCCCGGCCATCGATCTGGGCCTGACGGGCACCCGCTCCGGAGAGAACGGCGGCGCCCTGTCGACCGAATCGACGTCCGCCGTTGGCAAGGCGATCTCCACGACATCCGTGAAGTACACCGACATCACGCTCGAGGGTCAGGGCAGCTGGGCGCTGGACGTCTGGGGCAAGGTGCGCCGCCAGATCGAGTCGGATGTGGACCTCGCGCAGGTCAGCGCCGCCGAGGTGGCTGCGGCGCAGCTGTCAGCCCAGGTGACCCTCGCCGAGGACTACTTCCAGATGCGCGCGTCCGAGCAGGCGATCCAGATCTACAGCACCTACATCGCCGATCTGGAGAACGCGCTGCAGATCGTGCAGAACGAGGTGCGCGCCGGCACCGACACGCTGGCGGACGTCTACGCCGCGCAGACCCAGCTCGAGAGCACGCAGGTCTCCATGATCAATGAGCAGCTCACGCGCGCCACCTACGAACATGCCATCGCCGTGCTGATCGGGCGCCCACCGGCCCAGCTGTCGATTGCAGCGGGCTCCCTGACGACCACCGTGCCGGTGGTGCCGGCCGGGTTGCCCTCCGAGCTGCTCGAGCGCCGCCCGGACATCGCCGAGGCCGAGCGCACCATGGCCAGCGACAACGCGCTGCGCGGCGTCGCCACCGCCGCCTGGTTTCCGAGCCTCACTCTGACCGGAGATTTCGGCTACAACCACGGCTCGCTCGCGGGGCTCGTCAATTCCAGCAATTCGCTGTGGTCCTTCGGTGGCAGCGCCGCCCAGACGCTCTTTAACGGCGGCGCGCTACTCGCCCAGAGCCGCGAGGCGCGCGCGCAATACGACGAAGCGGTCGCCAATTACCGCCAGACCGTGTTGTCGGCGTTCCAGTCGGTCGAGAACGACCTGGTGACGCTGCGCGTGCTGCAGCAGTCCGATGCGCTGGACGTCACGGCGGTCAACGCTGCGGAGCTCTCCGAGCAGCTCTACACCAATCAGTTCAAGGCGGGCATCGTCTCCTACGCGAGCGTCCTGACCGAGCAGACCACGCGCCTCGCGGCCGAGGTCACGCTGCTGGCGATTCAGTCCCAGCAGCTGGTCACCAGCGTGGATCTGATCTCACAGCTGGGCGGGGGCTGGAGCGCCTCGGAGCTCAACCAGCGTAACGAAGGCGTGCCGGCGGACGGTCTCAGGAAGACGGCGGACGACTGAGTCCGGCAGCTGCAGGCGCTGCGAGTCGCCCCCGGCCGATAGCTGCTACGCTGTCCGCCGGGTGATCGAATGGCAAGAGCGCTCATCGTGGTCTTCGTGGGGCTGGCGGTGCTGCTCGGCGTCGTCATCGCGCGCGACCGCCCGTCCGCCGACCAGCAGGCCGTCGTCTACCGCCAGGCGCTGATGACCGTCATCGACGGCACGTTCGACCCGCTGCTGCAGATGCAGGCGGGGCGCAGGCCCTACGATGCCGCGCTCGTGCGTGAGCACGCCTCGAGGCTGCCGCTGCTCAGCGGCATGATCGCCGAGGCCTTTGCGCGCAACACCAGCGCCACACGCGCCGTCAATACCGCCGCGCTGGCATTCGTGTGGAGCAATCACCCGGCCTTCCTGCAGAGCGTGCAGCGGCTGCAGGGCGACGCGCGGCAGCTGCAGAGCGCCGCCGCGAGCGGCGATCAGGCCCGGGTGGTCAGCGCGATCCGGGTGATGGCGCTCGAGTGCGACCAGTGTCACCGCAGGTTCCGCGGGGATTGAAGCGGCCGTCGCAGCGCGCACGCTCCGCACGCCCCGGCTCGCCCGCCCCCGCTACACCAGCACCCGCTCGATGCCACCCGCATTGGCGCGCGCGACGTACTCGGCCATCCAGTTCTGCCCGAGCACGTGGCGTGCGATCTCCACGACGATGTAGTCCGCATCCAGGTCGGCATCGTCGTTGTAACGCTTCAGGCCCTGCAGGCACGACGGACAGGAGGTGAGCACCTTGATCTGCGCGGCGCCCTGCTCGCGCAGTGCCTCGGCGCCCGCGCGCAGCTGCTGCTCCTTGCGGAAGCGCACCTGCGTGGCGATGTCCGGGCGCGTCATGGCGAGCGTGCCCGACTCCCCGCAGCAGCGATCGTTGCGATCGATGTGGCCGTTGCGCGCCTCGTTCATCAGCCCGTTGACCACCTTGAGCGGCTCGTAGCTCTTCATGGGAGAGTGACACGGGTCGTGGTACAGGTAACGTATCCCCGTGACCCCCTCGAGCCGCACGTGCTTCTCGAGCAGGTATTCGTGGATGTCGAGGATGCGGCAGCCCGGAAAGATCTGGTCGAATTCGTACCCCTGCAGCTGATCGAAGCAGGTGCCGCAGCTCACCAGCACGGTGCGGATGTCCAGGTAGTTCAGCGTGTTCGCGACGCGGTGGAACAGCACGCGGTTGTCGGTCACGATCTTCTGGGCGCGGTCGGCCTGCCCGGCGCCGCGCTGCGGATAGCCGCAGCACAGGTAGCCGGGCGGCAGCACCGTCTGCACGCCCACGTGCCAGAGCATCGCCTGCGTGGCGAGCCCGACCTGCGAGAACAGCCGCTCGGAGCCGCAGCCCGGGAAATAGAACACCGCCTCGGTGTCGCTGCTGGTGGTGGCGGGGTCGCGGATGATGGGCACGTAGGCGGCGTTCTCGATGTCCAGCAGTGCGCGCGCGGTCCTTTTCGGCAGCCCTCCGGGCATCCTCTTGTTGACGAAGTGGATCACCTGTTCGGTGACCTTCGGTCGCCCGGTGCTCGCCGGCGGGCGGCGCGTCTGCTGCTGCGCCAGGCCCTTCAGCAGTCCGTGCGCCGCGCGCTGCACACGATAGCCCCAGTCGATCATCAGCTTGCGCGCCAGATGGATGGTCTCGGGGCGCGTGGCATTGAGGAACAACATGGTCGCGGCGGTGCCGGCGTTGAAGCGCCGCTTGCCCATGCGACGCAGCAGGTCGCGCATCGCCATCGATACGTTGCCGAAATCGATATCGACCGGACAGGGGGTCTCGCACTTGTGGCACACCGTGCAGTGATCGGCGACATCGGAGAACTCGTCCCAATGCCGGATGCTCACCCCGCGGCGCGTCTGCTCCTCGTACAGGAACGCCTCGATCAGCAGCGAGGTCGCGAGGATCTTGTCGCGCGGGCTGTAGAGCAGGTTCGCGCGCGGCACGTGCGTCGCGCACACCGGCTTGCACTTGCCGCAGCGCAGGCAGTCCTTGATGGCATCGGAAATCGAGCCGATGTCGGACTGCTGCATGATCAGCGACTCGTGTCCGAGCAGGTTGAAGCTCGGCGTATAGGCACCCGACAGGTCCGCGCCCGGCAGCAGCTTGCCGCGGTTGAAGCGCCCCTGCGGGTCGATGCGCTGCTTGTAGAGGCGAAAATCGCGCGTCTCCGCGTCCGAGAGATACTCGAGCTTGGTGATGCCGATGCCGTGCTCTCCGGAGATCACCCCGTCGAGGCTGCGCGCGAGCGCCATGATGCGCGCGACCGCGCGGGTGGCCGCCTGCAGCATCGCGTAGTCGTCGGAGTTCACGGGGATGTTGGTGTGCACGTTGCCGTCCCCGGCGTGCATGTGCAGGGCGACGAAGACGCGCCCGCGCAGCACCTCGCCATGCGCCTGCTCGCAGGCGGCCAGGATCGGAGCGAACACGCGGCCGCTGAAGATTCCCTGCAGCGGTGCGCGCAACTCGCGCTTCCACGAGACGCGCAGCGTATGGTCCTGCAGCAGATCGAACACGCGCAGCGCCGGCCCGCGCAGCAGGCGCGCACGCAGTTCCGGCAACAGCGCATCGCGTGCCTCGGGGGCCGCGAGACGCGCCGGTTCGGCGAGCGCCTCGGCGAGCGGTGTATCCAGGTGCGCGGCGAGCCAGCTCCAGCGCGCGCGCACCTCGGCGAGCAGCTCGAGCGCCTGGGGGACACGCTCTCCCAGCAGCTCTTCGGTCGGCAGCTTGCCGAGCTCGGCGTCCTCGGCCCGCGCCAGCGGCAGAGCTCCGCCGAGCAGGCGCTCGAGCGCGCCAATCAGCTCGAGCTTGTTGGCGAGCGAGAACTCGATGTTGATGCGCTCGATGGCATCGGTGTACTCGCCCAGACGCTCGAGCGGGATGACGACGTCCTCGTTGATCTTGAAAGCGTTGGTATGACGCGCGATCGCCGCGGTGCGCGCCCGGTCGAGCCAGAACTTGCGCCGGGCCTCGGCGCTGACCGCGACGAAGCCCTCGCCGCTGCGCGCGTTGGCGATGCGCACCACCTCGGAGGCCGCCGCCGCCACCGCGGCCTCCTCGTCCCCGACGATATCGCCGAACAGCGCCATCTTCGGCAACGCGCCGCGCTTGGACTTGGTGCTATAGCCCACGGCGCGCAGGTAACGCTCGTCGAGGTGCTCGAGGCCGGCGAGCTGCACGCCCGCGGCGTCCCGCGCATCCGGCGCATCGCGCGCATCCCTGGCATCCGTGGCCTCCCGGGCATCGCGCGCCCCGAGCCCGTCCAGGTAGCGCTTGATCTCGACGATCGCCGGAATCGCGTCGCGCGCCTGCCCGAAGAACTCCAGGCACACCGTGCGCGTGTGCCGCGGCATGCGGTGCAGAATCCAGCGCGCCGCGGTGATCAGGCCGTCGCAGCCCTCCTTCTGCACACCGGGCAGGCCGCCGAGAAATTTGTCGGTCACGTCCTTGCCCAGTCCGATGCGCCGGAAGCCCGCGCCCGGCAACGTCAGCGTGCGTGTCGCGAGCACGCGCGCGCGCTCGGGCGGGGCATTCCCATCCTTGGTGACCACTTCGAACTGCACGCGCTCGACCTCGTGGATGCGGCCGCGGTTATGCGCCAGCCGCGTCACCTCCATCCAGTTGCCCTCGCAGTCGACCATGCGCCACCAGGCGAGGTTGTCGACGGCGGTACCCCACAGCACCGCCTTCTTGCCGCCGGCGTTCATGGCGATGTTGCCGCCGATGCAGGCGGCGTCGGCCGAGGTCGGATCGACCGCGAATACCAGCCCCGCCTGCTCGGCGGCGGCCGCAACGCGCCGGGTCACCACGCCGGCTTCCGAATAGATCGTCGGCACTTCCTCGTCCAGACCCGGCAGTCGCAACCGCTCGACCGCGCCCAGACCCTCGAGCTTCTCGGTATTGATGACCGCCGACAGCGCCGTGAGTGGCACCGCTCCACCGGTGTAGCCGGTGCCCCCGCCGCGAGGAATGATCGTCAGCCCGAGCTCGATGCAGGCACGCACCAGCCCGGGCAGCTCCGCCTCGCTGTCCGGCTTGAGCACGACAAAGGGGTACTCGACGCGCCAGTCGGTCGCGTCGGTCACGTGGGCGACGCGCGCGTAGGCGTCAAAGCAGACGTTGTCGGCGCGTGTGTGCTGCGCGAGCACGCGGCGCGCGCGCCGCCGTAGCTGCACGCAGGTGACGAAGTGCCGCTCGAAGGCCGCCACCGCCTCGCCCGCGGCGGCAAGCAGCGCTCCCACGCGCGCGTAGCGCTCGGGATCGGCGGCATCGCGCCGCCGGTCGATCTCGTGCAGCCGGTGGTGCAGGGCCGCGACCAGCAGCCGGCGGCGGCGCGGATTGTCGATCAGATCATCCTGCAGGAACGGATTGCGCCGCACCGCCCAGATGTCCCCCAGCACCTCGTAGAGCATGCGCGCCGAGCGCCCGGTGCGCCGCTCGTGCCGCAGCTCATCGAGCAGCGCCCAGGTGCGCTCGCCGAGCAGGCGCAGGACGATCTCGCGGTCGGAAAACGAGGTGTAGTTGTAGGGGATTTCGCGCAGGCGGTCGGGCGCAGAAGAGCCGGATGCCCTCGCGGGCAACGCGCTCGCACCGGCGCCCGCGCCCGTACCGGGCACGGAATTGGCGGCAAACGGGGCATTCATCAGTTGGGGGACGGGCCGAACCGGGGGGCCAAACGAAGCGGCATTTTACACGACCCGTTCCAGCGACGGCCGCAAGACCTCATGTCCGCCGCTCGGCGTCCATCTCTCGGCAGCGTCCTCGGCAGCGCCCTCGGCAGCGCTCTCGGCGGCGTTGCTTCGCCGCCTCGGCGCAACAGTTAACTTTTGTTAAGTTGGCTGCCGCAGTCATCCCAGGCGGCCGGCCGAGCGCTCGACTCCTGAGGGCGGGTCGGGGGAGAACTTATTGCCGTGATGGCGGTCGCAAGCCGCAGCGGTGCTTAGGACTACCATGATGCGGTCCAGCGTGGCATGGCGCTTCCGCGGCACGGACCATCTGACACAGGGAGTCGCGTAATCTCATGATCTCAAAGTATCTGGGCGACCGGCTGACGCTCGGCTCGCTGCTGGTGAGCGCGATTCTGGTCACCACCCCGGCGCTCGCCGCGCTCGGCGGCGCGACCGATTCGGTCAGCGCCGATAACGCCGTATTGCACGGACAGCTGCGCAGCACGCCGTTCGTGGAGTACGACCAGCATCAGATCAGCACCGGCGCGCTGCTGGTCAATGAATACGTGAGCCGCACGGGTCAGGTGTTCGCGGTGACCTGGCAGGGTCCCGTCCCGCCGAATCTGCAGCAGCTGCTCGGCGCCTACTTTGGGCGCGTACAGAGCGCGGCCGCGGCCGCGCATCGTCCCGGCATGCACCACCAGTTCACCCTGGTGCAGTCGGATCTGGTGGTGATCAACACCGGCCACCTGCGCGCCTTCCGCGGCATCGCCTATCTGCCGGCGCTCGTACCCCAGGGAGTGTCGGTAAGCCAGCTCCCATAGCCCAGGGCAACGGCCTTGCTCGTCGGGCCGCGCGTGTCGCGCCGGCGACACGCCGTGAGCCCGCGGGCGACCGGGTCCCCATCGAAGCAACCGGATCGGTCTCTGAAAGGATTCCTCCATGCGGCCATTCTCCCGTAGCATCGTCCTGGTCTGCCTGAGCGCCGGCGCCATCCTGCTCGGCGCGTGCGGCGGCGGCAGCAGCAGCAGCAGCTACACCATCGGCGGCAGCGTCTCCGGGCTGACGCAGCTGCCCGGAGTCGTCCTGGAAGACAATGGCGGCAATAGCCTCACCGTCTCGCCTACCGCCACGACGTTCACGTTCAAGGGGGCTGTCTCTCCCGGCAGCGCCTACAACGTCACCATCGAAACCCAGCCGACTGACGAGACGTGCAGTGTCGGCAGCGGTATGGGCACCGCGAACACCAACGTCACGAGCATCAGCATCACCTGTACGAGTCTGTATGCGGCCAGCACGGCGACCAACGTCGTGCCGATTTCGGTCGCCCCCGGACCCGCGGATGCGGACGACCAGACCTTCAACATCCCGCTGGTCACCGTCACGGTCTGCCAGCCCGGCACGACCACCTGCGCCACGATTCCCGACGTGCTGGTCGATACCGGGTCCTCCGGTCTGCGCCTGATCGCCTCGGCACTGCCGAGCGGATTCACACTCCCGGCGATGGCGGATCCGACGACTGCCGGCAACGACATCTTCGAATGCATGCTGTTTGCCGATGGCTACTCGTGGGGCGGTGTGGCAATGGCCACCGTCACCGTCGGTGGGGAGACCACCACCCCGGCCGCCGGCATTCCCGTGCAGATCATCGACTCCTCGTCGAGCACGACCAACATCCCGGGTGATTGCATCTCCGCCGGTACCAACACGCCGGTGAACACCGTCGATGACTTCGACGCCAATGGCGTGCTCGGCGTGGGCCTGCTCAATCAGGACTGCGGCAGCTACTGCGACGAAACGCAGTACCAGGACGGCTGGATCTACTACAGCTGTTCCGCCACTTCGGGATGCACCTCGACCAGTACGCCTTCGGCGCTTGCCACGCAGAACCAGGTGGCCAATCCCGTGGCGAGTTTCCCGCAGGACAATAACGGCGTGATCGTGCAGCTGCCGGCGCTGGGCGCGAGCGGTGCGCCCACCGCGAGCGGCTACCTGGTGTTCGGCATCGACACCGAGACGGCCGGTGGCACCGAGGCCGACAACAGCCTGAACAGTGCGACGGTGTTGACGGCCGACGCCGATGGCAACTTCGTCACCGACTTCAACGGTACCGAGCTGCAGTACAGCTTCATCGACTCTGGATCGAACGCCCTGTACTTCCCGCAGCCGAGCCCGGCCCTCGCCACCTGCGGCAGCAGCGGAGAGGCCGCCCTGTTCTACTGCCCGAACGACCCCACCACGCTGTCGGCCGAGAACGAGGGCACGAACGGCGCCACCGCCAGCAACTCTTTCGAGGTCGCCAATCTCGACGGCATCCCGGATGCGAACTTCGCCATCAACGACGTCGGCGGCAACGTTCAGCCGATCAGCGGCTTCGGCGCCAACGGCACCTCCTACTTCGACTGGGGTCTGCCGTTCTTTTACGGCCGCACCGTGTTCTACGCCATCGAAGGCCTCCAGGCCGAAGGCACTGAAGGTCCCTATTACGCCTATTGAGGCGTGACGTCCGCCCGCGTGGCGGCCCGCACGACCCATAGTCATATCAAGCCCCGCTGTGCAATAGGACGCGCTCCGATAGCTGCGCGTGGCCTGCACAGCGCTCGGCGGTAGGACCGGCGCTCAAAGCGGGACAGGTGCTGGAAAGTGCCGTTCCGCGTCGTGCATCCTGATGCTCACCCTGCACTTGGGGAGCATCATGAAAACTGCATCAGTTGGTCTCCCGCGTGACCCCGATCCTCCCGGTGCCGGCGGCGCCCGTATCACGAGACGCCCGCCGCGGCGTATCGAGCACGCGCTCGCCGCGATCCCGGCCGCGAGCCTGACACTCGGACTCGCACTGTGGCTGGCGTGCCCGCCGGCGGCGCTGGCGGCGCTGGGCGGCAGCGCCGATTCGGCGGCCAGGGACAGCACGGAGATGCGCGGCGTGCTGCGCAGTACTTCCCTCGTGCAGTACGACGTGCAGGAGATCGACTCGGGCGCACTCACGGTGCGCGAGTACGTGACGCTTCAAGGTCAGGTGTTCGCCGTGACCTGGCAGGGGCCGGAGATGCCCAACCTGCGGCAGCTCCTGGGCGATTACTTCGGCCGCTTCCAGACGGCGGCAGTGGCCGCGCATCGCGCGAGCCCCGGCATTCACCGGCAGCTGAGCATCGTGCAGAGCGACCTCGTGGTGCAGTCGGCGGGACGCCTGCGCGACTTCCACGGTGTCGCCTACCTGCCGGCGCTGGTGCCGCAGGGCGTGTCGGTCGGCGCGCTGCAGTAGAGGGGGTCCCATGAGACAAGCGCACATTTCGATGGTGCTCGGCGGCCTGTGCCTGCTGTCCGCCTGCGGCGGCAGCAGCAGCGGTGGCAGCAGCGGCAGCGGCGGCCATCCCTCGAGCTACACCATCGGCGGCACCGTTTCCGGTCTCACCGCGTCCGGCCTGGTACTGGAAAACAACGGCGGTGATTCACTGACGGTCGCAGCCAGTGCCACGACCTTCACGTTCTCGACGGCCGTCAGCCCCGCCAGTGCCTATGCGGTGACGATCCAGACACAGCCCACGGGCGAGAATTGCGTACTCTTCGACGCCAGCGGCACGGCGAACGCGAGCGTCACCAACGTGGGGGTGAGCTGCGGCAACAGCGTCGGCATGGACGTGGCGCCCGGGCCGGCCTCGTCTTCCTCCCAGACCTTCAATATCCCGCTGACCACCGTCACGGTCTGCGTTCCGAGCTCCAACGCCAATACCTGCGCGACCATCCCCAACGTCCTGGTCGATACCGGCTCCTCGGGCCTGCGGCTGATGGCCTCGGTGCTGTCGAGCGCCGGCATCACGCTACCCGCGTTCAGTGATCCCGGCAATTCAGCCAACGTCATCGGCGAATGCGGGGAATTCGCGGACGGCTATACCTGGGGTGCCGTCGACAGCGCGGTGGTCATCGTCGGCGGAGAGCAGACCAGCGCGGCCGTGCAGGTGCAGGTGATCAACGACAGCGCATCGCCCTCTCCGGCCGCGCCGAGTGCTTGTTCCTCGCTTGGGCCATCACTGAACTCCGTGAACGCCTTCGATGCGAACGGCGTGCTGGGAGTCGGCGTGTTCGATCAGGACTGCGGCTCCAGCTGCTCGCAGGTCTATTACACCTGCACCTCTTCCGGCACCTGTACGTCGACCACTCTGGCACTCGCCGACCAGGTCTCGGATCCGGTCGCAGCCTTCAGCACCGACAACAACGGCGTGGTGCTGCAGCTACCCTCCATTCCGGCGACGGGTCAGACGGGCGCGAGCGGCACGTTGACGTTCGGCATCGGGACGGAGAGCAATAATGCGCTGGGTAGCGCGGTCGTGCTCACGGCGGATGACATGGGCAACGTCACCACCAGCTTCAACGGCACCTCGAATCTCGCCGGCGTGCTCGACTCCGGCTCCAATGCGTACTTCTTCGCCGACAGCACGCTTGCCGCGAGCCCGTGCGCGTCGAGCGGCGCGGGCGCGGCGTTCTACTGCCCGAGCAGCACCCAGAGCCTGACTGCGACGAACCAGGGCGCGAACGGCACCCAGAGCCAGGTGTCTTTCCAGGTGGCCGACCTCAACAGCATCAGCACCAGCGACTTCGCGATCGATGACGTCGGCGGAACGATGAGCAGCGGCGACTTCGACTGGGGTCTGCCGTTCTTCTACGGCCGCAGCACCTTCGTGCTCTTCGAGGGCACGAGCGGTGGAGGAACCTACGGCGCTTACGCTTACTGAGCTCTGAACAGCGGTACGCCGAAGATCCAGGCGTGCAGGCGCCACAGGAACAGCGCATACAGCACCAGGCCGAGCGTCACGGCGGTGAAGTCGTTGAAGCGTCCGGCCCGGGCGCGCCGGATCGGCGTCTGTACGCGCCGCTGCAGCGATAGCCGGTCGATCACGGCCCATACCAGGAACGCGCCGAACAGCACCACCGCCGGCAACGTACCGTCGGATAACAGGTGCGCCGCGGCCCACAGCTGCACGGCCGTGAGCATCGGATGCTTGACCGATGCGAGGATGCGTCCCGGCAGATAGGTCGCCAGCAGCAGCGGAAACACCGGCAGCATCAGCACGAAGCTCGCAGGACGCAGGCCGGCAGGCGCCACATACAGCACCACCGGTGTCTGGCTCGCACCGATGAAACCGAGCACCTGCAGCGCGATGCCGGCGGCGATGACCACGGAGTAGGTGCTCTTCCACTGCGTCTCGCCGTACATCAGCACCATGCGGTCGCGCCAGTAGGGGGCGACGATGGACACGGAGTGCGGCACGAAGAACAGCACCACCCCTGCGACCAGCATCAGCATCGTATAATCTCCGGCAAATGCGCCGGCGCACTGCGCCGGCACGTGCGCCCGCGACGCCACCCGAAGGTAGTCGTTATGAGCAGGAAGATCCAGATAGAACAGGCGCCGATCACACGTGGCTCGACCTACCCTCCACCCTACGATGTTCCGTGCCGCGGGCGCGTGCGCAGCCGCTTGGGCGATGCCGCCGGTCTGACGCAGTTCGGCGTGAATCTTACGCGGCTGTCACCCGGCGCCTGGTCGAGCCAGCGCCACTGGCATGGCGGGGAGGACGAGTTCGTGTATGTGCTCGACGGAGAGCTGGTGCTGGTGAGCGACGCCGGTGAGGAGCTGCTGCGCGCCGGGGACTGCGCGGGCTTCAAGGCGGGCGCGTCCGATGGGCATCACCTGCAGAATCGCAGTGACCGCGACGCGGTATTCCTCGAGATCGGCACGCGCCTGGCGCGCGCGCAAATGCAGGTCATCTATCCGGATATCGATCTGCGCGTGGGGCAGGGGCGATACCTTCACCGCGATGGCACGGAATACGCCGCACCATCGGGGTGACGCCTGGTCGCGCCAGCGGCGGCTCAGTCGCGCGGCTGGCGTACCACGCGCAGGTAGGGCTTGATCTCCTTCCAGCCCTCGGGGAACAGCTTCTTCGCCTCTTCGTTGCTGACCGACGGGACGATGATGACGTCATCGCCCTGCTTCCAGTTCACCGGCGTTGCCACCTTGTGCCTGTCGGTGAGCTGCAGCGAGTCGACCACGCGCAGAATCTCATCGAAATTGCGCCCGGCGCTCGCCGGATAGTTGAGCGTCATGCGCACCTTCTTGTTCGGATCGATCACGAACACGCTGCGCACGGTGAAGCGATCGCTGGCGTTGGGATGAATCATGCCGTAGAGATTCGCCACGCGCATGTCCGGATCGGCGATCATCGGAAACTCGACCGTCGCACCCTGGGTCTGCTCGATGTCGCGCTTCCAACCGACGTGGTCCTGCACGGAATCGACCGACAGGCCGATGACCTTCACGCCGCGCCTGGCGAATTCATTCTTCAGCTTGGCCGTCGCGCCCAGCTCCGTGGTGCATACCGGCGTGTAGTCCTTGGGGTGTGAAAACAGCACCCCCCAGGATTTGCCGAGCCACTCGTGGAAATGGATCTTGCCGATGGTGGTGTCGGCCTCGAAGTCCGGTGCGACGTCCCCGAGTAATAGTGCCATGTGAATCCCCTTGCAGAAGTGTCCCGAGCAGAAGAACTCGACCCGGGCGACGAGCCCCGACGCTCACGTTCCCGGCCGGGCCCGCCAGTGTAGGCCGCCGCAGCGTGACATTGCAGTGACAAGAACATAACACTGCCGTCAACAGACGCCGACGGCTAGCGGCGATGATCGCGCCGGTTGCGGTCCGATATGCCGGCGATGATGCACAGAAAGGCCAGGATGCAGCGCGAGGTCGATGTACAGCACCACATTGTCGATCGTCACCGACGGTGTCCATTCAGTTCAGTCCCTCGTCGCCGAGGGTTCAATCCCGAACAGCGGCAGCGCCACCGAGTGCCCGGCCTGCATGACCGAGCCGCCCGCAATCGCGCTGGTGCGAACGAGGCTGCCGACCTTCACGCCGAGCAGCCGCATCCTCTGCTCGAGAGGCACGCGTCGCAGGCACTGAGCGGCGATGCGCCGGATCAGCGCGGCATCATTGGTGTGGGCTTCGATGGTCTGATCGCGTGTCACGCGCCGGAAATCCGCATAACGCAGCTTCACACCGATGGTTCTGCCGGCATATCCATGGCGCTGCAGATCCTGCGCCACCCGCTCGCACAGCCTCGTGAGCAGCGCCCGCAGCTCGGCTCGATCGTAAATCGCGTGCAGGTCACGCTCAAAGGTGGTCTCGCGACTGATCGACACCGGCTCGCTGTGCGTCACCACCGGCCGTGTGTCCTGACCCCACGCGGCATCATGCATCCACGCGCCGTGGTGGCGGCCGAAGTGCTGTGTCAGCCAGGCGAGCTCGCAGCGCGCCAGCTCACCGATCGTGCGGATACCCAGCTGCTCCAGGCGCGCTCCGGCTTTCGGTCCGATCCCGTTGATGCGCCGGCAGGGCAGCGGCCAGATCTTCGCGGCCAGCTCCGACTGGTACACGATCGCAATGCCGTTGGGCTTGTGAAACTCGCTCGCCATCTTCGCGAGCAGCTTATTGGGGGCAACGCCGATGGAGCAGGTGAGCCCGGTGACCTCGCGGATGGCGGCCTGGATGCGCAGCGCGAGCGTGCGGCCACCCTCGCTCTGACCGTCGGGCGCATGCGTGAAATCGATGTATACCTCGTCCACGCCGCGATCCTCGACCTCGGCGGTGAAGCGCGCGATGACCTGCTTGAAGCTGCGTGAATAGCGGCGGTACTCCTCGAAATCCGTCGGCAGCAGAATCGCGTCCGGGCAGAGCTGCGCGGCGCGCATCAGCCCCATGGCCGAGTGCACGCCGAAGCGGCGCGCCTCGTAGGTGGCCGTGGTGACCACGCCGCGTCCCGCGTATTCGCGCAGTCGTCGCAGCTGCCCGCCGCGCGCGCCAGCCGCCTCGCGGCCGCCGCCGATCACCACCGGCAGGCCGCGCAGCTCAGGCTGGCGCAGCAGCTCGACCGACGCGAAGAAGGCGTCCATGTCGAGGTGCGCGACGCGTCGGATCCCCGGGTCCGGCGGGTCGGGCGGGCCTGGCGGATCGGACGGATCGGACGGCACGCCGGGGGGCGCACCGCCCGCGGCGGGCTGGGGCATGCCGATAAGATTACTCCCCGCGCGGCGCCGCGGGGGCCGC
>JASHSK010000088.1 GCA_030038755.1 Gammaproteobacteria bacterium
CCGCGACGGCACCTCGACCGCCGCAGCCTCACAGCATGCGTCGCAGATCCTGCAGACTGAATCCGCGCAGCGGCGCCTCACCCAGGCCACGTGTCAGCGCCATCACCTTGAAATGCTCTCCCATCTCCCCCGGCAACAGCAGCTGACGTGCCTCGGAAGCCAGCCGGGCGCGCTGCACGGTGTCGGCCGCGTCTGCCACGTCCGCCTCGATGCCGTTGGCGAGCAGGAAGGCTGCCTGCGTGCAGTAGCCGGCGAGTTGCAGCTGCGCGTCGGTCCCCGCTTCGGCGACACGCGTGAAATCCACCCACGCGGTGATGTCCTGCAATCCGGGATACCGCAACGGATCATCGTGGGCGCGGTGGCGGAAGTGACAGCGCAGCGTGCCGCGCGAGCGCTCGCGCGCGTAGTACTCATGGCGCGCGAGGCCGTAGTCGATCAGCAGCAGCGCGCCACGCGAGAGCGCCGCCGCGAGCGAAGCGATCCAGGGCCCGAGCAACCCGCAGAGCTCGGATTGATAGCCCAGGGGCCAGCCCGGCATCTCCCGTGCCGCCAGGTCCGTGGCGATGCGCCGCAGCTCCTGCGTCAGGCCCGCATCGGCGGGGCGGTCCGCGAGTACCAGCCCGCCGTCCGGCGACGTGTCATCCGGCGACGTACCATCGGGCAACGTACCATCGGGCCACGTGCCATCCGGCAAGGCGGATGTGTCCAATGCCACGCCGCGCTCCGCGAAGCCGTCCGCGCGCACGGCGAACAGACGAAACGGCAGCGCATCAGCCACCTCGTTCGCGAGGCATATCCCCGTGATCGGTGTCTGCGGCAGCGCCGAGAGCCAGCGGACGCGCTCGCGCAGCTCGGCCGGCAGGCGCGCCAGGCGCGCGCGCGCGCGCGCGGCCAGCTGCGCGCTGACCTCCAGAATGAAGTAGCGGTCCGGCAGTGCGCCGAGTTGCTGCAGAGTCTGCAGCACGGTGGCGGCCAGGGCCCCGCTGCCGGCCCCCAGCTCGAGTATGTCACCGCCGATCTGCTGCAGCACTTCGGCGCACTGACGGGCGAGGGCGCGCCCGAACAGCTCCGACAGCTCCGGCGCGGTGATGAAGTCGCCGGCGCGACCGAGCTTGGCGCTGCCGGCGGAGTAGTACCCGAGCCCGGGCGCATACAGCACCAGCCGCAGATAATCCTCGAAGGACAGCCAGCCGCCCTGCTCTGCGATGGCTGCGCGCACCGCCCGCAGCACCGCGGCAGCCTGCTGCGCCTGTCCCGGTTCGAGGGGCGGTAGAATGATCGTGGCGTTACCGACGCCTCTCATAAGCTGCGCTCATGACTGACGAGTTCGATCCCGCATTATTGGCGGCTCAGCCACTCGTGGGCCAGACCGCGCTCGTGACCGGCGCGGCGCGCCGCGTCGGTGCAGTGATCGTGCGCGCGCTGCACGCCGCCGGCGCGAACGTGCTGATCCACTGCCGAGCGTCGCTCGAGCAGGCGCGCGCCCTGGCGGAGGACCTGGAGCGCGTGCGCCGCGGCTCCAGCGCCGTGATACAGGCGGATCTGCTCGACCTGCCCGCGTTGCCGCGGCTGGTTCAGGCCGCGCGCGAGCGCTTCGGGGCGCTGCACCTGCTGGTCAACAACGCCTCGAGCTTCTACCCGACCCCCGTCGGGCAGATCACGCCCACGCAGTGGGAAGACCTGATCGGCACGAACCTGCGCGCGCCGCTGTTCCTCACGCAGGCCGCGGCGCCACTGCTCGCGCTCGGTAGCGGCTCGGTGGTGAATATCGTCGACATCCACGGCCAGCGCCCGCTGCGCCAGCACGTCGTGTACAGCACGGCCAAGGCGGGCCTGATCATGCTGACGCGCGCACTGGCGCGCGAGCTCGCTCCCGCCGTACGCGTCAATGCAATCGCCCCCGGGGCGATTCTCTGGCCCGAGGGCGACATGGACGAAGCTCGCAAGCGGCGCATCCTGGAGCGCACGCCGCTGCAGCGGCCCGGCGATCCCTCGGACATCGCACGCGCGGTATTGTTCTTCGCCGCTCAGGCGCCGTTCGTGACGGGCCAGGTCCTGGCGGTCGACGGCGGACGCAGTATCGCCTGGTAAGCGCGGGCGCTGACCAGGCGCGGGCCCTGGCAAGCGCCGGCCCCGACAAGCGCCCTGGCAAGTGCCGGCCGGTGCGCGGGGCTCTACTGCGCCTCGATGGCGTTGAGATCCAGACCGAGGCGCCGCAGTCCCTCGGCAGCCGCGGCGTCGGCTGCGCGCAGCTTCTCCCAAAGTTCGCCGACCGTCGGGCCGGCGGGTGGGCAGTAAAACCGCGGGGCCAGTTCCGCGAGCGGCCCGAGCATGTAGGCCCGTCGACTGAGGTCCGGTCGCGGCAGCGTGTAACCCTGGCCCTGCCCGGCGAGCTGCCCGAACAGCAGCAGATCCAGATCGATCGCGCGCGGTCCCCACTTGGGATCGGCCGGTGTGCGACCGCACCGCGTCTCGATGGCACGCAGCTCCTGCAGCAGCGCCTCGACCGGCAGTGTCGTGTCGAAGCCCGCCACGGCGTTGAGAAAATCAGCGCCTTCGAAGCCGAAGGCCGGATTGCGATAGCACGCCGAGAAGCGTACGTCGTGGAAACGCTCGCGCAGCGCACGCGCCGCGCAGCGCAGATGCTTCTCCGGATCGACGTTGCTGCCGATGGCGACGAACACCTCGCTCATCGCGCACTCGGCGCAGGAGCGGCCAGTGCGTCTCGCGGCGCGGCGTCCCGCGGCGCGTCTGCCGCGGGGGTCTCGTCGGCACGCGTCGGTGCGGCCGGCGGCGCTGACGTCAGATGCGCGCGCGTGCGCTCCACCGATACTCCGACCTCGCGCGAATGCCGGATGGCCCCGGGCTTGCTCACACGCAGCCGCACCCAGGCGAGCGGAAACTCGGCCAGCAGCACCAGTGCCAGGCGGTGCGCCAGGGTCTCGAGCAGTTGAAACTCGGACGCCTCGACCCAGGCCAGCACGCGCTTCGCCACTTTCTTGTAGTCGATCGTATCGGTGACGCGATCGCTCGCCGCCGCCCGCACACAGTCGCACGGCAGCTCCAGGTCGATGACCACGCTCTGACGCAGGCGCCGCTCCCAGTCGATGAAGCCGATGATGCACTCGGCCGTCAGGCCTTGCAGAAAGATGCGGTCCTCGCGCCCCTGTTCGTTCATCGGGGCAGTCTAACGGACATCACCGTGCACGAAAACGACTCGCGCGCGGCGTCGCACGAGTACCCGCTTCGCACGAGCACTCGTCGGCGCAAAGTGACCTCGGCCCGGTCAAACTGAACGGCGTGAAGCAACCCACCTGCCGCGTTATAATTCCTATGGGGGCGGCCGGGCAGCATGACCCGGCGTGCTATGCGAAACAATCCGAACACCAGCGACTCCCGGCGCACCGCGCATACGCGGCGCCGTGGGCTCGACGCCGAACCCCGCACGGGCGAGGCGGTCCTCGGCTGATTCCGACGTTTGGGGGGCAATCCGATGCGAGGCACCTGCGTTGCGATCTCTTGGGCGAGAAGAGCGGGGGCTGCAGTGTGTGTCGCCGGCGTGGCACTGCTGTGGGCTTCGACACCGGCGCTCGCGCATCACTCCTTCGCGATGTTCGACCACGAGCACCAGGTCAAGATGAGCGGCACGGTCACCTACTTCCAGTGGACCAACCCGCACGTCTACATCGACCTGCAGACGCAGAGTCCCGCGGCCAAGGGCGGGCACTTCACCATCGAGTGCGCGAACCCGGGCATCCTGGATCGGGTCGGCTGGAAGTGGAACATGATCAGGAAGGGTGATCAGCTCACCGTGATCGTCGCGCCGCTCAGATCCGGTCAGCCCGGCGGGCTGCTCAAACAGGTCACGCTGCCGGATGGCCAGAAATTCGGTAACGGCGCGGCCGCCGGCAAGCCCAACATCGAGTGACAGCAGGTGCCGCCCATGCGCATCACATACATTGGAGTCGCGCTACTGCTGGGCGGCGCGTGCGTGCAGCCCGCGAACAGCGCGCCGCTGGACCACGGCAAACTCGAGGGCGTCTGGGTCCGCGCCCGCGGCGGCGGGGACGGTGGCGCCGGTGGCCCCGGTGGAGTACGCCCTCCTTCTGCAGTCGAGCAGTTTCTGGGCTTTCGCTTCGGGGGACCGGG
>JASHSK010000089.1 GCA_030038755.1 Gammaproteobacteria bacterium
AGGACGCTGGCTGCCATGATGGCGCCATGCTCGGTGAAGGCGTACGGCCGAAAGCGCGGATCACGATGCTTTTGCGAACCGGTCGCGAATTGCGACCGGTTCAGAGCCCGCCCGCCCTTTAAGGTCGCAAACTGCAACCTTAAAGCCGTGGCCTCCTCAGCGCTCAGCTGAAACATGAAATCGGCAGGGAAGCGATCGAGATTGCGCCGGATCTGCTCGTTGAGACGCTTCGTCTCGACGCCATAGAGAATGGCGAGATCCGCATCGAGTAGCACCCGCTGGCCACGCAGGACCAGGATAGAGCGGCTAATGTGCTCGACTGGAGCGGCGGTCGTCTGTGGCATTGGTGGACGTCTCTGGACGTTGAGCACGATGTATGGACGTTACCTTCCGCTGCCCGCGCTCGGCGTCGAGTAACAGGTTCGTCCACTGTTCGAGCGCTGCTCGGCGCTCGACAAAATAATCGTGACGATCGTAAGTGCCTTCGACGCCGCGCAAGCTGTGGCCGAGGCAACGCTCGGCGACCTCACGTCGGATGCCGAGCGCCGCCAGATGAGTGCGCGCCGTACGCCGCAGGTCGTGCAATGTGAAGGGCTTCAGGTGGTGCTCAACGCGTTGCAAGGCGGCGTTCAGCGTGTCGATGCCAATGTGTGGGACGCGTGGCCGGGGATCGCGACGACGCTTCGGGAATACGAACTCGCTGCCAGCAGAGAGGACCCTTTGCGCCTGCAGCCACCCGACTACCGCCGGCACGAGTGGAATCGACCGGCCGTCGTCGGTCTTCGTGCGAGCCGCCGGGAGCCGCCAGAGCGGGCCGCTGGCGGTCGCGCCTTCCAGGTCGAATTCCTGCCAGCGTGCACCGAGAAGTTCGCCCTTGCGTACGCACAGTGCGAGCAGCAGCTTGATCGCGAGCACGTTCTCGTTGCCGAATGCCGGTGTATCGCGGACCGCCTCAAACAGCGTCGCGAGCTCATCCTGTGAGAGCGCCCGAGTGCGCGGCCGCTCGGTACCGCCGGCATCCAGACGCTGCGTGAGATCGGCAGCCGGATTGTTGGCCACCATGCGTCGACGCAACCCGAACATGAAAATGCGCCGCGCGAAGCGCAGCAGGTCGTTCGCTGCCGTCGGCGCGCGCATCCGAAGGCCATCCAAGACGCCGGCGATATCAGCCGACGTCACGTCCGAAGCCGGAAGGCGACCGAGGCCCGGCAGGAGGTACTTGTCCAGATACCGGCGCGGAACGCCAGGGTGCTTCAAGGCGCGCCCTTCGATTTCGGAGTGGAACCAGCTCTCGCATAACTCGGCGAAGCTTACGCGATGTCGTTGCTCGTCCCTGGTGGTGCGCCGTACCGCCAGCGGATCCAGCTGCTTATCGAGCAGCACCCGCGCCTGCCGCGCCTCTTCGCGCGCCTGCGCCAAGGGCATATCCGGGAAATTGCCCAGCGTGAGCCAGTGTTCGCGGCCACCGAAGCGATAGCGGAGCGTCCAGGCAGCGCCCTCGCGCGTCTGTTTGCGAAAGTAGAGCCCGCCGCCGTCATTGAGCAGCACCGGCTCGCCCATACGGTGTGCATGAGCGACGGCGAGCGCCGTCAATCTTCCAGTTTCCAAGGAGACCGCCCTCGTAGCTGAATGCGCAGCACGCGACTCGCGTAGTCGCAGTCGAGTCGCTAGCTACGCACTTAGCTACAAGCTTAGCGCCGATTAGGCAGGACAGTCATGTACATTAATTGAGGAAAATGCCCTTAAATTCAGGGGTTTTCGGCCTTAACTGGACGCCGCAGGACGCCCCCGGACGCTATTCGATGTTCTGCACCTGCTCCCGCATCTGCTCGATGAGCACCTTCATCTCCACGGCGCTGCGCGTGGTGGCCAGGTCCACGGACTTGGAGGACAGCGTGTTGGCCTCGCGGTTGAACTCCTGCATCAGAAAGTCGAGCCGGCGGCCCGCCGGCTCATCCGCGGAAAGGGTGCGCGCGGTCTCGGCCAGGTGCCCGTCCAGGCGATCGAGCTCTTCGGCGATGTCCGAGCGCTGCAGGAGCAGCAGGATTTCCTGTTCGAGGCGCCCCGGATCGGTGGCCACCGTGAGCTCGGCGAGCCGCTCCTCGAAGCGCTGTCGCAGCCGTGCGTGCGCCTCGGGCAGATGAGCGCGTACCGTGGAGATCAATTCGCCCAACGCTGCGCAGCGCTGTCGAATCAGCGCACCGAGCCGCTCACCCTCGCGCGTGCGCGCCTCGGTCAGTTCCGCGAGCGTCTGCGCGAACAGCGCACGCACCGCGGCGAGCAGCTGTTCGGGGTCGACCGCTTCCTGGCGCAGCACCCCGGGAAAGCGCAGCAGCTCGATCAGATCGAGCTGCGCGGGCAACGCACCCGGCGCAGGTGCGGCGGTCGGCGCGGACGAGTCGGCGGCCGGCGCGGCCGTGTGGCTCGCGGACTCCGCCGGCCCCAGCGCCGCCGCCACCATGCGCAGCCGCGCGAGCAGTCGCTCGAGAGCGGCGGAGTCGATCTCCAGGCTCGAGGCGGCCGGATCCGCGCCGCGCAGCATGAGAGTGCAGTCGACCTTGCCGCGCCGGAGCGCGCGCGCCAGCATCGCCCGCAGCTCCGGCTCGAGCGCGCGGCAGCTGTCGGGCAGGCGCACCGTGACGTCCAGGAAGCGGTGATTGACGCTGCGCAGCTCGCACACGAGGCTGCCGAAGGGGCTTGCGGCCTCGCGCCGCGCAAAACCCGTCATGCTTGCGATCATCGGGAACCGATGGTGTAGTAGTCACAAAATTCTAGCCTAAAGTCGTGGTGCCCGCTTGCGCGTCGAATTTGCAGAGCTCAGCCTTCAGGGCGGGCGCGACACCAATCAGGATCGCATCGGCGTGGCAGTCGCACCGCAGGTGGCGCTGCTGAGCGTGTGCGACGGGATGGGTGGTCACGCCGATGGCGATCGTGCGGCCGAGAACGCCCGGCGCGTCATACTGGAACGCTTCAGGAAAACGCCACAGCCATTGCTCGATCCGTTCGGCTTCCTGCAGCGCTCGCTCGGCAGCGCGCACGACAGTGTGGTGGCCCTCGGGACGCAGCTGCCCATCGAACTGCGTCCGCGCGCCACGTGTGCCGTCTGTCTCGTGCAGGATTCGTCCGCCTACTGGGCGCACGTCGGTGATAGCCGCGTGTATCACCTGCGGGGCGGGCGGGTGCGCGAGCGCACGCGCGACCACAGCCACGTGGAGGTGCTGCTGCGCGAGGGCGTCATCAGCGTGGGCGAGATCCCCAGCCATCCGATGCGCAGCTTCGTCGAGTCCTGCCTGGGCGGCGATCCGATCCTGCCGGACATGTCGCTGAGTCCGCGGCGCGCACTGCTGCCCGACGATGTGCTGCTGGTGTGCACCGACGGTTTCTGGTCGGCGCTGGAAGATGAGCGCATCGGCGGCGCCTTTGCGACCCCCGGCGTGCCGCTCGCGCAGACCCTGGCGCTGCTGGCCGGCCAGGCCGTCACCGCGGCCGGCACCGCGAGCGACAATACATCGGTAGCCGCGCTGCGCCTGCTTGCGCCGGAGGGCTGACGTATGAGTTCACGCCGTCACGGCCGTGCGCCCGACCAGTTGCGAGCGGTGCGCCTCACCCGCCACTTCACCGCGCACGCGGAAGGCTCGGTGCTGGTGGAGTTCGGTGACACGCGCGTGCTGTGCACGGCGTCCGTGGAGGAAGGGGTGCCCCAGTTCATGCGCGGCCGCTCTCGGGGCTGGGTCACGGCCGAGTACGGCATGTTGCCGCGCGCGACCCACACGCGCACACCGCGCGAAGCGGCCCGCGGCAAGCAGAGCGGGCGTACGCAGGAGATTCAGCGCCTGATCGGTCGTTCGCTGCGCGCGAGCGTGAATCTGGAGGCGCTCGGGGAGCGCACCGTGCTGATCGACTGCGACGTGCTGCAGGCGGACGGCGGCACGCGCACCGCCTCGATCACCGGCGGCTACGTTGCGCTCGCCGACGCCTGCGAGCGCCTGCGCACGCGCGGGCTGATCACCGGCAGCCCGCTGCACGGGCAGATCGCCGCAGTGTCGGTCGGCATCGTGCGTGGCGCGCCGATGCTGGATCTCGACTATGCCGAGGACAGCGAGGCCGAGACGGACATGAACGTGGTGATGAACAACGGCGGCGGCTTCATCGAGGTGCAGGGCACGGCCGAGGGGCACGCATTCCGCCGCCACGAGCTGGATGCACTGCTGAACCTGGCCGCCACGGGTATCGGCGAGCTCTGCGCGCTGCAGGCCCAGTCGCTCGGGCTGTGAGCGCTGCACTGCTCGTGTAGCCCCTGCACCCTGTGCGCCCCTCGCAGCCTGTGCGCCCCTCTCAGCCTGTGCACCCCTCTCAGCCTGTGCACCCCTCTCAGCCTGTGCACCCCTCTCAGCCTGTGCACCCCGCGCAGCCCCAGCTGCTCGTGCTCGCCAGTGCCAATCGCGGCAAGCAGCGCGAGCTCGGGGAATTACTCGCGCCGCTGGGGATTACGCTGCGGCTTGCGGCCGAATGGGGCCTTCCCAGCGCCGAGGAGACCGGCAGCAGCTTCGAGGAGAACGCGCTGCTGAAGGCGCGCCACGCGGCACGCGTCACGGGCCTACCGGCACTGGCCGATGACTCGGGCCTGGAGGTCGACGCGCTGCAGGGCCGCCCCGGTGTGCATTCGGCGCGCTATGCGGGCGAAGGCGCCTCCGACGCGGACAACAACGCCCGGCTGCTCTCCGAGCTCGCGGGCGTCGTGGGCGCCGGGGTTGGCGCCGGCGTTGGCGCGCGCGCTGGGGCTGGCGCGCAGCGCACCGCGCGCTACCGCTGCGTACTGGCCCTGGTGCGCACGCCGGAGGATTCCGCACCGCTGCTGGCGCGCGGCGTCTGGGAAGGGCGTATCGCCGAGGCACCGGTGGGCCAGGGCGGATTTGGCTACGACCCGCTGTTCATACCACGGGGTGAGCAGCGCACCGTCGCGCAGCTTCCCCCCGCGCTCAAGCAGCGCGACAGTCACCGCGCGCGCGCCGTCGCGGATCTCGTCGCACAGCTGCGTGCCCGCGGCGGCATCGACCGCTGAGCGGCCATGCGCGAGGCCCCTGCCCCCGACCCGGCCTCCCCAGCTGCGCCCGGCGCCGCTGTACCCGGCGCGGCCGCCCGCGATTCCACCCCGTCCGGCGTCCCGACGCTGCCGCCGCTGTCGCTGTACGTGCACTTCCCCTGGTGCGTGCGCAAGTGCCCCTACTGCGACTTCAACTCGCATGCGCTGCACGGCGAGCTGCCCGAAGAGACCTACGTGCAGGCGCTGCTGCAGGATCTGTCGCTGCAGGTCCCTTACATCCAGGGACGCGAGCTGCGCAGCATCTTCTTCGGCGGCGGCACGCCGAGCCTGTTCTCTCCGAGTGCTCTGGCGCGACTGCTGGAGGGCTGCGCGCGCGTGCTGCCGCTCGCGCCGGATGTGGAGATTACGCTCGAGGCCAATCCTGGCACGACCGAGCGCGGGCGCTTCGCGGGCTATCGCGCGGCGGGCATCAACCGCGTGTCCCTCGGCGCGCAAAGTTTCTCGGACGCACAGCTGCACGTCCTGGGGCGCATCCACGCCGCCGCGGACACGCGCCGCGCGGTAGCGGAACTGCGCAGCGCGGGGCTCACGAACTTCAACCTCGACCTGATGTACGGTCTGCCGCAGCAGACGCCCGCCGAGGCCTGCGCGGATATCGATGCAGCGCTGGCGCTCGGGCCCACCCACGTCTCGCACTATCAGCTCACGCTCGAGCCGGGCACGCTGTTCGGCGCACGGCCGCCCCCGGGCCTGCCTGACGCGGATGCCTGTGCCGACATGCTGCACATCTGCCAGGAACGGCTCGCCGCGGCGGGCCTGCAGCGCTACGAGGTGTCCGCGTATGCGCAGCCGGACGTGCGGTGCCAGCACAACCTCAATTACTGGGAGTTCGGCGATTACCTCGGCATCGGGGCCGGCGCGCACGGCAAATGCACCCGCTTCACCCGCGCCCCAGCTGAGGTTCCGCGGCCGAGCAGCGCCCCGGAGCCGCGCGGCAGCGCCGCCAGCCGCAGGCAGCGACTGCTCATCGAGCGCACCACCCGATGGCGCGAACCGCGTCGTTATCTGGCCGCGGTGGGCGCCTCCGTTGCGGCCGCCTCCGTGACGGCCGCGTCGGCTGTGGATGCGTCCGCAGTGGACGCTCCGCAGGTGGTGACGGCGGAAGAGCTGCCGTTCGAATTCCTGATGAACGCGCTGCGGCTGACCGAGGGCTTCGATGCACGGCTGTTCGAGCATCGCACGGGCCTTGCCATCGCGGCGCTGGCGCCGCGGCTGTCGCGCCTGCGCGAGCACGGTCTTCTCGAGGAGAGTGCCGGCCGCTGGCGCGCGAGCTCGCGCGGCTTCGAGCTGCTCAACGAGGTGCTGATCGAATTTCTGCCCGGCGGTGAGCCGGGGCGGCGAGCGAGCGTGTAAGTGTGCGTCCTACAGCGAGAATTGCTCCGTCAAGCCCCCGGTGGCCGCCGATCGTGCCGGCCGGCCCCGGCTTATTCACAGCGGCCGGCGCCGCCTACCGCAAATTAGCTGATTACGTTGCATTTTGTTTAATCTGCACGATGATGCCGCGTTATCTCTCTGATTTTCTAGGCCCAAACCGGTTGGTCATTTTTTGCTCAAACTGATATTTATGCGATTTTGGCGCACGGATGCGGCGCGGCGCGCGCTGTTACACACAGAGTTATCCACCGAAAATGTGGATAATCGAATGCCCGGTTTGGGGCGGCGTCCTCCCTGGCCGGCGCCTCACCGGGTCGCCCTCTTGTAGGAGGGGTTCGACGGGGATAGACTCCGCCGCCTTTTTTACGCCGCCGCCCGCGCAGCGAACGCCACGGAGCGCATCCCATGAAAGAGTCCATCCATCCCGAGTACAAAGAGATCACCGTGACCTGCAGCTGCGGCAACAGCTTCACGACGCGTTCGACCGTCGGGCACGACCTGCACGTCGAAGTGTGCTCGAGCTGCCACCCGTTCTACACCGGTAAGCAGAAGATCGTCGACACCGCCGGACGCGTGGACAAGTTCCGCAAGAAATACGCCGGCGTCACCGGCGCGCGCTGAGCTCGCCGGTCGGAGCATCGACAACCACGGGACTGAATTCCCCGTCAGCCCGAGCCTCACCGGGACCCGGTGCGCGGGGCCGCTACGCAGGGCGTGGTGCGCACAGCTCGGGTGCGCCAACTTCGGATCTGCAGCGTCTCGATGTGCCGTTTCGCTGAACGGCTGCTGAACGCGGCGTGTTTCACCTTCGGCCGCCTTGATTCCGCGCGGGCAAGCGTGTAACTCTTCGAGGCTCACTGCCGCGCTCAGCGGCGGTGCCTCACCGGGGATGCGCGGATGCCTAGCAAGAGCTTTGAGCTGAAGAATCCTTCCAGCGGCCTCACGACCTCGCTGCCGGTGCGTACCGGCACGATCGGGCCGGAAGTGCTGGACATCGCCAATCTCTACAGGGATCAGGGCGTCTTCACCTTCGATCCGGCGTTCGGCGTGACCGCCAGCTGCGAGAGCAAGATCACCTACATCGACGGCGATGCCGGGGTGCTGCTGTACCGTGGCTACCCGGTCGAGCAGCTGGCCGAGAAGAGCACCTTCATGGAGGTGGCCTACCTGCTGATCAACGGGGAGCTGCCGACTGCCAGGCAGCTGCAGGCGTTCGCGCACAGCATCACCCGTCACACCATGATCAACGAGTCGCTGCTGCGCTTCTTCAACGGCTTCTATCACAGCGCGCATCCGATGGCGATGGTGTCGGCGGTGATCGCCTCGATGTCGGCCTTCTACCACGATTCGATGGATATTCATGATCCGCGCCGTCGGGAGATCTTTTCCCACCGGATCATCGCCAAGCTGCCGACCATTGCCGCGGCTGCGCACAAGCATTCGGTCGGCCAGCCGTTCATCTATCCGAACAATGAGCTGGACTACTGCTCGAACCTGCTCAACATGTTCTTTGCCGTGCCGTGCGAGCACTACGAGGTCGATCCGGTCGCCGCCAAGGCGCTCGACCTGCTGTTCATCCTGCACGCCGACCACGAGCAGAACGCGAGCACCTCCACGGTGCGGCTGGCCGGCAGCACCGGCGCCAATCCGTACGCCGCGATCTCCGCCGGCGTCTCGGCGCTGTGGGGCCCCGCGCACGGCGGCGCCAACGAGGCGGTGCTGTCGATGCTCGAGCAGATCGGCAGCGTGGAGAACATCTCCAAGTACCTGGCGATGGCCAAGGACAAGTCCAGCCACTTTCGCCTCATGGGCTTCGGGCACCGCGTCTACAAGAACTTCGATCCGCGCGCCAAGATCATCCGCGAGACCTGCCACGAGGTGCTGCACAAGATCGGCGATGACGACAATCCGCTGTTCGAGCTGGCGCTGCGCCTGGAGGAGATCGCGCTCAAGGACGAGTACTTCGTATCGCGCAAGCTCTATCCCAACGTGGACTTTTACTCCGGCATCATCTACAGCGCGCTGGGCATCCCGCGCTCGATGTTCACGGTGATGTTCGCGATCGCGCGCACGGTGGGCTGGGTCGCGCACTGGCTCGAGATGGTCAGCGATCCGGCGATGCGCATCGGCCGCCCGCGCCAGCTCTATACGGGGCCGGAGCGCCGCGAGTACGTGCCGGTCGCGCTGCGTAAGACCGGCACCTGAGAAGGTGCTCTGGCGCCTGCGCCCGAGCGGCCGGCTAGCGCGCGATCGCGCAGCTGCCGTCGAGCAGCAGCTCGCCTCCTCCCACGAGGGCGTGCCGCGCCAGCAACGCAAAGCCGGGCCCGTCGGGAAAGCTGACCCCTGCGACGACCAGCGTGTAGGCCGCCATATCGGCTCGCGCTCCGGGGACGCCCGCCGCGAGCAGTTCGAAGGGGCGCACGGGATCGAGGCTGGGGCCCGGCACGCGCCGCACCTCGTAGCGGTTTCCTGCGATTTCGAGCGCCGTCCAGTGCTCCGAGAGGTGCCCCGCCTGCGCCAGCAGCGCCGCGTGCAACGGTGCTCCCTGACATTCCATGTGGATGTGCAGCTGATCCTGGCCACGCGTGTAGCGCGAGTTCACCGCAAACCCCAGCTGATCGGGGGCGAGCGCACGGCCCGCCGCCGCGGCGATGAGCGCGCGCGCCTTCCAGGCCGCCGCAAAATAATTCGTCGTGCCGCCCTCGAGCAGCATGGGGCTCTCGATCCCCGGAATCGTGGTCAGCGGGATCAGCAGCAGGTGCGCGCCGCCCTTTCGGTCCGCGAGTACGGCCCAGCCAGCCGCGAGCTCACGGCGCGTGGCGGCGCTGAAGAGGGCCGCCGTGCCGCCCGGAATGTCGACTTCCTCGCAGGGCGCGGGATCGTGCTGCTGGATCCAGTCGGGCACGCACTGCTGTTGCACGATGAGACGCAGATCATCGCGCCCGGCGCTGGCCACGGTCGCCGCCAGCGCGAGCGACGCTCCGAGCGCGAGCGTCAGACCGAGCACGCGCCGCGCGGACCTCGCCGGCGGCGCAGCGCCCGGCGCCCCGTCAGGCGCGGGCGACGGGCGCATCGAGCAGCGCCGCCAGTTCCGTGGCATCGGCGCGGCGCATGGGCCGGCCATCCACCGGGCTGACCGGGGCCTGACGGACCCCGTCGCGCGGGAAGACGGTGACCTCGACGCGTCGGTTCTCGATCGCAAACCGCAGTCCGGGGAAGGCCTTGATGCGCTCGGCGTCGAGCCGCACGCGCCGTTCCGTGATCTCGTGGGCGACACCCTGATCCACGAGCTGCAGCGCCACGTTCTCGGCGCAGTCGGCGAACAGGTGCAGCTGAATGTCCGCATGCTCGGTGGCGGTGCCCGAGAGCACCGGCCCCACCAGGCGCGGCTCGAACTGCGACAGCTGGTGCATGGCGTGCAACGCCGCGCGCCGCTGCGCCGTGAGGCTGCGTTCGTGCGTGCCCGCGGCAAACAGCCGCTGGTATTCGGCCAGCGCGCTTTCGATCTCCACGTTGCGCGGCAGGGCGCTCGCGTCCGTGACCCCGAGCCGCTCGGCGGCCTTGCGCTTGGCGGTCAGGAAGTCGTGGATGCCGTGCTGCGCCATGATGCGCGCGGCCTCCTGCGCGAGCGCGCGGCGCAGATTGCCGGCACGCAGGCCGACGGCCGGCCGGGCACTGCGCCTGCGGGTGTTGGCATGACGATTCATCAGAACAGCGGCGTGGTGCCGCCGCCGGCCGGGTTCGCCGGAGTGGCGCCGGGCGCCACCGTGCCTGGGCTGGGTGCAGCGGGCAGGTTCCCCTGCATGAAGGTCTCATACATCGTATCCGCGTCGCTCGGGGAGGCCAGCAGCCCGGTGCGCTCGGAGATGCGTACCGTCACCAGACCCGGAGGCAGCGGCCGCGTGCCCGGGTCGGGCTCCCCTCGCAGCGCTTCGCGCATGAAGTCGATCCAGATCGGCACCGCCGTGACGGCACCCTGCTCTTCCGTGCCCAGCGGTTGCGAGTCATCGTAGCCCACCCAGACGCTGGCGACGATGTGGCGATTGAAACCGTTGAACCAGGCGTCGCGCGCATCGTTGGTGGTGCCGGTCTTGCCGGCGATATCCCTGCGATCGAGCACCAGGGCACGCACGCCGGTGCCGCGCTTGATGACATCCGCCATCATGTCGTCCATCAGCCAGCAGTTCTGCGCCGAGATGACGCGCGGGGCGATACGGTCGGGCGGCAGCAGCGGCGGCGCGAGCACGGCCGGCGGACGATCAGGGTCGGTGGCAGCGGTACCCCCAGCCGCGGCACCCGCCGGGGTGCCCGCCAGCCCGATCGGCGAGGCCGCTCCCGGCGCTGCGGGCGTGGCCGGTATCGGCATGGCAGTGGCTGCTGCTGCGGCAGCCGAAGCCGCGGCCGCCAGCGGAAAGCTCGTGGCCGCCTCGGTGTTCGCGGTGCTCGCCACCGTGCCGGCGTTGCCAGCGCCTGCGCTTGTAGCGGCGCCTGCGCTGGCGGCTGTCCCTGCATTCGCGGCGGGGTTCGTGCCCGCGGCGGCAGTGTTGGCCCCCGCGTCGGCACCGGAGGGTGCCGACGGAACCGTGCCGTCATCGCAATAGTCGCACACCATCTTGGGCGCGGCCTGGTAAACAATCTGCCCGGAGGCATCCTCGATCCGATCGATGAAGTACGAGTCGACGCGATAGCCGCCATTCGCAAACACGGCATAGGCGCTCACCAGCTGCAATGGCGTGACCGGGAGGCTCCCGAGCGCGAGGGTCAGATCCTGCGGCATCTGCTTCGGATCGAAGCCGAACTTCGCAGTGCAGGCCGCAGCGCTGTCCACGCCCAGATCGCGCACCACGCGGATCGTCATCAGGTTGCGTGAGAACACCAGCCCCTCGCGCAGACGCATCGGACCTTCGAAGTCATCCACGCCCTCGCTGTTCTTCGGACGCCAGATCTGCTCCTGGGTGTTGTCGTCGTAGGTGATCGGGGCGTCGAGCACGATGGTCGCGGGCGTGAAGCCGTGATCGAGCGCGCACGAGTACAGGAATGGCTTGAAGCCGGAGCCGGGCTGGCGTCGTGCCTGCGTGACACGATTGAATTTGTTGTTGTAGTAATCGAACCCGCCGACCAGCGCGGCCACCGCTCCGTCATCGGGATCGAGCGCCACGAGCGCGCCCTGCGCGGTGGGCAGTTCGGCGAGCTGCGCCACGCCCGCGCCATTGGCGATCACGTACACCAGATCCCCGGGATGCAGCACGTCGCTGGCATGCTGCGGCGCCGGTCCGGTGCGCGTATCCGAGAGGTGCCGTCGCGCCCACGACAGACCGTCCCAGTCGATCTGCGCGAACCCCAGCGACTGCACGTACACGCGCGCGCTGCGGCCGGCCACGGACATCACCACCGCCGGTTGCAGATCGCCGATCGTCGGCAGCGGGGCGAGCGCGGCCTCCAGCCGCGCCGTGGACAGTGTCGCCGCGAGCTGCAGGTGTCCGAGCGGGCCGCGATAGCCGTAACGGCGGTCGTATTCGATCAGCCCGAGCCGCAGCGCGCGGTTGGCGGCGGCCTGCAGCCGTCCATCGATCGTGGTGTACACCTTGTAGCCGGCGTTGACGGCGTCCTCGCCGTAGCGAGCCACCAGCGCCGTACGCGCCATCTCGGCCACGTACGGCGCCTCGACCTGTGAGAAGCTGCCGTGATCGCGCGCCTGCACCGGCTCGGCGTCCGCGCTCTGCGCAGTGGCCGCGTCGATGTAGCCGAGCTTGAGCATCTGACCGAGTACATAGTGACGCCGCGCCTTGACCGCGCGCGGGTTGTAGATCGGGTTGTAACGCGAGGGCGCCTGGGGAATGCCGGCGAGCGTTGCCGCCTGCGCCACCGTGAGCTGCGCGAGCGGCTTGCCGAAATAGGTCTGCGCGGCGGCGGCGACCCCGTAGGAGCGCTGCCCGAGGAAGATCACGTTCAGGTAGGTACCGAGGATCTGTTCCTTGGTGAACTCATGCTCCATGCGGTAGGTGAGAAAGATCTCCTGCAGCTTGCGGCGAATGGTCTTGTCGAAGTTCAGGAACATGTTGCGCGCCGCCTGCATGGTGATGGTGCTCGCGCCCTGGGAGAAGTCCCCCGACATGAGATCCACCCACGCGGCGCGCAGCACGCCGCTGTAATCGAAGCCGTGGTGCTCGAAGAAGCGCTCGTCCTCGGCGGACACGAACGCGTCGCGCACCAGCACCGGGATATCCTGGTAGGCCACCGGCAGGCGCCGTTTGTCACCGATCTCGCTGATCAGCTCGCCATCACGCGCGTACACACGCAGCGGCACGGCGAGGCTGCCGCTGCGCATGGCATCGACCGTGGGCAGCGAGGGCTCGAGGTAGACGTAGCTGCCCAGCAGCGCCGTGGCACCGATCAGCGCAAGCGTGAGGGCGGCGATGACGCACAGTCCCAGCAGCCGGATCGTCGGTAGTCTGCGCAAGCTGGACCTCTTTAAAGGATTGGGACGTCCTTCCGTGACCGCTGCGTTCCAGGGATCCAAGGAACTCAAGCATAACAGCGAGCGCGCTGCACGGGATTACGTCGCCTGCTGCCGTGCACCGACGCGCACAGGCAGGGGGCCGCGCCGCCCCGTGGCGCGCGCTGTCGCCGCCCGGCGACCCTCACAAACTTAGAGCTGCATCACGGCTGCTGCTTCCGCCGGCAGTTTAAGGTTAACCACGCAGGCGGCCCCGATGCCGGAAGCCGCGCACGTTGCGCTCGAGTTTCCACCGCCTGGGCGGCGAGAACGCAAGGACTTGGGTTCGGGAAAGCGCTCCTAGGCCACTGAAAGGGTTAGGGAAAAAGTGTTCCTTCTCACGAGCAACCGTCGCCAGCTGCTGGGCTTGGACATCACCACCTCGTCGATCAAGCTCATCGAGCTGGCGATGTCGGGTGGCCAATATCGCGTCGAATCCTACGCGGCCGAGCCCACCCCGCCCAACGCCATGAATGAAAAAACCCTGGTGGATCCGCAGGCGGTGGGTGACGCCATCCGCCGCGCCGTCAAGCGCTCGGGCGCGCGCACGCGCGAGGCCGCGATCGCCATCAGCGGCGATGCCGCCATCACCAAGGTGATCCAGATGCCGCGAGGCCTGCGCGAAACAGAGCTGGAAGCGCAGGTCGAAATGCAGGCCGATCAGTATATCCCCTTCCCGATGGACGAAGTCAGCTACGACTTCGAGGTGCTCGGCAACTCGGAAAAGGACGGCGAATCCATCGATGTGCTGCTCGTCGCCTCGCGCAGCGAGAACGTCGAGCAGCGCCGTGCCGCAGCAGCCGCGGCGGGGCTGACCGCGCGCATCGTGGACGTCGAGGCGTTCGCGCTCGAGAACGCCTGCCGGCTGATGACTCACCAGATGCCGGATGGCGGCATCGACCACAGCGTGGCAGTCGCCGATTTCGGCGCCAGCAGCACCACCTTCAGCGTGCTGCGCAACCTCAAGGTCGTCTACACGCGCGACTTCGCCTTTGGCGGCCAGCAGTTGACCGAAGAGATCATGCGCACCTACGGGCTGTCGATCGAGGAGGCCGGACGCGCCAAGAAAGAGGGCGGCCTGCCGCACAACTACCAGGCCGAGGTGCTCGATCCGTTCATCGACGATATGACGCAGCAGGTCAGCCGCTCGCTGCAGTTCTATCTGGCCTCGGGCACCGGACGCGAGCAGCCCGACAAGATTCTGGTGTGCGGAGGCTGCGCCAACATCCCCGGCGTGGCCGACGTCATTCAGAGTCGCGTGGGCATCCCGGCGGAACGCGGCGATCCGCTCGGACAGATGAAGCTGTCCTCGCGCGCGCGCGCCCAGGCGGTGGCACGCGACGCTACCGCGCTGCTGACCGCCTGTGGGCTTGCGCTGCGGAGTTTCGACTAATGCCACGTATCAACCTGCTACCCTGGCGCGATCAATTACGCCGCGAGCGGCGCGTCGGGTTCTACGTGGCTCTCGGCGGCGCCGTCGGTGTCGCCGGCGTCGTGGCCTTCGCCAGCTATCTGTTGTTCGGCCAGCTGATCGACGCGCAGGACGCGCGCAACGCGCGGCTGCACGCCGAGATTCGCGTGCTCGACAAGCAGATCGAGGAGATCAACGACCTCGAGCAGCAGAAGCAGAACTTCATCTCGCGCATGCAGATCATCGAGAAGCTGCAGCGCTCGCGACCCGAGGTCGTGCACCTGTTCGACGAGCTGGTGAAGATCATGCCCGACGGGGTCTACCTGACCTCGGTCAAGCAAAGCGGCAGCGCTCTGAAGCTCGAGGGGATCGCGCAGTCCCCCACGCGCGTCTCCACGCTGATGCGCAACATCGCCGATTCGCAGTGGCTGCGCGATCCGGAACTGGAGGTCGTCGAAACCAAGAAGGACAGCGGCACGGGCAGCAGTTTCGTGCTGGACGCGCAGGAAGTGAGCCTCGACTCGCAGAGTGACGATGATTTTGGCGCACCGCCGCCTGACGCCACGCACACGGTCAGGCGCTCGGGGAATGCGCCGGCGATCACGGGGCTGACGCGATGAACGCGACGAACGTGCTGCGGGAGCTGCGCTCGCTGGACCCGCGCGACCCGGGGCGCTGGCCGTTGCCGGTGCGTGTCCTGGCGGTGCTGGCGTGCTTCGTGGTCGCCTCGATCGCGCTGGTGTACGTGATCGTGTGGCAGAACCAGATGCCGCAGCTGCAGCGGCGCGAGGACCAGGAGCAGACGCTGCGCACCGAGTTTCGCACCAAGCACGCCAAGGCGGCCAACCTGGCGGTCTACAAGCAGCAGCTGGCCGACATCGAGCGCTCCTTCGGCGCGATGCTGCGCCAGCTGCCGAGCAAGACCGAGGTGCCGAACCTGCTGGTGGACATCTCGCAGACGGGGCTTGCCGCAGCGCTGCAGCAGAAGGTCTTCCAGCCAGGAGCGGAGGTCAAGCAGGACTTCTACGCGGAGCTGCCGATCAAGATCAGCATGACCGGCACCTATCATGAGTTCGGCGAGTTCGTCAGCGGGATCGCGGCGCTGCCGCGCATCGTCACGTTGCACGACATCCAGATCACACCGCTCGACAAGAGTTCCACGGGCGGCACGCTGCAGCTCGACCTGACCGCCAAGACCTATCGCTATCTGGATGACTCGGAGATCGCGGCCGGCGAGGCGCAGAAGGCCAAGGCGCAGAAGGGTCGGCGGGGACACTGAAGCATGAGCACACAGCTGCCAGCGCGCGGGACGCGCATTACCAGGCCGCTCACCGCCTCGCTCGGTGCGGTGCTCGCGATCATGCTGTGCGCGGGTCTGCTCGCCGGCTGCAGCAGCTCCGACTCGGATCTGAACAGTTTCATCCGCCAGGTCAAGGCGGAATCGGGCGGCCGCGTGGAGCCGCTGCCGGAGATCAAGCCCTACGACGCCTTCACCTACGTCGACGAGAAGCTGCGCTCGCCGTTCGAGCCCTCGCTGGTCGGCGCGAGCTCGGTGCGCCCGGACAACACGCGGCCGCGCGAGTACCTCGAGCAGTACTCGCTCGACACGCTGAAGATGGTGGGCACCCTCGCGATGGGCGGCGGCCACTACGGCCTGGTGCTCGCCGGCGACGGGCGCGTGCATCGCGTGGTGGTCGGCAACCACATGGGTCAGAACGACGGCACCATCACCGAGATCACCCCGTCGAAGATCTCGTTGACCGAGATCGTGCCCGATGGACTGGGCGGCTACGTCGAGCGCCCCGCGGCGCTGGCGCTGAGCCAGTGAGCGCGACGACAGAATGGCAGGGAGATTCAAGCGCATGAAACGGTCCTATCTACAATCGCTGCGTGTGCAGGCCAGCGCCCTGGCGCTGGCCGCGGCGGCAGCCGGATTGCTGCTGCCGGGCGCGACGCCCGCGGCCGAGAGCGCTGCTGGTAGCGCCCCGCAGACCGCGAGTGCCCCACCGGCCCCGCAGGCCGAACCGGTGGTCGCGCAGGTGCCCGCAGCCGTCCCGGTCGTAGCCACGGCGTCCAACACGCTGCGCTCCGTCGACTGGCAGGCGCTGAGCGGTTCGCGGGTGCAGCTCACGCTGCACATGTCCGGTCCGGCATCCGTGCCGCTGGCCTTCGCGATCGACAAGCCGGCGCGCATTTCCTTCGATCTGCCCAACACGGCGCTGGCGCTGCCCTCGCGACGCATCGATATCAACACGGGGGGTCTGGACAGCATTCTCGCGGCGCAAGCCCAGGGACGCTCGCGGCTGGTGCTGGACCTGGACCGTCCTCTGCCCTACCAGACGCAGGTGAGCGGCGATGACATCGTCGTGACCGTGGGCGCGGGCGGCACGAGCACCACGAGTACCGCGGCCGGCGCTGCCATCGACGCCGCGGCCGTCGCACCGGCACCGCGCGCCATCCAGAGCATCGACTTCCGCCGCAGCGCCACGGGGGCCGCGCAACTGGTGGTGCGCCTGTCCGACCCGCATACGCCCGTCGACCTCAAGCAGGAGGGCTCGCAGGTGGTCCTCGACTTTGCCGGTACCGACCTGCCGCGCAAGCTCACGCGCCGCTATGACACGCTCGACTTCGGCACCCCGGTGACCGGCTTCGAGGCCGAGCGCATCAACGGCGACGCACGCATCGTCCTGGATGCGAGCGGCAACTTCGATCAGCTCGCCTATCAGACCGACAATCAGTATGTGGTCGAGGTCTCACCCGTCAAGCCGGCCGCGCAGGCCCCGGGTGCCGCCGAGGTGAAGAAGTCCTACAGCGGCGAGCGGCTGACGCTGAACTTCCAGAACATCTCCACGCGCGCGGTGTTGCAGCTGCTGGCGGATGCGAGTGGACAGAACATCGTCGTCAGCGACTCGGTCACCGGCAACGTGACGCTGCGGCTGCAGAACGTGCCCTGGGATCAGGCGCTCGACATCGTGCTCACCACCAAGGGTCTGGGCAAGCGGCAGGACGGCAACGTCATCATCGTCGCGCCGGCCGAGGAGCTGGCCGCGCGCGAGAAGGCGGATCTGGCCTCGCAGAAGGACATCCAGCAGCTCGAGCCGCTGCACTCCGAGTTCCTGCAGGTCAATTACGCCAAAGCGTCCGACATCGCCGCGCTGCTCAAGGGCAAGGGTGGAGGAAACGCGAGCTCGGTGCTCTCCTCGCGTGGCACTGTCGCGGTGGATGACCGCACCAATACATTGCTGGTGCAGGACACGGACGAGCGTCTCTCCGATGTACGGCGGCTGGTCTCCACGCTGGATATTCCGGTCAAGCAGGTGGAGATCGAGGCGCGCATCGTCATCGTCAACAACGACTTCGAGCGCCAGCTCGGCTCGATCCTCGGCTTGCAGGCGCAGAACAACAACGGCCTGTTTCAGACCAGCGGCACCACGGGCGGCCTGGGCATCTCGCCGCAGACGACACTCACGAACCTGTCGAGCAGCAGCAGTGGCACGTCCACTTCGACGAACAGCTACAACGTGAACCTGCCGGTCAGCAGCCCGGCAGGCTCGATTGCCTTCGGCATCCTCAGCTCCAACTACCTGGTCGATCTGGAGCTGTCGGCGGCGCAGACCGAGAACCTCGCCACGGTGGAATCCTCGCCGCGCGTGGTGACGGCGAATCAGCAGGAGGCCTCGATCAAGCAGGGTATCGAGATCCCTTACCAGGAGTCCGCTTCGAGCGGCGCCACCACGATCGCGTTCAAAGACGCGGTGCTGCTGCTGAAGGTCAAGCCGCTGATCACCCCGGATAACCGCATCATCCTGGACCTGACGGTCTCGGACGACAGCGTCGGCCAGGTCGTGGTCGAATCCGGCGGCGTGAACGTGCCGGCGATCGACACACGCGCCATTCAGACCCAGGTGCTGCTCAGTGACGGCGAGACCGTGGTGCTGGGAGGCATTCTCGAGACCACTCAGAGCAAGTCCGCGACCAAGGTACCCTGGCTGGGCGACATTCCGGTGCTCGGCAACCTCTTCAAGACCACGACCAACGAGAACGACAAGGACGAGATGCTGATCTTCATCACGCCGAAGATTCTGCGCGACAGCTCCACCGCGGGCTGACGCGCTCGGGAGCGGAAGGCGGGCGGCTGTCGCGCCGCGGGCAGCGCAGTGGTCCGGCCGACCCAAGCGGAATATGCGCGTACTGCTGGTCGAAGACGATGAGCTGCTGGCCGACGCGATTGCACGCGGGCTGGCGAGCGCGGGCTTCACGGTGGATCGCGTGCCCAGCGCCGAGCGGGCCGCCGCCGCGCTCGAGACCGAGCCCTTCGACCTGGCGATTCTCGACATCGGACTGCCCGGCATCGATGGTCTGAGCCTGCTCGCGCGGCTGCGCGCCGCAGGCAGCGTTCTGCCGATCCTGATGCTGACGGCGCGCTTCGCGTTGCCACAGAAAGTGCGCGCCTTCGAGCTCGGAGCCGACGATTACCTGATGAAGCCGTTCGAGCAGGCCGAGCTGGTGGCGCGCTGCCGCGCGCTGATTCGTCGCGCCAGTCAGTTGCCGGGCGGGGCGCTGCGTCTGGCGCGTCTGACCATCGATCTCAACGGGCGGCAGCTGCTGGTCGACGGCCGACCGGTCGAGCTCACGCGTCGCGAGTGGGCGGTGCTCGAGGCGCTCGCGCACCATCCCGGTCGCGTCGTCGCCAAGGAGCGGCTGCTGCAGGCGCTCGCCGGCTGGGAGCAGGACCTCAGCGCCAATGCGCTCGAGACCCATGTCTCGCGTCTGCGCGCCAAGCTCGGCGAGGGCGCCGTCATCCGCGCGATCCGCGGCCTCGGTTACCGGCTCGAGGAGCCGCGCGCCGCCTCGCAGCCGCCGGCGGCACAGGCCGCGGCCGGCCCGGCGCGATCATGACTCTGCGCAGGCGCCTGCTGCTGCTGCTGCTGCCGGCGCTCGCCGTGCTGATGCTCGCCGGCGCATTCGTGGACCGCCGGGTGGCCACGATCAGTACGCAGGACGCCTACGACCAGGCGCTCGCCAGCGCCGCGTTCGCCGTCGCGGCCGACCTGCAGGTGGACGGCGGCGCGGGCCGCCGGCTGCTGGGCATCCCCGCGCTGCTGCGTGACGTCGGGGGCGACGGTGGGACTGACACGTCCGCCCGCGATCTGGCGATCACCGGCCCCAGCGGCGCGCTCATCGCCGGCGACGCCGATCTGGCGCGCCTGGCTCTGGCGCGCACGCCCGGCGCCGATGGCGGCCCGCTGTTTCAGGACGCGCGCTTGCGGGGCCGTGCGGTGCGCCTGGCGAGCGTCGAGGTCCCCTTCAGGGGCAAGGTTGCGACCGTCACGATCGCCGAGACGCGCGCGCGGCGCGAGCGGACGCAGCGGGTCATGTTGCTGGGCAAGCTGCTGCTGGATTTTGCCGAGCTCGACATGACGCTGCTGGTGGTGTGGGCGGCCGTGTACTTCGGTCTGCACCCCCTCGGCCGGCTGCGCGAGCAGGCCGAGGCGCACTCGCGGCGCGAACTGCAGCGCTTCGATGAGACCGGCGTGCCCGGGGAGCTGCGCGCGCTGGTGGCCGCCTTCAACCGCGTGCTCGAGCTGCTGCACGATGCCGCGACGGCGCAGCGCCGCTTCGTCGCCGACGCCGCGCATCAGATGCGCACACCGGTGGCGGGTTTGCTGGCGCAGATCGAGCTGCTCCAAAGTGAACCGCTGTCCGAGCGCGCGGTGGCGCAGCTTGCGAGTCTGCAGCGCGCGGCGCAGTCGCTGGCCCACGCCGCGAACCAGCTGCTCTCGCTGGCGCGTGCCGAGCCCGCCTCCGCGCTCGACGGGCAGTTCGAGACGGTGGCCCTGGATGCGCTGGTGCGTGACCTGGTGGAACGGCACGTGACGCGCGCCGATCAGGCCGGCATCGATTTGGGCGCCGAGGCGTGTTCCGCAACCGTGTCGGGCGACGCCTGGCTGCTGGAGGATCTGCTCGCGAATCTGATCGACAACGCGCTGAAGTACACCCCGCGCGGCGGTCGCGTGACGGTGCGCTGCGGAGTCGAGGGCGGCGTCGACGGCGAGGGTGTCCGGGACGCCCGGGATACCCGGGACGCCCAGGCCATCCATGGCGCCGCAAGCATCGAGCGCGCGGCGCGCGGCCAGCCCTGGTTGGAAGTGGAGGATGACGGGCCGGGCATCCCCGAAGCCGAGCGGGGGCGTGTGCGCGAGCGCTTCTATCGGCGCCCCGGCTCGCCGGGCTACGGTGCGGGTCTCGGACTCGCGATCGTCGAGGAGATCGCGCGCCTGCATCAGGCGAGCTTGACGATCGGCGCCGGTCCCGACGGCCGCGGGGCGCGCCTGCGGGTCTCGTTCCACTCTGCGGCGCTCATCGTGCAGCGCTCGCGCCCCGACACGCGGGACGCGAGCGCTGCGCGGGCGGGCGGCACCGCGCACGCCGAGGCGGCCACTGTGAACGCCGTCTCATTCTGAGCAGCCGGCGCATCGCAGCCAGCTTGCCGCAAGCCAGCGCGCCTACGGTTGTCCACATGGATCTACCCGGCAAGCACCGCGGAGTGACCGCCATCGAGCTGCTCGTGACGATCGCGATCGCCGCGGTCCTGATGGCGCTCGCCATTCCGTCGTACCGCTACGTCACCACCAGCAATCGGATGTCCGCGGAGATCAACCAGCTGCTCGGCGACATGCAGTTCGCGCGCTACGAGGCGATCAAGGAGGGCGTGCCGGTGACCGTGTGCCCGTCCAACGACGGCATGACCTGCTCGCTGGTCGCTCCCTGGAACGATGGTTGGATCGTGCAGTCGTCCAGCAACGACACCGTGCTGCGCTATGAGCCGGCGTTCACCAGCGGCGACACCGTCTCGGTCGACGCCGCCGTGCAATCGATCGCGTTCAACCGCGAGGGCTTCGCGAGCGGGTTGTCGGCCGTCGGCATCCTCACGCTGTCGCTGCATGACTCCACCGACAGCTCCGCGTACACGCGCTGCCTGGTCATCGGCATGTCGGGCCTGCTGACCACGCAGACCTACGGTCCGAGCACCGTCACGGGAGTGACCTGCACATGAGCCCGATGATGGCGTGCGCTGGCCGCGGCCCCCGCGCTGCGCGCGGCTTCACGCTGGTCGAGGTCATGGTCGCGCTGTTCATCATTGGTATCGGCATGCTCGGCATCGCCAAGATGCAGGCGCTGGCTCTCGACACCAGCGGGGAATCACGCGGGCGCGCGCTGGCTGCGATCGAGGCCTCGAGCCTCGCGGCAGCGATGCATTCCGACCGATCGTACTGGGCTTCGACGGACGTCGCACCGACGATCATGATCACTCCGAGCACTCCCGGCGTCGGCACGGTCGTGGCGAGCACCGGAGATCTGTCGCAGTCACTGTCGGTCGCCGCGCAATCGGGCTATGCGTGCTCCAATGGGGTCGATTCCTGCATGTGCAGCTCCGGTGAGGCAGCGCCCTGCAGCGGCGTGCAGCTGGCCGGCCAGGATGTGGACAGCTGGAGCACGGATATCAACACCCTGCTGCCCTCGCCGACCGCCGAGGTGACCTGCAATCCGGCCGACGTGCCGGTCGACTGCACGATCTCGATCAGCTGGAACGAGAACGCGGTCGCGGTCAACTCCCAGGAAAGCGCGCAGCAGAGCGCAGGTGGCCTGCTGTCGATCCAGCAGGCCCAGTACACGCTGTACGTCGTGCCATGAGTGCCTCCAGTGCCATCCCAGCGGCGCCGCGTCAGGCGGGGCGACAGGCGGGCTTCACGCTCATCGAGATCCTGGTCGCGTTGTTCATCGCGCTGTTCCTGCTCGGCGGTCTGCTGACCATCGAGCAGAACGTGCGCAACGCCGACCTGAATCAGACGGCGCTCACGCAACTGCAGGACGAGGAGCGACTGGGCATGTCGATGCTCAACGACGTCATCCAGATCGCCGGCTACTTCCCCGATCCCTCTCTCTACAGCGCCGATGATTCGACGTACTTCGGCGCCTTCACGCCGGCAAACACCCAGGTTTCGCTGGCCGTCGGGCAGATGATCGGCGGCACCACGGGCGGCAGCAACAGTTCCGACACCATCGTCGTGCGCTACATGAGCTCCGGCATGGACGGCATCATCAGCTGTACCGGATCGATGAGCACGGGTGTGGCGGGCTTCGTGAACGTGTTCACGGTGAACACGTTCACTCTGCCCAACGGGCAGCTCAGCGGCCAGCTGCTGTGCTCGCCCGACGGGGTGAGCGCTGCGGTGCCGCTCGTCAACGGCGTGACGCAGCTGTCGGCGCTCTATGGCGTGACCACCACCGGAACGACCAACAGCGTGGATACGTATCTGACGGCCAGCCAGGTCACCATGTTGGGACTGTGGGGGTCCGTGATCGCCGTCAAGGTCACGCTGACCTTCGCGAATCCGCTCTACGGGCAACCGGGGTACACAAACTCCACGGTGAGCTTCTCGCGCGTCATCGACCTGCAGAATCAGGTCGGCATCAACACCACCTGACCGACACCGACACCACCCTACCCATGCACACTCCGCTCGTTCCCCCCCGCAGCCACGGGCCCCGCCGGACACACCGGCGGGGCAGCGCCTCCCGCGCGCGCGGCGTCGTGCTGATCGCGACTCTGCTGCTGCTGATCGTGATGACTATTCTGGCCCTGAGCATGTTCAGCAGCCTCACCGTGCAGGAGATGATCGCGGGCAACGTGCGCGAGAAGCAACGCGCCTTCCAGGCGGCATCGGACGCCGAGCAGTACGCCGAGTACTGGCTGTCGATCAACGACAACGCCTTGACCACTCCCGGCGCCTGCAGCGCGCTGGTCAATGCCAACACGGGGCCGGTGCA
>JASHSK010000090.1 GCA_030038755.1 Gammaproteobacteria bacterium
GGAAGCGCTACTACTTGAACACGGACGAGACGGCCTGGGTGAGTCGCGGTTGGCTGAAATTCGATGATCCGGCGAGCGGTGACGGTGTTGCCTATCTGGGGCGCGTGAGTGATTGGCTGAATGGCACACCGCGGGTAGTCTGTGGCCGCCGCGACGGCCACTACTACGCAAGAATCGCGAATGCCCAACCGGAGGATAGGTCTCTACCTTATCCGATCGAGTGACCTAAGAAATCTGCTGAGTGGGTCACTCCATGAGCGCCCGGTCGCGGTGATACTGCGACGAGACGGTACGCGGCACTGCATTTCTCCGAACATGGACGCAGCTCCTAAGTCCCTGGCTGCCGATATCTCCAACGCCTCAGGGCGCAGCGCGGCGGAGAAGCAATCCGGCGAGTCCGACCAGCTCGAGCTGACCATTCTGATGCCATGCCTGAACGAAGTTGAGACGGTCGGGACGTGTGTCCGCAAAGCGCGGCGTTTTCTGCAGCGGCGTGGGGTCGCAGGAGAGATCCTGGTTGCCGACAACGACTCTTCGGACGGTTCGGTTGTCGCCGCTCGTGCTGCGGGCGCACGCGTGGTGCGCATCGGACAGAAAGGCTATGGCAATGTACTGATCGGCGGCATCCGTGAGGCCCGCGGGCGCTATGTGATCATGGGGGACGCCGACGATAGCTATGACTTCTCACGGCTCGATGGTTTCCTGGATGGGTTGCGTGCGGGCCACGATATGGTCATCGGTCACCGCTTCCGCGGGGGTATCCGGCCGGGGGCGATGCCGGCGCTGCATCGCTATCTGGGTAACCCGGTGCTGAGCTTCTTTGGGCGGCTGCTGTTCGGCTCTCCGATTGGAGACTTCCACTGTGGACTCCGCGGTTTCAGACGAGCGGCCGCAGCGGATCTGCGACTGCGGGCACCCGGCATGGAATTCGCCAGCGAGATGATTGTAAAGGCGACTCTGGCAGGTTGGCAGATTGCACAGGTGCCAACCATTCTTTCGCGGGCCGGTCGATCGCGTCCGCCGCACCTGCGAAGCTGGAGGGACGGCTGGAGGCACCTGCGCTTTTTGCTCATGATGAGCCCGCGCTGGCTCATGCTATATCCCGGCACTTGCCTGATCGGTGCGGGTCTAGCGACGGAGGCCGCCGTATTGCACGGTCCGGTCGTCATAGATGGGGTCGGCTTCGACATCCACACGATGCTATACGCGGCCGGCGCGACCATTCTTGGGACGCAACTGCTACTGTTCTCCTTGGTAGCCCGCACCGTCGGGGTACTGAAAGGAGAGTTGCCGCTCACGCCGACGCTGTCGCGTTTTCTCGGGAGCTTTACTGTTGAGCGCGGTGTAGCGATTGGAATGACACTGGGGCTGGTGGGCCTCGGGCTGGCGGTCTACTCGGTCAGGAGTTGGGCCGCGACGGGTCTTGCGGCACTCGATCCGACGCGCATGATGCGGATAGCCATACCGTCGGTAACCCTAATGATCGCCGGCGCGGAGCTCGTCTTCGCATCATTTCTACTAGGCTTCATCGACGTACGGTCGAGCGAGAACGTCGGCCCTGTGAGGAAGGCCGCCGGCTATCCCTGCCGACAAGATTGATGATGACCTCCGCTCCGGGACGGGGCTCGGTCAGCTCTGAGCGTGGGAACCGATAGGACATTATCTCCATGGGCTCCATGGATCCTCTGGTGTCTATAGTCACAGTGGCGCTGAACGCAGCGTCAACGGTGTCTGACACTATTGCCTCGGTGGCCCGGCAGCGGACCGAGTTTCCAGTTGAGCACGTACTGGTCGACGGCGGTTCCAAGGACGGCACGCGGGAGCTCATTGATCGGTGGGCCGCCGAGTCTCAATTGATGCGGCGCGTGTATGAGCCCGACTCGGGGATTTACGATGCGATGAATAAGGGCCTGTGGGCGGCCCGAGGTGAGTACGTGCTGTTCCTGAACGCGGACGATTTTCTGGTGTCGGCTGGCACTCTGGCGGCGGCGATGGACGGCATTGACCCTGGCAGTCAGCATAGTCCGGCTCTCATACTAGGAGACGCGGTGATGGGAGAGCCTGGTGCGGTGGGGTTCTGGCGGCACCGCCGGGTCCCCCGGCTACTCGGACAGCTGCGCGGATGGGGACTGTACCCGGTGCATCAGGGTCAGTTCACGAAGCGCAGGTTGCTGCAGGCGATCGGGGGATTCGACGCGCGTCTGAGATTGGCAGCGGACACTACGCAATATTACGAGCTGGAGCGAACGCTACAGCCGACGACCCGGCTGCTGCGTCGGGATGTGAGCTTCATGCGTGCCGGCGGCGCGGCTAACGCGGACATGCGTGCAGTCGGTCTGGGGTCGCTGGAATGCTTTGGTCATCTGTCGACTCATCATGGGAGCCTGAGGGCCGCTGCCATGGTATTGGTGAAAACCTGTCAGTCCCTGAGTGAGATTCGCTACGGCCGCTGTCCACACAGCCGCTGGTTCGATGCGGCAGCTGATTCCACCGCCGCTAAGGCGCCCCCGCCTTACGAGCAGCAGGCGAATCGACGCTTTAGCATAAAAGCATAAACCCGCGAGCTAGCGTGACCCGCGCGCAGCAAGAGTGTTGACCCGCTTGAAGTCGCGGGCTTTGGAGCCGATCGGCCGGCCCACGATTCCCGCTGGAAACGTCTGAGCCGCTCTGTCGCGCCAGGCGAGCATGTCGATTTGTGCCTGGAGTTCGTCGCGCAAAGGCAATTTTCCAGCGATGTTCCGGCGTTCCATCGGGTCCGCTCTCAAATCGAAGGTCTCCGGAGGATCATTCCCGAAGTAATAGACGTACTTCAGGTTGCCGACGCGCAGCGCGAGGGCCCTGTTGTCCCAGTACTGTGAGAAGAACAGCGCATCGTGGCCGCGTGGGTCGGAAAGCAGGGAGCTTCCTGGAAGCGCTCCGCCGCTCAGCTTAAATCCCAGTGCGTCGGCCACGGTCGGCAGAACATCTATCTGTTGCCGCAGGCCGCCGATATGTCCGGTGCGCCGGGCGACGGAGGGCAGGCGAACGAGCATGGGAATCTGTAGGAGCTCTTCGTGGAGCCCATCCGCACGAACGAAGCTGCCGTGCTCGCCGAACGCTTCGCCGTGGTCTCCCAGCACGATGAGGAGGGTGTTCTCTAGAAGCCCGCGATCGCGCAGCTCCTGCACGAGGTCGTGCACGTAGCCGTCGATGTAGTGCATGCAGTTGAGATAGCGCTCGTGCTTCTCGTTCAGGCTTGGAAAGCGTTGCGTGCGGTAATCGGAGGGCAGCCCATAGGGATTGTGGCCTATGTTCGTCATGACCGCGAGCAAGAACGGGCGTTTGTCCGATGCCCGCTGATCGAGCCAGCGGCCGATCGGCGGCAAGAGCGCGCGGTCTTCCCAGCCGAACGGCGTGACGAGACCGCTCGCCGGCTCGGGAATCGATTCCTTCGGGACCACCTCGTCGAAGCCCAGCGCCCGTACGACGGCGGCGTCCGCCCCGAAATTAAGTGTCGTCGGAAGGAAGAATGCCGATGTGTACCCTTGTGCTCGGAGAAGGCGTGGCATGCTCGATGGGACGACTGGCGGATGATCGTTCGCCCAGTTTCCGACGACCCCGTCCGAGCCGGCGTAGCGGCCGGCGAGAATGGAGATCCACGCGTCCGTGGTTCGTGGGATCGAGGCATACATGTGGTCGACTACGAGGGACTCTCGGGCAAGCTCCGCGAGGAAAGGTGTGGTGTTCAGACTCGGGGTATACACCGTCGTGTCGCGCGCTCGTGCGGACTCCAGCATCACGATGACCACGTTCCAGTGTCGAGTGGCAGCCGTTGGCGCGAGAATCAGTGGCTGGACTTGAAGTGTCGGAACAATGGCTGAAGGTGTGCCGGTCCCGCGCAGCACGAGCATCCGTGAGAGTTCATTTTCTGTTGCGCCTACCGGAATACTGAGCAAGGGATCGTCTGCGGCAAACGCCTGCTGCCCGTGCGTTACGGCTGGTGAGGCGACGGCTAGAGCCAGCGCCGGCCACAGTAAGAGGCCCAGACGAGCTGCGCCGGCATGCGGCACTGCCGACCGATCGAATGTTTTGCGGCGCATCAACAGGAAAACTGCGGCGGCGCACGCGAAACTGCAAAGCAGAATCTCCAACAGCACCATCGTCGCGCGCATGGAGATCCCGCCGCGGGATACTGCCCAAGCTTC
>JASHSK010000091.1 GCA_030038755.1 Gammaproteobacteria bacterium
CTGCGCGAGCCGCTGAGCGAGCTGCGCGCGGCTGTAGTCACGCCGCGATAGCCAGCCGGCTGCCATCGTCCGCGCCGCGGTCGCGTCCTGCAGCCCCGCGGCCGCTTCCTCGAGCGTATTAGGCGGTCTTTTCCTCGGCACGTTTCTGCGGCGGCAGCAGTTTCAGGCGGACCTTCTCTTCGATCTCCGCGGCGATATCGGGGTGTGTCTGCAGGTACAGCCGCGTGTTGTCCTTGCCCTGCCCGATGCGCTCGCCGTTGTAGCTGTACCAGGCACCGGCCTTCTCGATCAGCCCGTTGGCGGCGCCCAGCTCGATGAGCTCGCCTTCGCGCGAGATACCCGAGCCGTACATGATCTCGAACTCCGCTTCACGGAACGGAGGCGCGACCTTGTTCTTCACCACCTTGACGCGCGTCTGGTTGCCGACCACCTCCTCGCCGTTCTTGATCGCGCCGATGCGGCGGATATCCAGGCGCACGGAGGCGTAGAACTTCAGCGCATTGCCACCGGTCGTGGTCTCCGGATTGCCGAACATCACGCCGATCTTCATGCGGATCTGATTGATGAAGATCACGATGGTGTTCGAGCGCTTGATGTTGCCGGTCAGTTTGCGCAGCGCCTGCGACATCAGGCGCGCGTGCAGACCGACCTGCAGCTCGCCCATCTCTCCCTCGATCTCGGCCTTCGGCGTGAGCGCCGCCACCGAGTCGACCACCACGACATCCACGGCGCCCGAACGCACCAGCATGTCGGTGATCTCGAGCGCCTGCTCGCCGGTGTCCGGCTGCGACACCAGCAGATCTTCCACATTGACCCCGAGCTTGCCGGCGTACGCCGGATCCAGGGCATGCTCGGCATCGACGAACGCCGCGGTGCCGCCGCGCCGCTGCACCTGTGCCACGACCTGCAGCGTCAGCGTGGTCTTGCCCGAGGACTCCGGGCCGTAGATTTCCACGACGCGTCCGCGCGGCAGACCACCGACGCCGAGCGCGATATCCAGTCCCAGCGAGCCGGTGGGAATCGTCTCGATGTCGTAGATCGCCGCGGCATCGCCGAGGCGCATGACCGAGCCCTTGCCGAACTGCTTTTCGATCTGCCCGAGCGCGGCGGCCAGCGCCTTCCTGCGAGTGTCGTCCATGCGGTGTGAACCTCTTCGAAAGTCTCTTCGAAAGTCCTGCGACCTGCCCCTGTCGTCGACCCGCGTCTTGAGGTCGTGAGCAGCGGCGTGTGCGGGCAATTATCCCACATCGGCCGCGAGCGCGCGGTCGCAATAGCCAGGATCACCGTGCAGAAATGCGCGCGGCAGACGCGCCGCCGGACGGAGTCGCGCCGCCCGGCGGAACTGCGCCCTCCCGGCTCAGGAACGCAGCGGCCAACGCGCCAGCGACACGTAGCGGCTCTCGAGGGCGGTCGCGCCGCGCGCCGCCGGCTCGCGGCTCTCGAACAGCTGAAACTCCGTCGCTGGCAGAGCCAGGTCCAGGGGCGCGGCGCGCGCCGCGTCGTCTGCGCCTCGATCGTCGTCTGCGCCTCGGGCACCGCCTGCGCTGCGCGAATGCGGCGGCGCCACGCCGCGCATCAGCGTCACGTGCGGCCGCAGCGGCTTCTCATCGGGTGCGAGTCCCAGCGCGCGCGAACGCGTGCGCAGCTCATCGGCCAGCTGCAGCGCGGCGGGGGGCGGTGGCGCCGCGAGTGCCGCGAGCACGTGCGCCGCGCGCCAATAGGTCACCCGCGTCAGGTGTAGTGCGAACGCGCTTGCCTCGATCAGCGCCGCCTGCGCGCACAGCGGCGCGAGCAGTCGTTCCTCCACTGCCCCGAGGAAGCACAAGGTCACGTGCCAATCGGCCGGCGCCACCGCGCGCCCCGACAGCCCCGCGAGCGGTGCCGTGGCGGCCCCGGTCGGCGGCACGGTCCGCGCTTGGGTCAGCGCCCCGGTCAGCGACTCGTTCAGCGACACGCCCAGCGACTGGCTCAGCGACTCGGCGAGCCGCGTGCGGCAGGACTCGTCCAACCCCAGCGCGAAGAACAACCGCCGGCGTGCCTTGGGCCGATCCTCGCGGCCGGTGCCGCGACCCCAAGGCTCGGCTTCACGACCCCGCGGCTCGGCGTCGCGAGCGCGCCGCCTGGCGTCTCGCCCGACCGGCTCAGCCATGGCCGGGCACTGCGGCACCGGCCACCGCGGCGGCGACCAGAGCGAGCGCCGTGGCCACGGCCGAGCGGCGCACGGCCGCGCGGTCGCCCGCGAAACGGTGCTCCTGGGTGTGTAGACGACCCACTCGCTGCGCCACGGAGAACCACACCAGCCCCACAGGCTTCTCGACCGAGCCCCCATCGGGGCCGGCGATCCCCGTCACCGCGATGGCAAGATCCGCCCCGCTGACGTGCAGCGCGCCCGTCGCCATCTGCTCGGCCGTCGGGCGGCTCACGGCGCCGAAGGTCTCGATGACCTCGGCAGACACCCCGAGGGCCTGCGCCTTGGCCGCATTGGAGTAGGTGACGTAGCCGCGCTCGAACCATCGCGAGCTGCCGGGGATGTCGGTCAGACACTTCGCCAGCCACCCTCCCGTGCAGGACTCGGCCGTCGCGAGCCGCCAGCCGAGCGCCTCGAGCGAGCGTCCCACGCGCAGCGATAACGCCTCGAGCGCCGCGTCATCAATCGACCCTGACATCGTCGGGCCCCTGTGCGGTCGTGCGCTCGTGCGCTCAGTGCCCGTAATGTGCCGTCAGCGAGGCACTGCCCAGACCGTGCATGTGCGTCAGAAAGCCGACCAGGGCACCGCTGCTGTTCTCATCCACGTCGATCTGGTCCACCTTCAGCGCGTGCACGGTGAAAATATACCGATGCGGCCCACCCGGCGGCGGCGCCGCTCCACCGTAGCCCGGGCGACCGAAATCCGTGCGGGTCTGCAGGGCCCCGCGCGGCAGTCCACCCTGGCCACTGCCGCAGCCGCGCGGCAGCGAGTCGACGTTCGCCGGAATGTTGGCCACTACCCAGTGCCACCAGCCCGACCCGGTGGGCGCATCCGGGTCGTAGAGCGTCACCACGAAGCTCTTCGTCCCCGCCGGCGCATCGCTCCAGCGCAGAGGCGGCGAGAGGTTCGCGCCGCGATGACCCATGCCGTTGAACACCTGCGCCTCCGGCAGCCGGTCGCCGTCCTTGAAGTCGTCACTGGTAAGTCGGAATGCCATGTCGTCCCCCTCCTGCCCAATCCCCCACCGCTGCCGCACTGACCCACCGCCGTGCAGGGACCGACCCCAAAGTCGGTACACTGCGCCCGCTATGGTGGCAGATACCGGGCCTCCCTTCGAAGCGGTGGACCGCCGAGCGCGGCCTTTCAACGCCGTCGGTTGCCCACGATGTTCAAATGCTAAGCAGTCTGCTAAAGCCCCCTGGCTCGATCTTGTTAGAACATACAAGTGGGCTATAAAAATCTGCGGGCACCTCCTCTGTAACGCCATGTTTTTACAGGTTAATTTTTGAATGACCGCCGCGCTTCTGATATAAGGGGGATAAAAGGAAGTTACGGACCCATGCCAATCAAGGACCCCGCCGCGCTTTTGGCAAGACTGCTCAAGCGGGAAGAATCCGCGTGGCTGGAGTTTAAAACCAACAATGCTGACCCCCAGACGATAGGCAAGACCTTATCCGCTTGCGCTAACGCCGCGATCTTGGCCGGCCAAGAGAGGGCTTACATTGTATGGGGCATAGCAGACAAAGCCCGGAGCCGAGTCGGCACGACCTTAAAACTGCAGGACGTAAAAATAGGCGGCGAAAATCTGCAGAACTGGCTAAGCCGGTTGGTTGCCCCCAGGCTCATGATGGAATTCTGCGATTTCGAGGACGCGGGAAAGTCATATGCGATCCTGGCGGTTGAGCCTAGCTACGAGCGTCCCGTTAAATTTTCCGGATGTGAATATATTAGGCTCGGCGAGAACGTAAAGCCTCTAGCCGATTTCCCTGACCACGAGCGCGCCCTATGGCTTGCAACCGGGCGGTACCGCTTCGAAAGCGCCATTGCCCTTCCACATCAAACTGAAGATCAGCTATTTGCGCTATTGGATACCAGCGTCTATTACAAGTTGAGAGGCGACGAAGTACCGCCGCGTCAAAGCGAAATCATTAGAACGTTTAGACAACGTGGCTTCTTACGAGATGATAACGAAGGCGGCCATGACATCACGAATCTAGGTGCTCTGCTCTTTGCCTCCGATATTCGCCACTTTCCGTCGATTTCCGGCAAATCGATACGGGTAATTCAGTACTCAGGGAAGGACAAGGCCAAGTCAGTTGGCGAGACGGAAGGAACAAAGGGCTACGCCGTCGGCTTTCCGGGGCTGCTGCGATTCATTACGAACAAGCTGCCGACACAGGAAAGAATTGTGGACGGCGTGCGGAGAGCACTACCGACGTACTCGGAAATCGCCATAAGGGAAATCGTAGCCAACGCTCTTATCCATCAAGATTTCACAATTTCTGGCTCGTGCCCAGTCATCGAGATATATGACGATCGCTTAGAAATAGCTAATCCTGGCAATTCGCTGATAGGCGTTGATCGGATGATTGATGACAGACGCTCACGGAACGAAAAGCTCGCTGCAGCAATGCGCGAGCTGGGTCTCTGCGAAGAGCGCGGAAGCGGCATTGACAAAGCTATTATCGATATCGAGGAACGCTCCCTCCCGGCGCCGGAATTCTTTTTTTCAGAAGACGCCATGAAAGTTGTGATATTCGGCCCCAAGGCTTTCCGGCAGCTTTCTAAGGCGGATAAGGTATGGGCGTGCTTTTGTCACTGCGTCGTTCGCTACATTCGACGTGACTACATGACAAATACCACGCTACGGAAACGCTTTTCCTTAAGCGATGACGAGTATCAGGCCGCCTCAAGCGTCATCGCAGATACACGTCAGGCAGGCAAGATCGTAGAAGCCGATCCTGAACAGGGCAGACGGAACGCGCGCTATGTGCCGTATTGGGCCGCTCCCTAGTTTGGACAGCGGTCGAAACCTTGAACGCTGATCCGTACCTAGACCACACCCCCATGATGCAGCAGTATCTGCGCATCAAGGCGCAGTACCCCGACGTGCTCCTGTTCTATCGCATGGGCGATTTCTACGAGATGTTCTATGAGGATGCGCGCCGCGCCGCCACCCTGCTCGACATCGCCCTGACCGCGCGCGGCCAGTCCGCCGGCGCACCGATCCCGATGGCCGGAGTCCCGGTGCACAGCGTCGAGGCGTATCTGGCGCGCCTGGTGCGCCGTGGCCAATCCGTGGCCATCTGCGAACAAATCGGCGACCCGGCTCACCAGCGCGGTCCGATGCAGCGCCAGGTGGTGCGTGTCGTCACCCCGGGCACCGTGACCGACGAGGCGTTGCTCGAACAGCGCCGTGAGACGTTGATCGCGGCCATGCTGCTCGAGCGTGAGCGCTTCGGTCTTGCCTGGCTCGACCTGGCCGCCGGCCGCTTCAGCGTGCTCGAGGCCACCGGCCGCAACGCCATCGAGGCCGAGATCGAGCGGCTGCGGCCCGCCGAGCTGCTGCTGCCCGAGGACCAGGCGAGCGCGCTGCAGGCGAGCACGCCACAAGCGAACGTGCTGCAGGCACTGGCGCGCGAGGGCACGGTGCTGCGCACACGCACCCCCTGGCAGTTCGACCTCGCGAGCGCCTCGCGCCT
>JASHSK010000092.1 GCA_030038755.1 Gammaproteobacteria bacterium
GAGCGGACAACGTCAAGCACGACACGCTGCGGCCCGGGGACAAGGTGATCGTGACGGGCAACCCGGCGCGCGATGCGGCTTCGCATCGGCTGCGCATGAGGGCGATCGAGAGGCCGTCGGACGGCTGGAAGTGGGCCGGCACGTTCGGCTGAGCTGAGCTTACGCGTGCGGGCGGGAGCCGCTCGGCTCCCGCCGCATGCACCCGTGCGAGGTGACTGCGGCTGCCGGCGTCGGCAGCCCCCGCGGGTTTCGTTCGCGCAGTAGCCCGCAATCACGCCTTCGGGACCCCATGACCCATCTCCCTGCGGCCGCTGACCACCGACGGCGGCCGCCTTGGCGTTCGCTCCTGCCGCAGTGAACCTGCCGAATCTGACGCTGTACCGCTGGGTGCTGATCGCGCACGGCGCGTGGCGCTGGGTGGTGCTGATCGCCGGCTTCGCCACCGTGGTGAGCGCCGTGCTGCGGCTCGCGGAGAAGCAACCATGGGCGCCGGCGGGACCGAAGCTGGGGCGGTTCTTCAGCATCGCGGTGGACATCCAGGTGCTGATGGGCGCGGCGCTCTACCTGACCCTCAGCCCCCTGACCACGCTCGCGATGCGGCCGGGGGGCGTGAAACTGCCGCCCGGCTCGCAGGCGTATTTCTTTGTCGTCGTGCACCCGGCCATCATGATCATCGCGTTCATCGCCGTGCACATCGCCTCGGTGCTGGTGCGGCGGGCGCGCAGCGACGCGGGGCATCAGCGCCGCTCGATCATCTTCTACGGCGTCACGCTGCTGATCCTGCTCGCGGGCGTGCCCTGGTGGCGCCCGTGGCTGCGCATGTGAGCCGCCCGTGAGCTGCGGGTGCGCCCGGGAACGTGTGCCGCGAGCGCGCGCCGCGCCGGCACGCGCACCCATGCTATTCTTAGGTGTTGCTGTATCGTGATGCGCTCTGGTGCAGACGGGTCCGCAGCGCGCGCTCGAGCGCGCATACGGACACGCACGTCGCCGATCGGCGGCGAAACGCCAACTCCAGCGCGCCAGCTTGGCTGAGAGGTAACCGGCATGAAATACCATCGACCGTACAGCACCGCCGCGTGGGGTACGCAGGCTAAGGACTGGGAGAAGGGCGTCGACTACGACCGGCTGCTCAAACAGCGGATCGCGCGTGCGCAGGCGGCGATCAAGCGCGCCGGTCTTGGCGGGGTCGTCTGCTTCAACTTCGACAACATACGTTATGTCACCGGTACGCACATCGGCGAGTGGGCGCGCGACAAGTTCATGCGCTATGCGTTCTGCGGCTCGGAGGGCGCCCCGCTGCTGTGGGACCCGGCGCCGCCGGCGAAGCGCCTGTCCTCGCCGTGGATCGCGGACAATGTGGCTGCCCCGATCTCGACGATGAACGGCGGGCTGCCGCCGTGGCTCAATATCCAGGATGATTTTGCGCGCCAGATCAAGAAAGCGCTGACCGACCGCGGGGTCGCCAACCAGCCGATCGGCATCGATGTCATGGAGTTGCCGATGCTGCGCGCGCTGGAGAAGGCGGGCATCGAGGTGGTCGATGGCCAGCAGGCGATGCTCGACGCGCGCGAGGTCAAGACGTGCGACGAGATCGAGCTGCTGAAGGTCGCCTGCGCGATGGTGGACGCGACCTACGTGGATATCTGCCGGGCGATCCGTCCCGGTACGCGCGAGAACGAGCTGGTAGCGATCGCGCACGATCGACTGTTCCGCATGGACTCGGAGCGCGTCGAGTGCGTCAATTCAGTCTCCGGTCCGCGCGGTCGCCCGCACTGCCACACCTTCTCGGACCGCATGATCCAGCCCGGGGACATGGTGTTTCTGGACATCATGCACAGCTTCAACGGCTATCGCACCTGCTATTACCGCACATTCATCTGCGGGGAGCCCAACAAGCATCAGATCGACGCGTACGAGACCGCTTCCAAGTGGCTGGCGGCGTCGATGGACATGGTGCGTCCCGGCGTCACGCCCGATGAGATTGCGGCGGTGTGGCCCGATGCCCAGGAATTCGGCTATCGCGACGAGGCCGAGGCTTTCCTGCTGCAGTATGGTCATGGCGTAGGTCTGTCACTCTGGGAGCGGCCGATCCTCTCCAAGCGCTACAAGGGGCAGAACCAGCCCCTCAAGGAGGGGATGGTGTTCGCGCTCGAGACCTGGAAAGGCTCGGACGACGGCTCGGGCGCTGCGCGCATTGAAGAGGAAGTCGTGGTCACCAAGGACAGTTGTCAGATCATCACCAACTTCCCGTCCGACCGCCTGATCTCGTGCGGCCTGCCGGGCTGCGACGTGTTCGTCTGAAGGCAACCCAGGCGCGAGCGCCCACATGCAGCAAATCCTGATGCCGCAGCTCGGCGAAACCGTCGCCGAGGGCAAGATTACCGTGTGGTACAAGGCGGTCGGCGACAAGGTCGCCGCCGGCGAGAGCCTGTTCGAGATCGAGACCGACAAGACCTCGATGGAAGTACCCACCACCGCAGCCGGCGTGCTCTCCGAGATTCGCGTCGCCGCGGGCGCCACCGTGCCTGTCGGCACGGTCGTGGCGGTGCTCGTCGAGGCGGAGGCAACCGCCGGCGCCGCCGGCACGGCCGCCGGTGTCAGGCGCGGCCCGAATGGCGGCGCGGTGGCAGCCAACGCGGGCGCTGCCGCGACCGGCGTCGCGCAGACGACGCCGCTCGATCCGTTTCACCCGGTGCGCACTCCCGAGCGCAACTTCGGGCCCGCCACGCTGCCGAACGGCATCAAGGTGACGCCGGTGGCGCGACGACTGGCCGTCGAGGCGGGTGTGGACCTGCGCGGATTGGTTGGCTCGGGCCCCCATGGACACATCGTCGCGAAGGACGTACAGGCCGCGGCCGGACGGCGTGGCGCCCCCGCGGGTGGTGTGGCTCGCGCGGTGGCGGCGGGGGTGCCTGCGGCGGGTGCGCCTGCAGCGGGTGTGTCTCCGGCGGGCGTGTCAGCGGCCGCTGCGCCCGCAGCGGGTGTGTCTGCGCCAAGCGCGCCGGCGACCGATGCGGCGCTCGCCGCGCAGGTCAGGGCGGCGTTTGCCGGCGTGCCCTTCGAGCAGCTGCCCCTGGACGGCATGCGGCGCACGATCGCGCGTCGCATGCAGGAAGCCAAGCAAAGCATCCCGCACTTCTACCTCGGCGCCGATGTCGCGGTGGACCGGCTCGCGAGCGTGCGCACCGAGATCAATGCGCAGGCGGCCGGCGCGTTCAAACTGTCGATCAACGACTTCGTGATCCGTGCCGTGGCGCTCGGCCTGCAGCGCGTGCCGCAGGCCAACGCTGTCTGGGCGCATGACAGCATTCTGCGGCTGCGCCACTCGGACGTGGGCGTCGCCGTGGCGGTGGAAGGCGGCCTGTTCACGCCGGTGATTCGACGGGCGGAGACCAAGTCGATGAGCGCCATCTCGGCGGAAATGAAGCTGTTCGCCGAGCAGGCGCGCTCGCGCACGCTCAAGCCGGCGGACTACCAGGGTGGCTCGATCAGCATCTCGAACCTCGGCATGTATGGCGTGAGCGCTTTCTCGGCCATCATCAATCCACCGCAATCGGCCATCCTCGCGGTCGGCGCGGCCGAGCGGCGCGCGCTGGAGGGGCCGGATGGAACGGTGCGCTTCGGTTCCATCATGACCCTCACGCTATCGTGCGATCACCGCGTGATCGACGGAGCGCTCGGCGCGCAGCTGCTCGCCGCGATCAAGTCGCTGCTGGAAGCGCCGCTGCTGCTGTTCGCCTGAGCCTCGGGTGCCATCCGCTCTCACGCCGCTGGTGGTCCTGCGCCTGGTCTGCGGGCTGTTCTTTGTTCCGCATATCGTGGGAAAGTTCACGGCGCGCGACGCGTCGCTGAACTTCTTTCGCGCCGCCGGCCTGCGTCCGGCAGAGGCCTGGCGCTGGGTGGCGATGCTGGTCGAGGTGGTGCTCGTGCTGCTGTTGATTCTCGGCATCGACACTCACATCGTCGGCTTCATCAGCTGCGCCTACCTGCTGATCGCCACGGGGGCGGTCATCAAGGTGTCGAAGAAGTGGCTGTGGCACCTCGGCGGCTGCGAATATCCGTTGTTCTGGGCGATCTGCTGCGCGGTGCTCGGGGCGATGTCGGCGCCGTAAACGCGCGAGCGCGCGGCCTGCGTAGTGACAAAGTGAGGCGAATCATGATCGAGCGCGAGCAAGCGAGTGCGCATCGCGCGCACGGGGCGACGGCCCGCCGCGGAGTCGCGGGAGCCGCGCCATGAAGGCCGCATTCATCGGTCTTGGGCGCATGGGGCAGGTCATGGCCACGCGGCTGGTGCAGGGTGGGCACGAGCTCATGGTCTACAACCGCACGGCCGCGAAGCTCGCCCCGCTGACGGCGCTGGGGGCCAAGGCCGCCGGCAGTCTCGCCGAGGCGGCGCGCTTTGCCGGAGTCGTGATCACCATGGTCACCGATGATGCCGCGCTGCGAACCGTCAGCGAAGGCAGCGGCGGGCTCATCGAGGCGCTGCCCGCCGGCGGCATTCACATCGCCATGGGCACTCACCGCGTGCAGGTCATCCAGAAGCTGGCCGAAGCACACGCCGCCGCCGGGCAGGTACTGCTGTCCGCCCCGGTGCTCGGGCGCCCCGAGGCCGTGAGCGCCGGCCGGCTCGGCGTGCTGGTTGCGGGCGAACCCGCCGCGGTGGAGCGCTGCCGTCCGCTGCTCCAATCTCTCGGGCGGCGGGTATTCGAGGCCGGCCGTGACCCACGTGCCGCGGCGTCCATGAAGCTCGCCAACAATATGCTGCTCGGCTGTGCGATCGCGGCCATGGGCGAGGCTTTCACCCTGGTGCAGAAGTGCGGCGCCGACGCCGGCGCGTTCTACGATGTGCTCACCGACGGGCTGTTCGCGGGGCCGGCCTACAGTATCTACGGTCGCCTCATCGCCGATAAGGCCTGGGACAAGGTCGGCTTCACGGTTGCGCTGGGACTCAAGGACATCGAGCTGGCGATGGACGCCGGACATGGAGTCGCCGTGCCGCTGCCGAGTGCCGCTGTCTGCCGCGATCGCCTGATAGGCGCGGTCGCCCACGGCAACGAAGAGCGTGACTGGTGCGTGATGGCGCTGGAACAGGCCCGGGCGAGCGGCCTGGCCTAGTCAGGAGCCTGTCCGAGTCAGGATGCACGCACTGCGATCGATCCCGGCACGGCCATTCCGACCCCGCATTTCCCGCCTATCGTCCCGTCATCACCAGGAGATCGTTTGCTGTGAGCAGCGCACTGTTCTCTCCGATCAGCTTCCGCGGCCTCACGCTGCCCAATCGCATCGTGGTGTCACCGATGTGCCAGTACGCCTCGGTCAACGGCTCGGCGACCGATTGGCACCTGATGCACCTCGGCTCGCTGTCCATGGGGGCGGCGGGTCTGGTGATGGTGGAGATGACGAACGTGGCGCTGCAGGGGCGCATCTCGCCGCGCTGTGCCGCGCTCTGCAGCGATGAGAACGAGGCGGCACTGAAGCGCGTGATCGACTTCTGTCGCACCTACGGCGTCGCCAAACTCGGTATTCAGCTGGCGCATGCCGGGCGCAAGGGCTCGCAGCAGCCGCCCGCCGAGGGCGGTAAGCCGCTGACCCAGGAGCAGGGTGCCTGGCAGACCGTGGCACCCTCGGCGATCGCCTACGGCGAGGGCTGGCCGACGCCGCATGCATTGACTCGCGATGAGATCCGGCAGGTCATCGCCGATCACGTACGGGCCGTGCAGCGCGCGCAGCACCTGGGTTTCGATGTCGTGGAGATGCACGGGGCTCATGGCTACCTGGTCCACCAGTTTCTCTCCCCGCTTTCCAATCGCCGCACGGACGAGTACGGCGGGTCGCTCGAGAACCGCATGCGCTTTGCGCTCGAGACCTTCGCGGCCATGCGCGCCGCGTGGCCGGCCGAGAAGCCGATGGGCATACGCGTGTCGGCGACCGACTGGGTCGATGGGGGCTGGAGCCCCGACGAAGCGGTGGTGTTCGGCCGTGAGCTCAAGGCGATCGGCTGCGATTATGTGGACACCAGCTCGGGCGGGCTGGATCCACGTCAGAAGATTCCGCTCGCACCGGGCTATCAGGCGCCATTCGCCGCGCGCATCCGCAGCGAAGCGGGCATCGCGACGATGTCGGTCGGCCTGATCGACAAGCCCGAGCAGGCGGAGCAGATCATCGCCAGTGGGCAGGCCGACCTGGTCGTGCTGGCCCGCGGCGCGCTGTATGATCCCCGCTGGGCCTGGCACGCTGCCGAGGCGCTCGGCGCCGAGACGCAGTACGCACCGAAGTACCGGGTGTGCCATCCGTCGCTGCGACCGGAGCTCTTTCCGCATCGCCGGAAGCCGGCCTGAGCGCGCCATGAGCGATCCGAACCACATCCGCAGGGACGTACACACGCCGGTCACGATCGTGACCGGCTTTCTCGGCAGCGGCAAAACCACC
>JASHSK010000093.1 GCA_030038755.1 Gammaproteobacteria bacterium
AAAACCCGGGTTCCGTCACGGCAGAAAGTCTTGGCTATTGCCTCACCAATGCCCGAACCGGAGCGCGTCACCACGGCAATCATGCCAGCCAAATTTTCTATCCTCGCGCCACCTACCAAGCGACTATGCGACGGAATGTGTCCAGAAAACGCAGGACCTCTTCCCTTGTGGAGACTGCCGATACACAACCCGAAAGGCTGGAGGTCATCAGAAAGCCTTCGTTATACAAGGCCAGCGACGCGATTCCCTCCCACGCCTTGTCGGCAGTAACGGCATCGCGGTAGTTGCTGATTTCCTGGCCAATCGCGGTTATTTTGAAGAGAGAGGCAATCCCGGTCACAAGGAGCGGCAGGCCGGCAACGATTTCGCGAAGCCCGCATCGCACTCTTTCCCCGAGCTCCGCCATGTCGGCGAACACCTGTGGAGTCAGCACCTGCATCGTCGCCAAGCCTGCGACCATAGTGATCGGGTTGGCGTTGAATGTCCCGGCGTGGCTCACTCGTCCCTGGCGGCCAGGCCGCGACAGTTCAAGGATTTCGGCGCGTCCGGCAACCGCACCCACCGGGAAACCACCGCCGATAATCTTCCCGAGTGTGGTGAGATCGGGCGAGACGCCAATCTCACCCTGAGCGCCGTGGAAGCCGGTGCGGAACGCGATCACTTCATCGAACAGAAGCACGATATCATAGCGGTCACAGAGAGCTCGTGCCGCGCTGATAAAGGCCGGATCCGGGAGGATAAGGCCCATGCGGTTGGCAACCGGCTCGACGAGGATCGCGGCCAGCTGCGCGTGATGGGCATCCACGAACGCTTCCAGGGCCGCGACGTCATTGAACGGCAGCAAGGCGACACGGTCGTGACTATCGATGAGGCCCTTGCTATCCGCAATTGGCCCTGGCGTCGGTCCGTCGCCCAGCGCCTCAACAGGGGGAGAAACTGACCAACTCACATCGTCATAAGAACCATGATAGCTCCCTTCGAATTTTACGATAACGGGTCTGTCACGAAACGCCCGGGCGAAGCGGATCGCCATCATCACAGCTTCGCTCCCCGAGTTCGCAAATCTTACACGCTCGGCCGAAGGCAGTCGTTCTTTCAGCAGTTCAGCCAACCTGAGCTCATGCTCCGTTGGACCAAAAAACGCCGTCCCGTACGGCACCTGCCGCTCAACGGCTGCCACCACATCCGGATGTGCATGGCCGAGTGGCAAGGATGTGGCATTGAACCAGAGATCGACTATGCGCCGCCTATCGGCATCGACAACCGTACTGCCAATTCCTTCGGCCAAGAACGGAGCGTATGGTTCGCGCACCAAGGAATCGCGCGTGTAACCGCCGGGGAAAACACGCTGGGCTCGGTCGAAAAGCGCATGCGAGCGCGGCGTCAGCGCCTGATAGCGCGCCTTGATCTCCGCGGTGCGTGAATACAGGGCTCGATAATAGTCATTGGTCGTCCGGCGAACGGACACGGATGTGGACATCCTCTTCTCCATCTTTCGATCCAACAAGCTAGGTCAAACAGTCCCCGTCACGGCCTCCGGAAGTCTGGCCGCTTCCATGGCGCGGCACAGCGTCTTCCGCTCGTCCCTATCAAGCGGCCGGATCTGCGCGCGCGTCGGAGCGCCCGTCCGCCCGACGAGATCGAGCGCGGCTTTGGCGCTGGCCGGAAAGGTTCCGAGCCCGAGAGATTATCCACCATCGAGGTCATCCGGCTTTGCAGCGCTCGGGCCGTTTTCGAGCTCGCCGGAGCAAGCCGCACGAAGAAGGAAGGCGAGATCCTGCCAAAAGAAGGGCAGCGGAGTCCGTGTATCGAGCCGCCTCCTCGGCCAAGGCGGCGAGTCCGAAGAAGCTCGCATACCCTCCGAACACGCTGATGCGATCGCGGGTGCGTTGGATTATCGCCGAGAGAATTACCCAATCCTTGGAACTTTCTTAGACACCTGCGACCTTCGGGTTGTCCGCAAGGCGGTCTACAAGATTGACTGTCGGCTGCACGCCAGTGCGGCGTGCAATGCTGTAAAGTAAGACCGGCGTTTCGGTTCCTTGCAGGACCTCGTCGTAGAACGCGCCGATCTCCGCCGGCGCCGGCAGCACGTACCAGGGCGGCGAAATCACCACAAAGTTGCAGCCTTCCCGGGCGGTCTTGCGAATCTTGCCGATCGTCTCGCCAGCCGTCGAGAACGATGACATCGTGCGTCTTCATCAGGCCGACCGGACTTCCAGCCCGGCCCGCACCGGCAGGCAACAGGCTTCCAGCGCGAGTCGGTTCACCGCGACAACGCATTTCTGGCGGAGTCCCATAGTTCCAATAAATGCCGCGTTTTGTGTCAATCGCCCATCTAAAACCAAATCCTCTTACTCCGGTGGCCAAAAGTGCGCCTGCGACGGTTTCGCGTTCGAACGCCTCGACTTCGTTGCCGTCCAACCGGAAGTGAAGCACACGAGTCCTCGTCCGCTTTATTCTGTGTCCCGGCATCCGGCTCAAACACTCTCTGCCGTGTAACCGAGCCGGGCGGAGATCCTACCCGCAGCTTCCTGCACTTCGGCTAGATAATCTTTCTCGAGCCTTGCAAGGTCAAAGGCGGAGTCCGGACCCGCGATATCGATCGCGGCCGCCACTTTGCCATCGCTACCACGCACAGGTGCTGCGATCGAACTGCCACCTGACTCGATGACGCCTCGGCTGACCACATATCCTCTGCTTGTCGCCTCCGCGACGCGTTGCAAGAGGGCCGGAATACTCATTGGAGTTTGGTTTGTCAGAGCACGCATCCGCCCCCGTGTGTACAAGGTAGCAATATCACGCGGCAGAAGATCGCTAAGTAGCAGCCACCCCATGGGCGTCGCATAGGCGGCGAATCTCGCCCCCACATTAATGGTACTCAAGAAGCCGGATCGGGTCTGGACGCAGCAGAGATAAAGTATCTCTCGTCCGTCGCGAACCGCGAGATGTGCCGAGACTTTGGTACGATCGCGAAGTATCTCGAGTTCCGGTCTGGCCAACTCGACGATGTCCATCGAAGCAAGGTAGGCAAAGCCCATGCTCAGAACCCGCGGCCCCAGCGTATAGAGCACACCGTCCCGCGCCAGCTCCAGGAATCCCATGTGTCGGAGCGTATAGATGAGCCGAAATGCCGAGGAACGGGAGACACCGAGCCGCCGAGCGATGTCCGCCGGCGGGAGCGGCTCACCCGCTGCCGCGATCGCCTCTAGAACAAGGAGTCCGCGCTGTAGGCCCGGCACTACATAGATCTCGTGGTTCTTCGCCAGGACCCGTCCGCCGGATGCTCCCTTCTTCCTGGGGTCAACCATTCTTAGTGCCGGATAATCCGGCTGACGAACGCTCGCGTGCGCCCCACGGTCGGCGAATCAAATATGCGCTGCGGTGAGCCGACTTCCACTTCCCGACCGTCCGCCATGAACACAACCTTGGAGGATATCTCCCGCACAAAGCCCATCTCGTGCGAGACAATCAGCATCGTCATTCCGTCGGCCGCCAACATTCTGATTACGTCAAGCACCTCCCCAACCAACTCCGGATCGAGGGCAGACGTCACCTCATCAAGCAGTAGAACGTCGGGCTTGAGCGCGAGCGCCCGGGCCAGCGCCACCCGTTGCTGTTGCCCACCCGACAGCGTGTCCGG
>JASHSK010000094.1 GCA_030038755.1 Gammaproteobacteria bacterium
AACGATCCGGAAACCCGCTCCATCCCGATCGTCATGGTGACTTCCAAGGGCCAGGAGGCCGACCGCGCCTGGGGGCTGCGCCAGGGAGCGGTCGACTACCTGGTCAAGCCGGTCTCTCCGGATCAACTGGTCGAGAAGGCGCAGGCGACGCTCGCGGCCTGACATGCAGGACGACCTCACGCCGCAGGAAGGGATCCAACTACGGAGTCTGCGCGACCGGCCGTTCGAGCTGCTGGCCGAGCTCGAGCGCCGTGGCCGCGCCCTCACCGCGGGCACGGGCGGCGATGCACAACAGGCCGGCGAGTGGGTCGGCGTCGCGCTGAAGATGGCGGGAGAGCTTTACCTGGTCGCGCGCGAGGAAGCGCGCGAAGTGCTCGGCGTGCCCGCGCCGTTGACGCGCGTGCCCGGCGCGAAGGGCTGGATCCTCGGGCTTGCCAACGTGCGCGGCGCGCTGCTGCCGATCATCGACCTGCGCGCCTATCTCGGGGCGGGCGCCGCACCGGCGGCCCGCACCGCCCGCATCATCGTCGTCAACCATCGCGAGATCCCCGCGGGCCTGGTCGTTGACGAGGTGCTCGGCTTCCGGCGCTTCGCCGATGCCGAGTTCACCGCCGAGGTGCCCCCGACCATCGTCAACTGCGCGCGCTACATTGCCGGCTCCTTCCGGCGTGGCAGCGAGCAGTGGCCGGTGCTCAGCCTGCGCTCGCTCGTGGAGGACAGCGTGTTCCTGGAGGCGAGCGCATGAGCTCCGCGACACGCCACCCGCAGTGGCTCGCGCTCACGGCACTGGTGCTGGCGGCGGCCGCGGCGCTGGCGGCCGTCGTGCTGTCATTGGTCGGGCTGCCGGCCGCGTGGGCGGCGCTGCCCGCGCTGGCCGCGCTGGTGCCGCTGATGCTGCTGCTCGGACAGCTGCGGCGCGTGGAGCAGTCTGCGGTCGCCGCGCAGCGCGCCGCCGAGGCGCAGCGACTGGACACCGATCGCAACCAGCAGGCGATCATGCGGCTGCTCGACGAGATGTCCAGCCTCGCGGAGGGCGACCTCACCGTGCAGGCCACGGTCACCGAAGACATCACCGGCGCGATCGCCGACTCGGTCAACTACGCGGTGGAGGCGTTGCGCAAGCTCGTGGCCACCATCGCGCAGTCGGCGATCCAGCTGGATGCGGCTGCGCGCCAGACGCAGGCGCTCGCCTCGCACCTGACGCGCGCCACGAGCGCGCAGTCCAAGCAGATCGGCTCGGCCAGCGAATCGATCGGCGCGATGGCGGCCTCGATCGAAGAGGTCTCGGGCAATGCCGAGCGCGCCGCGGACGTCGCGCGACACTCGGTGGATGTCGCCCACAAGGGCGGGGATGCCGTGCGGCGCACGATCGATGGCATGAACACCATCCGCGAGACCATCCAGGAGACCAGCAAGCGCATCAAGCGCCTCGGCGAGAGCTCGCAGGAGATCGGCAACATCGTGGAGCTGATCAGCGACATCGCCGAACAGACCAACATCCTGGCGCTGAACGCATCGATCCAGGCTTCGATGGCCGGGGAGGCCGGGCGCGGCTTCGCGGTGGTGGCCGATGAGGTGCAGCGGCTCGCCGAGCGCGCCGCCAATGCCACCAAGCAGATCGAGGTTCTGGTGCGCACCATCCAGACCGACACCAACGAGGCGGTGGTGTCGATGGAGCGCAGCACCACCGACGTGGTGGGCGGCGCGCTGCTCGCGGAGAATGCCGGGGCGGCGCTGCTCGAGATAGACCAGGTATCCAATCAGATCGCGAGCCTGGTGCAGAATATTTCCGCCAGCGCCCGCAGTCAGGCCACCGCCGCGCAGAGCGTCGCGCGCAACATGCAGGTGCTGCGCGAGATCAGCACGCAGTCCGCCGATTCCACCAGCGCGACCTCGCAGGCGATCATGAAGCTTGCCGATCTCGCCACGGCGCTGCGCAAGTCGATCGCCGGCTTCCGCCTGCCCGGCGGTACCGACACCTCCGGCATGCATCGCACGCTGTCGCAGAGCGGGGCGTCGCCCTCACAGCTCGCCGCTGCCGGGCTCGCCGCGGGTGCTTCGGGCACGCTGGGCACGCTCGGTGGCGCGGCCGCGGCCGCGGCTGCCGCGGCGGCGAGCGCCGAGCGGCTCGCCGCTGCAGCGGCCGGCAACTCGGGCGAAGGCGCGGCCAGTGAGCCGCCCGGGCCTTCCGCCGGCCGCTCCGGCGGGGTGTCGGGCAGCGCCGCAGGTACCGGCATGCGCGGTTCGCCCTCCGCCTACTCCAATCCCAAGGTCAAGATTCTCGGCGGCTCCTGACGTGGCGTCCCGGGGAATGCAGCCAATCATCCGGCAACGGATCGAGCGACGCACGCCATGACGGAGCTCGCCACGCAAACCCTGCATACGGTCGCGCGCGAGATCGGGGTGTCGCTCGCCGAGGCGCGCACCGCGCTCGAGACGCACGTCGAGCAGCCGCAGAACCTGGTGCTGCTCGAGCGCTGCCGCGACGAGATGCACCAGGTGCAGGGCGTGCTGCGCATGATGGAGATCTATGGCGCGGCGCTGCTGGCCGAGGAGATGGAGCAGGTCGCGCAGTACCTGGTGGCACTGGGAGCGGAGCGCAAGAACCAGGCCGAGGCGCTCGATGCGCTCATGCGCGCCATCGTGCAGCTGCCGGGATACCTCGAGCGGGTACTCGCCGGCGGGCGCGATCTGGCGCTGGTGCTGTTGCCGCTGCTGAACGATCTGCGGGCGGTGCGCGGCAGCGCGTTGCTGTCGGAAGGCACGCTGCTGCTGCTGAACCTCAAGTCCGATCGGCAGGCGCAGCCGGCCTCGCTCGTGCCCGGGGAGCCGCCGCTGAGCGTCGCGCAGTGGGCGCGGCGGCTGCGCTCGCGCTTTCAGACGGGCCTGATCGGCTGGATCCGTGGCGAGCGCGCCGAGCAGAACCTGGACATCCTGACGGCCGTGGCGGCGCGGCTCGAGCAGGTCGCGACCGCGCAGCCGGTGTTCCAGCTGTGGTGGGTGGTCGGGGCGCTGCTGGAGGCACTGCGCGAGAACGGCGTGGAAAGCAGCATCTCGGTCAAGCGGCTGCTGGGGCTGGGCGACCGCGAGATGAGGCGGCTGTACGAGGAGGGCGAGTCGCGCTATGCACAGCGCCCGCCGGTGGAGCTGCTGAACAATCTGCTCTACTACGTCGCGCGCGCCAGCAGCGCCGGGCCGCGCGTGGCGGCGGTGCGCGCCTCGTTCCGTCTCAACGAACTGCTGCCGGTGGACGAGTCGGTCGAGCAGGAGCGCGAGAACCTGTCGGCACCGTCCATCAAGCTGATGCACACGGTGGCGGCGGCGATCCGCGAGGATCTATCCAAGGTCAAGGATGTCCTGGACATCTATGTGCGTCGCGGCGGCGAGGCCGCCGAGGAACTGTCCCCGCAGGTGGCGCTGCTGAAGAAGATCGGAGACACACTCGGAGTGCTCGGGCTCGGGGAGCTGCGCGCGCGCGTGCAGGAGGCGACCGGCCGGCTCGAGGCGATGGTTGCCGGCCGCGAACCGAGCGGGGAAGCGGAGCTGGTGCAGGTGGCCGCGGGCCTCATCAAGGTCGAGGATCACCTGGACGATCAACTGGTCGGTCTGATCATTCCGCGCCGCAGAGCCGGCGAAACCGATGCGGAGGCCACGGACCACGACTTTCAGCAGGTACAGGGCGCGGTGCTGCGCGAGTGCGTCGTGAATCTGGCGCGCGTCAAGGAATACGTCGCGCAGAACGTCAGCGGTACGCTCGACACGGCCGGATTCGACAACTGGCCCGAGCTCATGCGCGGCATCAAGGCCGGGCTGCTGATGCTCGGCAAGACGCGCGCCGTGGACATCATCGAGGGCATCACGCAGCACCTCAAGCGCGTCATGCAGCCGGGCGGCGCGGCGTTGCCGCCGGAAAGCCTTGACCGGCTGGCCGACGCCATCGTGAGCCTGGAGTACTACATCGAGACGCTGCAGGCCGGTCGCAGCGACCCCTGGTACATGCTCGACAACGCGCGCGCCTGCCTGGATGCGCTCGCGCATGCCCCGGAGCGCGTGGTGCCGACCGTGCCGCCGCTCGCCGCGCGTGTCCACACGCGCACGGTACGCATGCTGCCCACCGACGCTGCTGCGCCGGCGCAGGCTGCGCCCGCCGGCCTGCCGCCGGAGGGCGCGCAGGCGGCCGCGGCGGCCGATCAGGCCGAGCCCGCGGCCATGCCCGAGGCGCCGGCCGAGCCGCCGGTGGGCGAGCTGCCGGTGCTGGCAGCCGCGCCCGGGAGCGGCTCACCGTACACGGCCACGGCGCCTGATCCGGAGCTGACACGGCTGTTCATCGAGGAAGCGACCGAAGAAGTCGCGAAGATTCAGCAGCGCTTCCCGGTCTGGGATCGCAACCCCCTCGAGAACGAGGCGCTGCTCGGCGTGCGGCGCTCGTTCCACACCCTCAAGGGCAGCGGGCGCATGGTCAACGCCCGGCATCTGAGCGAATTCAGCTGGGCCGTGGAGAACCTGCTCAACCGCCTCATCGATGGAACGCTGCAGCGCTCACCGCCGGTGCTCGAGCTGTTGCGTACCGCCGTAGGCCTGATGCCACAGCTGGTCTCGGAGCTGGAATCCGGGCAGGAGGGACGCACCGACGTCTCCCAGCTCGTGGCGCGCGCGCATGCCTTCGCGAGCGGCCGCGAGCAGCCGATCGGCGCAGACGCCGGCCGCACCGTGGCCGGCATGGCTCCCGTCTCTTCCGGCGCGCCGGTGT
>JASHSK010000010.1 GCA_030038755.1 Gammaproteobacteria bacterium
GCCGCCTGGCGCTGGATCGATCCGATCCGCGATGCCTGGGCGCAGTCCGACGAGCGCCCCAGGGGCTACACCGCGGGCAGCTGGGGGCCGGCAGCGGCCAGCGCACTGATCGCGCGCGACAATTGCACCTGGAACGGCGAAGTCTGAGCGGGGGTCGTGCGGCGGGGCGCAGATCGCGGCTCACCGGAGGCCGCCCCCGGCCGCGCCAATGCCCCCTCAGGTACCCAGCGTCACAGTATGCGGCTGAACCACAGCACCGAGAGCCCCGCCGACATGAGCGCCAGCAGCGCCGCCACGGCGGTGAACATCGACGTGATCTCGGTTTCCTTGGTCTCCACGACGATGCTCTTGCTCAGCAGCCGGTACACGGCCTGCAGATCCTCGGCGCTGCCGGCGCGGAAATACTGCGCGCGGGTGATGTCCGCGATCTGCTTCAGCGCCCCCTCGTCGAGCTGCGCGCGCATACGCCAGCCACCAAATCCGACGATCTCGCCCTGGGGGGTCCCGAAGCCGACCGTGTAGACCCGCACTCCGTGGTTGGCAGCCGTGCGCGCCGCCTCGATGGGATCGGGCCCGGCGTTGGTCGCCCCGTCCGTCAGCAGGATGATGACGGCGGATTTATCCGAGCCGGGCTCCACCGGCACCGCCTTCTTCTTCGGCGCGGCTCCCACCGGCCTGCCGCGATCGGCGAAGTTGTTGAACGGGTCGAAGGAATCTCCGGAGGTGAACGGATCGATGCCGAAGTCCTCATCCGGGAACAGTGCCGATAGCGCCGTGAGGATGCCCGAGCCGACCGCGGTGCGCGGCTGCAGCTCGAAGCGGTCGATCGCCGCATTCAGACTGGCATGATCGACGGTCGGCGGCTGCACCAGGAAGGCGGCACCGGCAAACGCGACGATGCCGATGATCACGCCGCGCGGCTGCTGGGCGATGAACTGCTTGGCGGCCGCCTGCATGGCCTCGATGCGCGAGGGGTGGATGTCCGTGGCACGCATGCTTCCCGAGACATCCATGGCGAGGATCACGGTCGACTTGTGTGACGCGACGCTCATGACCGCCGCCGGGCGCGAGATACCGACGATCATCAGCGTCAGCGCCGCGAGGAACAGTGCCGGCGGGACGTGACGCCGCCAGCGGCTGGTCCCGACCATCGCCTGCCGCAGCAGCCCGAAGTTGCCATAGCGGACCGCCGCCTTGCGACGTCGCTGCAGCAGCAGCGAGTACACCAGCACCGCCAGCGGCACCAGCAGCAGCAGCCACAGGTACTGCGGCGACAGGAAGGACAGCGGAAAGTGCGCGAACAGCCCCGGATGAGGCGGCGGCGGTGCAACGGGTTTCATGACGCGACCCTCTGTGGCGGCGTGGCCGCCGGCGCGTGTGTGGGAGGCACGGCAGCTGCGCCGAAACGCCGGCGGCGCATTTGTGTGAAGCGCACGACCGCATCGAGCAGATCGTCCGCGGTAGACAGCTCCAGGCAGTCGACACCGGCCTTCGCGAACCGCGCCCGCAGCGCCTCTTCTTCGCGCTGGGCAGCCGCGGCGAACCGGCGCCGAAAGCCGCGGTCGTAGGTGTCGACCAGCAGCTGCTCACCGGTCTCGGAATCCTGAAACGCCAGCAGCCCCATGTCCGGCAGCTGTGCCTCGGCCGGATCCAGCAGCCGGATCGCGACCACATCGTGGCGGCGCGCAAGGAAGCCGAGCGGCTTGTCCCAGCCGGGAGTACTGATGAAGTCGGAGACTACGAACACCACGGCGTGACGGCGCAGCATGCCCGCGGCCTGACGCAGCACCGAACCGAGATCGGTGGGCGCCCTGCGCACCAATCGCGGGCGCGAGGACAGCAGGTTGAGCAGGTGCAGGACCTGGCGGCGCCCGCCGCGCGGCGGCACTATGCGATCCACCCCGGCGCTGAACAGAATCGCGCCGCAGGCATTGCCGCGTCCGACCAGCAGCCGCGCCAGCACCGCGACGAACTCGGCCAGCACCGTGCGCTTGAAGACCGCATCGGATCCGAAATCCACCGAGGGGCTGAGGTCGAGCACGAACCAGGCCGTGAGCTCGCGGTCCTCCTCGTACTCGCGCACGTGCAGTGTCTGCATGCGCGCACTGACATTCCAGTCGATGTAGCGCACGTCATCGCCGGGCTGGTATTCGCGCAGGTTCGCCAGATCGATCCCCGAACCGCGAAACAGCGTGCGATAGTCGCCCTGCAACAGCCCGTCGAGCCGCCGCAGCACCGTCCACTCGAGGCGGCGCAGGATTGCTTCAGGCGTTCGCGCTGACGCGGGCATGCGTATCGAGCACCTTATCGGGTGCGGCCACGCTGCGCATGAGGCGCTGCACGACCTGATCGGTGGTGAGATTGTCCGCCAGCGCCTCGTAGGACAGCACGATCCGGTGGCGCAGCACATCCAGCGCCACGTCCGTGACGTCCTCGGGCAGCACGTAGTCGCGGCCGCGCAGGTACGCGAGCGCCCGGCCGCACTCGATCAGAAAGATGCTCGCCCGCGGTGAGGCACCGTACAGGATCATCGGGCTCAGCTCCTTCAGACCGACACGCTCCGGATTGCGCGTGGCCGTGACGAGACGCACCGCATAGCTGATGAGCGCGGGGTCGACGTACAGCGCACGCACCACGCGCTGTGCCGCCAGCAGTTCGTCCGCCGAGGTCACGGACGACACGTCGGCTGCCGGCCCGGTCACCCGCTCGACGATGGCGAATTCCTCGTCGTGGGTCGGATAGCCGACGAGCACCTTCATCATGAAGCGATCGACCTGCGCTTCGGGCAGCGGATAGGTGCCCTCGGTCTCGATCGGATTCTGGGTTGCGATCACGACGAACGGACTCGGCACGCCGTGGGTCTCGCCGGCGATCGTCACCTGGTGCTCCTGCATGACCTCCAGCAGCGCACTCTGCACCTTCGCCGGCGCGCGGTTGATCTCATCGGCCAGCAGCAGATTGGCGAACACCGGGCCGAGCGACGTGGTGAACTCGCCGGTCTTCTGGTTGTAGATGCGCGTGCCGACCAGGTCCGCGGGCACCAGGTCCGGCGTGAACTGAATGCGGCGAAATCTGCCGCGCATTGCACGCGCCAGTGTGTTGACCGTCAGAGTCTTCGCAAGACCCGGCACACCCTCGACCAGCAGATGGCCGCCGGCCAGCAGTGCCACCAGCACGCGCTCGAGGAAGTGGTCCTGGCCGACCACCACCTTCTTCACTTCGTAGAGCAGCTGTTCCATCTGCGGAGCCGGAGCCGTCGTGCCGCTGTTGCCGTTCGTCATAATCTGCTGACCTCTCATTGGGTCCCACGGCGCAGGATGCGCCCGCTTCACACTCTGCCGTCGCTCGAGCTGCGGTGCCTCGTCACAGCGGGTTCTCGCCAATGGCACGGGCAGCGTTCTCGATCGGCACTGCAAAACCGATGCCGGCCCACACGCGTGCCCCCGACGGGTTGACGATGGCCGTGACGATACCCACGACCTCGCCGTCACGGTCGACCAGCGGCCCGCCCGAGTTGCCCGGGTTCACCGGCGCGTCGAACTGGATGAGATTGGTGAGCTTCGGCGGGGTATGGTCCGGATCGTCGAACTCGCGTTTGAGGCCCGAGACGACCCCGGCGCTGACCGACGGGCCGATTCCGAACGGGAAGCCGGTCGCGACCACGGTATCCCCCGGTCGCAGATTGGCGGTGGAGGCGAGCGCCGCGGCCGGCAGCTCATCCGGAAGGTGTTTGGGCTGCAGCACCGCCAGATCGTTCTCCGGCTGAGCGCCCACCAGGTCGGCGTCTGATTTGGAACCGTCAGCGAAAACCACGACCCAATGATCGGTGCTCGACACCACGTGCAGCGCCGTGAGGATCTTGCCGGTGTCGGTCACGACCACCCCGCTGCCGATCGCATCGGGTTGCGGCTCATCGGGCGAACCGGTCACCAGTGGCCGATCAGGCAGGTCGGGCGCGGCCTTGCCGTCATGCCCCTGGCCCTGCGGCGCCTGTTCGGGCGCATCGTCGGAGCCGCCCGAGTGTCCGCCGTGTCCCTTCGCGGCCTTCGCGGCCTTCGCGGCCAGAGCTGCCTCATGCTGCGGGGAGAGGAATCCCTCCACCTCCACGACCGAGGGCGCGACGATGGCCGCAGCGCGCGCCGTATCGGCGGGCGGCTCGGGCGTATGAGTGATTGTGTAATGTACCGCCGCGTCGATGTCATCCTGCGTCAGCGCGCGCGGCAGCGGATGCGCGAGCGAATAGATACCGACCGCCGCGAGCGCGATCAGCGCGCTCGCCACCATCAGCACCGGGCGGTCATGACGCCGGTAGAAGCCTTTGATGTGCGCCCAGCCCCGCTCGATCGCCGAGGGTTGCTCGGGAAGCGGCTCCGGCGTGGGTGCCCCCGGCGTGCCGGATGCGTCACTCACCCACGCGGAAGCGCCGGCGCTGCGCTTGCGCGTCGCTCGGCTGTACAAGGCTTGCCTTTTCATAGCGTGTGGTTCCCTGCGCTACTCGCGCCGACCGGCCTTTCCGCCGCGCAGCACCTCAGCGTCCTGCCTGCGGCACTTCGGTGCCCTACCTGCGCTGCTAGCGCCAAACCTAGTCCATCTGTGCGCCCGAATGCAAAGGCCGCTGACGGAGGCGAATTCGACCCCAAAAGCCCTTAACGCCAGCATCGCCCAGATGGAGGACGACGGGAAGTCCCCCCTGCTGAGCTCGACCGGCTCTCCTGCAATGCGACGTCGAGGTTGCTTGCGGCCTCCGATCCGGGTGGCGACGGTAACGCGCGTCGCCGGCGATCGCCGCAAGGCACGCCGTCGCCTGCACGGGTGCCCTGCAAGGGCCTGATTCTTATGTGGGAAAGCGCCGGCGGCGGCCGAGTGTGGCTCCCTGTGCGCGACCGCGGTAGGCTCTATCGCCATGCCCGGCGGGCGCGGCGCCGCGTCCGACCGCGCCTCACGCCGGTCAACTCATTAACAAAAGAGCACATTCATGGCCATCAAACGTCCCTCGAAGAGCCGCGGCACGCCCGTGCGCAAAACCGTCACCTCGGCGCCGATTCGACACGTCGAGGTGCGACCACACCATCAGATGGTCCCAGGGGAAATGTACACCGGCTGGCTCTGCAAGAACCGCGCATGCGGGCTCGTCATTGCGATCTCCCCGCCGCCGGCGGGGGCCAGGCCGGCGGCACCGGACCATGACGATCAGCTCACCGCCCTGAAGTGCCCGCACTGTGGTGATGAGGATCTGTACCGCTGGAGCCTGCGCGCCGAGCATCCGTACGCGCAGAAGAGCGCAGCCGGCTGACCGGGCGGCGGCCCGCGCCGGTCAGAGCGTGCTCGCTACCGCACACGACCGTAACCATGGCCAGGCCCCGACAGGTCTCCGACGAACAGATCCGCTCCGCCGCGCGCAAGGTGTTCCAGCGCGTGGGCATCAATGCGCCCGTGGCGCTGGTCGCCAAGGCATTGGGAGTGACTCCGGCCGCGTTGTTTCACCGCACCGGCTCGAAGGAGCAGCTGTTCGTCATGGCGATGACGCCCGTGGAGCCTCGGCACTTCAAGGTGATCCAGGCGTTACGCGCGGGTCCCCTGCCCGACGGATCGGTCGACCAGCAGCTGACCGAGATCCTCACCCGTCTGAGTGCCCATCTGGCGGTGGTGTGCCCGAATATCTTTCTGATGTTCGCCGCCGGATTCGCGCGCACGCGACGTCGCGGACTCAGCGACGCTACGCGGCACGAGCTGGCGGCCTGGCTGCAACGCGCGAAGCCGCTCGCGCCATGGCATTTCCGCAGCGCCGCCGTCATGGCCGAAGCGTTGGTGGGTAGCATCGAGGCACGACATTTCTGGGGATTCCTGCACCGGCACCGCACGTCGGTGGCGGCCGAGGAGCGCTTCGTGCGCGCACTGATCCACGAGCTGCTCGGTTCCACCGCATCGTCCGGAGTCGAGCGCGCTGCACGCCGCGCCCCGCGTGCCGCCGCGAACGCTGCGACCCCCACGACCTCCACGACCCCCACGATCGCTGCGACCGCCGCGACCGGCACGACCGCCGCGACCGGCGGCGCGGCTATTGACGCGACTGATACCTAACGCTAGGGTTAGTAATGACCGTGACGCCGGGCGACGTCATGGCCATACGGCACCCGTCGGATTGCCTCATTCAGAAGCATCCACTGGGTCAGAATTCGGGGGCAGCTGAGCACATTCACATCGGATCCGTCGTCCGGTCGCTCGACTCGGCGTTGCGATCAGCTCGACGGGCAGACTTGCGGGAGCACCGCAGACAGCGCTACCGCGAGCAGTCACGCGAGGCAATCCATGCACAGGTCCAGGCAACCCGCAGTGTGGCTGGCGCTGCTTTGCTCGGCGGCCGCCACGGCGCTGATTCCTCATGCGGCCGCGGCGCAGTCGCTGCTGGATGGCTACTGGAATCCGCTGTTCGATGAGGACGTCAATGAGCGCATTCCCGGGCCCGATCAGGGTGATTACGCGGGTCTGCCGGTGACCCTGGCGGCCGTGTCGGTCGCCCACACCTGGGATCCGGAGCGTCTGACACTGCCGGAGCTGCAGTGCCGGCCGCACCCCTCGATCTATGGCTTTCGCGGCGTAGGGAATCTGCGCATCTGGGAGGATCGTGATCCGTACACCAACATACAGACGCAGATCGAAACCTGGATCATGTGGCAGTCCCAGCATCGACACATCTGGATGGTGCCGCATCCGCATCCGCCACCCTGGGCGCCCGAGAGCTGGCAGGGCTTCTCCACCGGCAGGTGGGTCGGCAACGTGCTGGAAGTGCACACCGACATGGTGAAGGCCGCCTGGACGCGCCGCAACGGCCTGCCCACCGACGACAAAGCAACCATGGACGAGCGCTTCTTCCGCTACGGGGACATCCTCACCGACATCATGATGATCTCCGACCCGCAATACCTGAGCGAGCCGCTGGTCAAGAGCAACGAATTCTTCCGCCAGGCCGATGGAGCCATGCAGCCCTATCCGTGCAACCAGGTCGATGAGGTCCCCCGCGCCGAGGGCATCGTCCCGATGCACCTGCCCGGCCCCGATGCGATGATGGATGAGTACGCCGTGCGTAACGGTGTACCCATCCAGGCCACGGTCGGCGGCGCGCAGACACAGCTGCCCGAGTACCAGGATGCGATGCTGAAGATGCCGCCCAATCCGCCGCTGTCCCAGATCGAGAAGGCGGAGCAGAAGATCATCAACAACGAAGAGCAGTAGGCGGCGTGGGCCCCACCTCTTCACGGAGTCGGCGATGAATACATTCAGCTGCGAGAGGAGCGGCGGATGCGAACGCGCTCACCGGGGCGGTCTGGCGCTGCTGCTCGCAGCGGCGGGCGTGCTGACCTGGCCGGCCGGCGCGCCGGCGCAGGCGCAGACGCAGACACCGGGCACAGGGCCGCAATCCGCCGGCAGCAGCAGCACGGATGATTGGGCCAACCCGAATTTCTATGCCACTTATCAGGGCGATGGGCAGATTCATCCGTGGCACGCCCAGGGTGGCGTGTGGCTCATGGCCGGAGAACCCGGCATGTCCAATGTGGCCGTCCAGATCGGCAACGAGGGCGCGCTCGTCGTGGATACCGGCGTGAAACCCATGGCCGACAAGCTGCTCGCGCAGATCCAGCAGCTCGCGCAGCAGCAGGCCGGCGACCAGAAGGCCATCCGCTACGTGGTCGACACCGACGGGCTGATGGACCACATCGGGGGCAATGCCGTGATCCGCGAAGGTGGCAGCACCATCGTGGCCGGCAACTTCCAGTTCGATAATCCAGGCCTCACGCCTGGAGCGTCGGTGATCGCGAACCAGAACGTGCTGATGCGCCTGGTTCAGGAGAGCTCGAGCGGCTACGCGAATGCGGCGCCGCAGGCGCTGTGGCCGACCGATACCGAAGATTTCGATATCTACAACGTCCACTTCGACGGCGAGGCCGTGCAGCTGTTTCACCCGCACATGGCCACGACCGACGGCAATCTGATGGTGATGTTCCGGCGCTCGGACGTGATCGCCACCGGCGACATCGTCGACATGACCGGTTATCCGCTCATCGATACGGCGCGCGGCGGCACGATCGACGGCGAGCTGGTCGCGCTCAATCACATCATCGAGATGGCCGTCCCGGAGGATAAGCAGGAGGGCGGCACGATGATCATTCCGGGTCACGGCCGGCTGTGCGATCAGTCCGACGTCGTGCATTACAAGAACGTCATCACGATCATCCGCAACCGCATTCAGTACTACAAGAACCAGGGCAAGACACTGCCACAGGTGCTGGCTCTGAAGCCGAGCGCCGACTACGACGATCGCTGGGGGCATGACAGCGGTCCGTGGACCACGCGCCAGTTCATCGAGGCCGTCTACAAGACTCTGCCGGCACGGGGACCGAGCTTCTCGATGCTCAACGAGACGGTGGTTCCCGCCACGGCCGCCGTCGCGGGCGGCAGGTCCTATTGATCGGCACCGACCCATCCGTCCGACGCGGGCATCGCACAGGACAGACGCGAACCTCGCAGACGGACGCGAACATCGGAGACCGACGCGAACATCGGAGACGGCCGCGAACATCGGAGACACATTGATGAACATCCGTCTTGTCATCGGCTCTGTCGCCCTGGCAGCAGCCCTCGCACTCAGCCAGGGGGTGTTGGCGCAGGGGGCCGCGGGACCACCAGGGCCCGGGGCACAGAGGGGACAGCCGGGCGGCAGACCGCAGCCAACGGGGCCGCGAACCGGCCAGCAGGCCGCGCCGATCGAGCTGACCGGCTACTGGGTTTCGATCGTCACCGAAGACTGGCGCTGGCGCATGCTCACGCCACCGCACGGCGACTATGCGAGCGTGCCGCTCACTCCGATGGCCAGGAAGATCGCGGACACCTTCGATCCCGCCAGGTATGGGCCTGGACAGATCGATTGCCGCGCGTACGGCGCTGCGGGCCTGATGCGCATGCCCACCCGCGTACACATCTCATGGGCGGATCCGAATACGCTGAAGCTCGAGACCGATTGGGGTGAGCAGACGCGCATGATCCACTTCATGCCCGGCCGGCCCGAAGGCATCAGCACGATGGGCGACGATGCCAACATGCCGCCACCGGGCACGGCGGCCGACCGCGGACCGGGTGCCGACCAGAATGCCGACCAGGCCGCCCCGAGTCTGCAGGGCACCTCGGTCGCGATCTGGCAGATGCCTTATCAGATCAACTCCAATGAAGGGCAGCGCGGCCAACAGCGTGGCGGCGGCTTCGGTCGTGGACCGCAAACAACGCTGCCCGGGGGTGATCTGCGCGTGGTGACCTTCAACATGACGCCCGGCTGGTTGCGGCGCAACGGAGTGCCCTATGGCGCTCACACCCGCATGGTCGAGTACTACCAGACGTTCACCGACCCGACGGGCAAGCACTGGTTTGATGTCACCACGGACGTGGAGGACCCCGAATACCTGACGACCCCGTTCATCACCAGCGATGACTTCCGCAGCGAGCCGGATGGCTCCAGATGGGCCCCGCATCCCTGCAAGCAGGTCGCGTACTGAGCGAAGCGCGCATCACCACGTGGTGTGCGCCCCGTTCCCGGAGGAAACCGACATGAACGCAAATCGAGTGCTCGAGGCGGCAGCCTCCTCGACGAGCATGGGAATCGATCGGCGCGCTTTCCTGCGCGCGGGCAGTGCGGCCGTCGCCGGCGGGGCGCTGCTGGCGGGCGGTACGGTGCTGGCGGGCAGCACGGCGCTGGCGGGCAGTACGGCGCTGGCGCAGGACCGCGCGGCGCCCGAGCAGAATGGCTACGGCGGAGGCACCGAGTCGATCGCCCGCACGCGCCACGGGCGCGTGCGCGGCGTGCACAACGGCAAGGCGCACGTCTTCAAGGGTATCCAGTACGGCGCGCCCACGGGCGCCGATAATCGTTTCATGCCCGCGCGCGAGCCGCAGTCATGGTCCGGCGTGCGCGATGCGTTGCGGCTCGGCCATCAGACCCCGCAGTTGACCGCGGTGATGCTCGCCGAAGAAGTGGTGTCACTGGACAACTCGCCGTTCGGCGAGGACTGCCTGTATCTGAACGTATGGACGCCGGCGCTCAACGACGGACAGCACCGCCCGGTGATGGTGTGGTTCCACGGCGGCGGCTTCACCAACGGCTCGGGTGGAGACGTGCGCTATGACGGCTCCAACCTCGCGCACAAACACGATGTCGTGGTGGTGACGGTCAACGAGCGGCTGAACGCCTTCGGCTTTCTCTACCTCGGTCAGATCGGCGGTGAGCGCTATGCGGATTCGGGCAACGCCGGCCTGCTCGATCTGCTCACGGCGCTGCGCTGGGTGCGCGACAACATTCACGAATTCGGCGGCGATCCGGGCAACGTCACGATCTTCGGTCAGTCCGGTGGAGGCAGCAAGGTCAGCACGTTGATGGCCACCCCCTCCGCCAAAGGCCTGTTTCACCGCGCGATCTGCGAAAGCGGCCTGGCGATGAAATCCATCCAGCCCGATGAGGCCACGGCGATGACCCGCAAGGTCATGGAGGCGCTCGAGCTGCAGCCCGGCGAGATCGACCGGCTGCGCAGCGCGTCGGTCGACGACATTCTGGCGGCCCTGAGCTTCCTGGCCGGAGCCGCTCCCGGCGGCGCGGGTGGCTTGCTGCGCTTCGGTCCGGTCATCGATCGGCGCACGCTGTTCCGCGATCCCTGGACGCCGGATGCCCCGGCCGAATCGGCGCACGTGCCGATGTTGTTGGGCAGCGTCCTGACCGAGGGCACGTTCATGCTGACCACGCCGCGCGATCCGATCAACGATCGCGAGCTTCATCAGCGCGTCCAGCATGGCCTTGGCATGGGCGCCGGCACCCTCTCCGCCGACGAGGCCGAACAGCTGATCGCGCTGTATCGGCGCGACTATCCCGACGTTCCCAACACGCGCCTGTTCCAGATCATGACCGGTGACAACTGGATGATCCCCAATGTGACAGCCGTGGCCGAGCGCAAGGCAGCCCAGCAGGCCGCGCCAGCCTACGTGTATCACTGGGAATGGATCACCCCGGTGGAAGGCGGGCGGCTCGGTGCGCCGCATACGATCGAGATCCCGTTCGTGTTCGACAACCTCGACGTACCCACGGCCGATATCATCACCGGCACCGGTGAGGATCGCTTCGCCATGGCTGCTCGCGCCAGCGCTGCGTGGACGGCTTTTGCCCGCACGGGCAACCCCAACACTGCGGGTTTGCCGCATTGGGAGCCGTATTCCGCTGATCATCGCGCGGTGATGATCCTCAACAATGAGTGCACCCTTGCGATCGACCCGCATGCCGCGGAGCGCGAGGCGATGACGCGTCTGGCACTACGGCGTACGTAGTTCGCGCGGACGTGCTGCGCTCAGGCGGTGACAAATTCCGCGATCGCCCTCACCGCTTCGGGTCGCTCGTTCAGCACGGCGTGTCCCGCCGGCGAGAACGTCCTGAGCGTGGATCCCCTGACCAGGGCGGTCCAGCTGTCCGCCTGCGCCACGGGCGCGATGCGATCCTGCTTGCCCCACACGAACAGCGTCGGCACGCGCACGCGGTGCAGGTGCTTCGAGAGCTTCGGATCGTAGAGCCGCTGCCAGCCGATGCGCGCGAGCGTGGTCATCTCGCGATAGCTCTGCACGATAAAGTCGACGTCGTGGGGATCGGGAGGTGGTCCGAGAGCGGCCAGGTTCTCCGCCAGGGCCGGCGCCAGCTCCTCGGGCTTGAGGCGAAAGATATCCGTGCTCGGATGTTCCTTGATCCACAGGCCGGCGGGAGCCACCAGCACGAGCTTCTTCAGGCGGCTCGAATGCTGCGTGGCGAAGCTCGCCGCCATCCAGCCGCCGAGCGACAGACCGACCAGATTGAACCGCTCGATCGATAGCGCATCGAGCAGATCCAGGTAATGCATGACGTAGTCCTGGATCGTGGTCATGCCAGGATCGTCCCCCGAGCCGCCGTACCCGGGATGCAGCGGCAGGTAGACCTGGAAGCGCTCGGTCCAGGGCGCCGCGAAATCCCAGCCGCCGACGGTGCCGCCCCCGTGCCAGAACATGAGCGGCTCGCCCGTGCCGGCGCGCAGCACCTGAGTCTTCAGGCCGTTGACGGTCAGCTCGATAGACTGCCAGGGTACGGCCATGTCAGTGCGCTCCCGCCGCGGCGCGCGCCTGCCCACCGGCCGGCTCCGCCGTCAGCGGCTGCGCCGTGGCTGACGGTTGCCGCCCACGCAGGCGTGGGATCACCTCCTCCGCGAACAGCGTCATGTTCTTGACCACCTTCCAGTGCGGCATATCGCCCAGATGATGATGGATCACGGGCCGCGAGGAATTGGCGCTCTCGCACCATTGGCCGAGGATGTTGGCCACCTTGTCGGCGGTCCCGTACACGATGCGCCACTGCGAGGTCAGCACCTGCCAGTCGAATCCGCCATGTGACGCGGTCGCCGCGGCCCGGATGCGCAGCTGCTCGGGCGAGATATAGCCCGGCGGATTGAGATAGCGCGGTGTGGTACGCGTCGTATCCTCGACCCAGTAGCGCACGTGCTCCCTGAATTCCTCCTCCGCGAGCTTCTCGGTCTCGGCCACGTAGGCCATGACGTTGAAGAGCGCCTTGTCCGGTGTGAACTCATGGCCGTACTTCGGCATCTCCTCGCGCAGCTTGCGGAAGGTCTTCTCCTGCACGGCGATCGGCACGAATACCGAGGCGTAGCCGAAGCCGCGTTCGGCGGCGACCTGCACGGTCTCGGGGCTGCCCGAGCCGACGATCGCGATCTTCGGATGCGGCTTCTGCAGCGGGCGCGGCCAGGGATTGAGGTAGCGATAGTTGAAGAATTCCCCGTCGAATTGGCTCGGACCCTCCTGCGTCCAGGCCTGCAGCAGCACCTCGAGCGACTCACGGAAGCGCGCGCGTGCCGTCGCGGGGTTGACGAGCGAATTCGCCCAGTACTCCATGCCGGTGCCGAGCGGCAGTGCGATCTCCAGCCGACCGCCCGACATCACATCGAGCATGCCGTAGGCCTCGGCGAGCCGGTTCGGCATCTCGAGGTTCACCGGCACCCCGAAGCAGCAGATCTTGGCCCGTCTGGTCAGCGGAATCAGCGCCGCCGCCATCAGCGTGCACACCGGCATCATCGAATAGACAGTGTTGTGATGCTCGTTGACCACCAGCCCGTCGTAACCGAGCTGATCGGCAAGCACCATCTCCTTGATGTACCGCTCGTAGAGCGCGTGACCCTTCTCGGGGTCAAAGTACTTGTTGGAAAAGTCGACCCAGAGTGAGTCGAAGCGCTTGTGATCCGGCGGCAGATACACATACGGCATGAAGTGCATGGTGTAGAACTGCAGATCATCCTGCCATTTCGCCACGACCCCCTCCTTCGGCGCCGCCACGAACGGGCTCGCGCTCGCCGGTGCCACTTTACGCCCGGGTATCCGCGGCGAAAAGGCGTCCAGACGCGGGCAGACCTGAGGCGCTCGGGATCCCGTGCGTTTCCCGGAACCCGTGAGCAGCCGGATGGTCGAGAGCCGGTATGGGAGCATCCCAGTATGGACCGGTCTCGAGGTCCCCCGGGGTCGCCAGGTACCTCGCATTCGTCGCGGCCTGCGCGCTGCAGCTGCTCTTCATCCTGGCATTCGTCGAACTGGGACGCGATCACGGCACTGCCAACGTGCCGGAACCGGCCGTCACGGCTGTGCTGCTGCCTCCCGGCCAGGAAGCGCCCGCTTCAACGCCGACCGCACCGACTGCCACGCGGCGGATGCCGTCACCCCTGTCGATCCAGCCCGTGCCGCGGGTACTGCCTGCGCCCGAAATCAATTTCCCGCCGACTCAGGCCCGCTCAGCGTCACAGTCCCGGAAGGCGCGCGCCGATTGGGCGCGGGCGGCCCATCTGGCCGCCGCCCAGGTCGTGGCTGAGCAGACACTGGCGCGGCGGCGACGCCAGGCGAGCGGAGAGATGCCCTGGCCGCAGACTGAGCCTGGGCCCCGCACGCCATCGTTACCCTGGTCACACCAGCCGCTGACGCGCTGGTTTGACTTCGATCCTGCGACGCTGGTGACCAGCCTCAATCTCGGCCGGCACTGCGAGCTGGTGTTTTTCGTGATCCTGCCGGGGTTCGGATGCATCCTCGGACACATCGATTCGGGAGCAGGCGGCCATTTCGACGCGAATTTCGATCCGACGTCCCTCGAGCCCCCGCCGCTGGAACTGCCGGGGCCGGGGCTGCCCACGCCTCCGGACCTGCAACCCTGGAAGGAAACGACCGCTCGCTAGCCCCCTGGCAGCGGACGGACCGGAGCGCCGGGCCCTACAGGCGATCGAAGGGCCGCGCCGATGATCAATCGGCCGCCAGCTTGCGCCACTGCGCGACGCTGATGCGTCCGAGCATCACGGCGCCCTGCGCGCCGCCTGGCCTGAAGACGATCATCTCCCCTGCCTCCGGCGGGCAGCACCGCCGCCCCCGACAGCAGCGCAGCGCCGGACAACAGTGCCGCCCCGGACAGCAGCGCCGCGGAGGTCACCACGACGCGTGTCGTGTGGATCACCGAAGAAGCCTGGTAGCGCGCTGCCATCGGATTCCTCCTCGTGCAGTCGCAGCTCTCGTCGACGCCGGAACAGTACGCGCGCCAGCGTGCCTCGGTCCAGCAAATCTTATGTAAAGGCCGAAGCGCTCGACCCGTGCTCCACCTGGCCTGCCGTAGCAGGTGTCGGCTGTCTTTTCTTGACGTTCGTCTACTCCATTTGGAGGACGCGGCGCCAACGGCGCACTGACAGACTTCGCGCGTCCGCTGGAACGCATCCGACAGGGGAAATCACCCGCCAATGAAGGCACCACACCCGATGCGAACGAGAAACGCGAGGCTTGGCGCACAGGCGGCCTGCGCCGTGCTGCTCGCTGTATGTGTCGAGAGCGCTGCCGGCACGCACGCCAGCGCGAGCGGCGTGAGCGCACAGGCCGCTGCGCGCGCGCGTGCCGGTGCCGCGTACGCGCAGCAGCCGCTGATGTTCGAGGCCAATGAGGGTCAGGCCGCGCCGCAGGTGAAGCTGCTCGCCCATGGCGCCGGTTATGTCCTGCTGCTGTCGCCGCACGAGGCGATGCTGGCGCTGGCACAACCCGCAGCCGCACAACCCCCGGCGGCGCCACGCGCGCCGGCGCAGCCGTCATCGAAACTGGGCGCTTCTTTCCTGCGCCTGAAGTTTCTCGGTGCGAGCGCCGCCACGCAGATATCCGGACGCGAGCCGCTGCGGGCCAGAACCAACTACCTTTTGGGCAATGACCGCCGACTGTGGCACACGGACGTGCCAAACTACTCCGCCGCGGAATACCGCGGCCTTTATCCAGGGATCGATGCGGTGTTTCACGGCACCGATCCACCTCAAGCAAACAACGCATCCGGAACGCCTGGCGCTTCACCGGGCGCATCGGCATCGACCCGGTCTCAACGGCTGGAGTTCGACTTCGACATCGCTCCGGGTGCCGATCCGAGTCACATCGCGCTGCAGTTGCACGGGGCGCGGCGGATGCGGCTCGATCACAGTGGCAATGTAGTGCTGCAGGTCGGTGCCCAACAGGTCGTGCTCGGCAAGCCGCGCGTCTATCAGCAGGTCGACGGACGCAGGCGCGACGTAGCCGGGCGGATGGTGCTGGGACCGCATCAAACGCTTGCGTTCGCGCTCGGACCGTACGATCACTCGCAGCATCTGATCATCGACCCGGGCCTCGACTACTCGACCTTCGTCGCCGGCGGACAGATCAATGCGCTTGCGGTTGGGACCGATAGCTCCGGGCACTCCTACGTCTACGTGACCGGCACTACTTCTTCAGGGGGGCTGGGCGCGGTCTACCCCAATCCCGGTGCCTACCAGACCAGCTGCGCCGCCTGCGACTTCATCGGCTCGGCGTTCGTCGCCAAGTACGACCCGAGCCAGAGCGGCAGTGGGTCGCTGATCTATTCGACCTACCTCGGGCCGGCGGGCGCAGGCGTAATGCCCGACGAGCTCGGCAGTGCGGCTGGCCAGGGCATTGCCATTGACGCCAACGGGGACGCGTACGTCACAGGCTATGTCACCGGCTCGACCGGCTCCCAGTATTTTCCGACGACACCGGGCGCCCTGCTGACCGCGATGCCCGGCCAGCAGGATGCGTTCGTGTCGGAACTGGACCCTACGGGCGAGACCCTGCTGGCATCCACTTATCTGGGCGGCGCCAACGATCTAACCGGCAATGCGTTGACCTATGGCGATGAGGGCACCGGCATCGCACTCGATGGTTCGGACAACATCTATCTGACCGGTCTCACCAACTCGTCGGGCCTTGCGACCGCGGGCGCGGCACAGTCCACCCCGGCCACGGGGTCCTTCAGTTCCAATGGCAATAGCAGCGGTAACCCGTTCGTCGCCAAGCTCAACTCGAGCCTGACCACACTCAGCTACTACACCTACCTCGGCGGCAGCAACAACACTTACGGCCTGACTGACCAGGCCACAGCGATCGCCGTCGACAGCGCAGGCGAAGCCTACGTGGTCGGCGGCACCTACGTCGGGACCTGTAACTATTATGTGTCGTGCGGTGCCGGCCAGGGGGGCGGCTCCTTCCCGACGCCGGTCACCGGGGGATTTCAGTCCCTCCCCGGCGGCGTCAACGAGGCGGGCTTCCTGGCCAAGCTCAATGCTGGCGGCACCGAGCTGCTGTACTTAACCTACCTCGGAGGCTACTCCACCTCCTCCGATGGCACGATCCTCAACGCGGTGACACTCGACAGCGCCGGGGATGCGTATATCACCGGCCCGACCGTCGATACCAATTTGCCGACGACACCGGGCGTAGCGGGTCCGGCCGCCAGCGTGTGCCAGCCCTACGGCGGCGGGACGATCTGTCCGAGCGGCATCGTCGCCGAAGTCAACCCCGCCGCGAGTGCCGGGGGATCGGCGTCGCTGCTGTTCATGAGCTATCTGGGCGGCCTTCTGCCCAACGACAACCCTTACGACACCGTGCCCACGGGGATTGCGCTGGACAGCACCGCTGATATTTACGTCGGCGGCTACACGAGCAACACCGATCTGCCCGAGCCCGGCAACCCCGACACCGCTGACAGCGCGAATGGCTTGATCCCTTCCTCCGCGCTGCCCTGTGCGATGACACCGAGCCACTATGTCATAGGCTGCAAGAGCGCGTTCCTGGTGGAGTTCGCCCCGGGTGCTGCAGGCTCGCCACTGTATTACGGCTATCTCGCAGGCACCGGAGTGACCGGCTATGAGAGCGACCCACCCGTCGGCCTGGCGCTGGACCCGCAGGGCAACGTCTACCTGGCGGGGGAAGCGACTTCCGACTTCCCGACCACGAGCAACGCCTTTGAGCAGGCGGCTCCTGCATCGGCTCCCTACAGCTATGTGGCGCAGATCGGAGGTCTGCCCACCTCCGGCGGCACGCCCTCGAACGCCAGCTACTCGTATGACGGCGCGGCACCCGTCATCACCGGCCTCGGGCCAGGTCTGCTCGTGACGGCACCGGCCACTACCAGCCTTTCCGTGCCCCTCGTTGTGCAGAACACCGGCGGCAGCACGTTCACGATCAGCAGCATAGCGCTTGCCGGTAGCGCTTCTCCTCCCTGGTCGCTCATCAGCGTGAGCTGCGCCGGCACCAGCGTGCCGCTACCGATTCCCGCCAATGCACCCGTGAGCCTGGCCGCCGGTGCGAGCTGCGTGATCAACCTGCAGTTTGCACCGACTCAGGTGGGCACCGGACAGGACGAGCTGCTGGAGATTCTCGATACCGCCAGCACCAGCAACGTGCCTTCGCCGTCAGGGGTCACCGGACAATACCTGGTGCTCGGAGGAACGGCGACGGCCGCGCCGCCTCCGGCGTACGCCACCTACTCCCTCAACGGCACGACCCTCTCACAGACCAACATTCTGCTGCCGGTGATCTCGCTCGACGCGGACGTCAACGGCACGGCGACGGCGCAGCTGGAGCTGACCAACACCGGCGGGGATCCGATGACCCTCAGCGGCGTGTCGTTCATGAATCAGACAGTGACGCCGCCGCCCTGGACCATCACCAGCATCACCTGTCCCTCGGGAGTCGTCACGCCGACGGCCAGTACGCCGGTGACCCTCGAGCCCGGTGACGCCTGCACCATCGCCATGCAATTTGCCCCGACCGCCCTCGGTGTCGACGTTGCACTGCTGAGCATCACGGATAACGCCAGCGGTAGCACCCTGGTCGAGAACGGAACGACCGGCCAGGAGACCCTGGTGACGGGGACCGGCGGCCAGCCGTACGCGAGCTTCTCGACCACGCAGTTGGATTTTCCAACCGCGACCCTCGCCCTCGGCAGCATCCCCGGGGGTGGTCCCGTCAGTGCGCCCGTCACGGTGACCAACACAGGCAACGCCCCGCTGGTGATTTATGGCGTCGACATCAACAACGGCAGCGGCGTCTGGAGCGGAGCGAGCAGCGGCTGTACGTCCTCATCCGGGACGGCTCTGACGTATCCGGTGACGCTCGCACCCGATGCGTCCTGTACGTTCACCTTCCAGTTCGCTCCGACGGGCCCGGGGGAGCAGAGCGATACCGTGGCCTTCCTGGACAACGCCAGCCAGAGCAATGTCCCCGTCGAGCCGCCACAATACCTCGGCCTGTGGGTGAATAACCTGACGCTCGAGGGCACGACGCAATACCCCGCGTCACCGTACCCGGACCAGGCCTACGCGTATTTCTCGGCGGATGCGCTGAGCTTCGATGCCTCGGGCGTACAGACCCAGAGCGTCACCATCACCAACATCGGCGGTCAACCGCTGACGGTCAGCCTTGTCGGCATCTTCGGGGAGAGTGCCTTCACGATGCCGTCGAGCGGCTGCTCCACGCTGGCCGAGGATCAGACCTGCACCTATACCTTCCAGTACGACCCATCGGTGAGCGGCGAGAGCTGCGGCGCGGTCTACTGTGGCGACCTGTTCTCGGGCACGGGGGCGCTGGCCCAGTTTCAGCTCAATGGCCTGAGCAATATAGGAGCCCCTGACACGACGGGATACACCTACCCGGAGGTGTTCCTGTCCGCCCCTGGAGGGAGCCTCGTGTGTGGCAACGGCACCGACCTCGCCTATTCCCTCGGTCCGTGGGTGCGAGGCCCCAGGGGAGGCCCCTGGTCGCAGACTATCTCTATCGGCGATACGGCGGGAGATCTGCCGTTCGAGGGCTTCATCGGCATCGTGCTCGAGGGGCTCAATACGACGGTGACGGACACCGTCGCGGTCGGCGAAGACGGGGCACCCGCATCGTCGGGATTCGCGGTCTTCGGGAACATCTCGAGCGCACCTCCGCTTCTTTGCAGCGGCGACGTACCGGGAAGTCCGTACCTGACCGTCGGGCCATTGGAGTCCATCTCGCCGCCGGGAGGCAATCCGGCAGGAGAAGGTCCGATCCTGCCGGTGTCGAGCGTTCAGGTTACTTTTACCTTTAACGAGATCCCGGGCGAACCCAACACCGCGCCAAGTTACACACCGAGACTCATCATCGAAGGTACCGGAACTTATTAGGGAGATCGAACCATGAAGCGCAACTCCGTCGGCTCGGTGCTCGCGGCCTGCGCGGCGCTCGTCGCGCTGGGCACCACCGGCCACGCCTGGGCACAGGACGACGTCGATGTCACCATCGATACCGCCAGTCTGGAAGGTGAGGCGGGCTCGGAGCTCTTCATCGAGCTCACGGGCGGCGGCAGCGACTCGGGAGTCGGTTACAACACCGTCACCACCAGCCCCTTCGTGTTGGGGGGTGGTACCGCCGGAGCGGTAGACACCGTCTACAGCACCGGCAACGTCAGCGGCGATATGACCTCGGGCGTCTCGCTCAACGACGACGGCTCGTCGTTCAACCTGTTCGGGCAGTATCTGACGCCGGGCACCGACCTGTCCTTCGAGCTGGACCTGACCACCAACGCCAACACCGGCGCCGTCCCCGACGGCCTGACCCTGTACCTGTACGATCCATCCGGCAATTCGATTGCCACGACGAGCGATCCAAGCGGCTTTGACAGCCTCCTCGAGGTTGATTTCAACACGGCGGGGGCGCCCGCGATCAGCAACTACGACACCGCGCTGGTCAGCGCAACACCCGTCGCCGCGGCGCCCGAAATCGACCCTGGCTCGGCGACGGGCGCCGCGACGCTGCTGGCCGGCCTGCTGGCCATGCTGTGCGCGCGCCGGACGCGTCGAAGCTGACGCACGCCCGTCGCGTGCGCGAGCGCGTCTCGGCACCGGCCGGGTGAGGCGCGACGTCAGGTTCCGCGTATCTGCGCGCACAGGCGCTGGGTCTCGGTCGAGGGCTCGATGTTCAGCCCGGCGCGCAGCAGTGCGCGGCAGCGCGTAAAGGCATCGAGGGCTTCGGCCTTGCGCCCCTGGGCGATCAAGCCGCGCATCAGACCGCGATGGAAGCGTTCCGCATGCGGATCGAGCTCGACCACATGTTCGTTGAGCCGGATCACGGCGTCCCACGCGTTCGCGCGCTCGAGCGTCCCCGCAAGCGCATCGGCCAACCGCATGAACCTGCTTCGCAGTCGCTCGCGAACGCCGACGATCCACGGTCGCTCCTCGTCAGGCAGGAAATGACCGGGGTAGAGATCGATCAGCTCCGTACACCATCGCTCGGCATCTGTCAGCGTCAGTGTGCCCGTCGCAAGCTGCTCGCGCAGTTGTGCGGCGCGGCTGCGGAAGGCCTCTGCATCGATCCAGGTGTTCCTCAGACTCAGCGCAATCCGCTCGGATCGGACTTCGATGGCAGCATCATCGCGCAACAGTTTGCGCAGGCGATGGATTGCCACATGGCAGGCGTTGCGGGCCCCGTCGCCTGCCAGGTCCGGCCACAGCGCCGTGCACAGCGCATCGAGGCCGACACCGGAAAGTCCAAGGCCGATCAGCGCCTTGAGCACCTCCAATGGCCTGCGCGTGGCACGCGCATTCGCCACCAGCGGCAGCTCGTCGATCTCGATGGCAAAGACGCCCAGCGTGCGGATGCGCAGATGCACGGGCCACAGCCGTGCGATGCTCGCATTCTCAGGAGGGGCGAGCCGCTGGCTGTGAATGATCCGGCGCGTGTGCTCGGGCTCGATGCCATGCGAAAGCGCGAGTGCCAGCAGACGGGCGGCGCGCCTGGGCTGAAACAGGCTCAGTCCCCCGACCAGGCCACGTTTGACGGCAATGCCGAGTGCAATGCGCAGGCAGCCCAACGCGGCCTCCGGGGCGGCACGCTCCAGCTCGATGCCCGCCTGCAGCATCTGTGCATCGAACGTCCAGCGATCGCTGGGCAGTCTGGTGGCCAGTTCCAGGGCCGCCTGGGCGCATTCGGTAGCCTCCTCGAGGGCGCCCGCCTCCAGCAGCGCAGAGCTCAGAAAGCATTGCACGAAGGACGCGGAAGAGGATGCCTCGGCCAGTGTCCCGCTGGCCGCGCGTACCGCGCGAGCAACTGCCGTCGCGGCCGCCAGCCGACCGGAGAGCGCCAGGTACTGCGCCTGCAGCGCGCGGGAAATGTGCAGGACGTTGACGTGTTCGGGCGTGAGCGTGGCAAATATCTCCTCCAGAAGCTCACCGGTGCGCTCCAGATCACCCATGCTGAGGCTGGTCATGGCCTGATGGGCGGCGCAATGCCACTCGTAGATATGCAGGCCGGCGCTGCGGCACTGCGTACGTGCGCCGGTCAGTACCTCCAGGGATCGCTCATATTGCGCTCCTGTCCACAACAGGATCCCTCGCCAGATGTCGAACACCAGGGTACCCAGCGAGACCGGCGTGTCCCTCTCACGGCCGCGCTGCAGTTCCTCCGCCAGCGCCGATGCGCCCGCCTCGTCGCCCTGCCAGGTCAGAAACCCCACCGCGATGGAGCCGATGGCGCAGCGCTGTACTGAGTCACGCAGCCGCGGAGCCAGCGCGTGCGCGCGCGCGGCCAGATGTCGGGACACCGGATGCTCGGGACAATGGCTGACCATGTGCCCGAGCAGGGAGATGACCTGCAGCTCGATGCGTTCGGGAACGCCGCCGTGCTGTGAAAGCAGTCCTTCGAAGACGCCCATCCAACGCGCCAGCGACTCCGGCTCGCTGCCCCAGACGATGAAGTGGCTGTAGATGATTCCGGTAACCGCCAACCAGCCGCCGATCTGCTCATCAGTGTCCTGAAAGCGCACGTACGCCTGCTGCAGGCTCGCACGTCCCCGCGTAGGATCACGCAATGCGACCGCGACGCCGAACCAGTAGAGCAGCCAGCCACTGCCCAGGCGCTGCGATTCCGGCAAAGCCGCGATCCACTGCTCCAGCGTGAGCAATTGACCCTGTTCAAACAGCGTCTCGGCCTGACACAGGATCAGACGCGCCAGTCGTTCGGCATCCCCGCTGCGTAAAGCCATGGTGGTCGCCGACCTGAGCTCGCCGCGCGCCTCGAGCAGATCCGCCGCGCGCGCCTCGAGCGCCGCGACCTTACTGCGCCCGAGCGTGAGCACCAGCATCGAATTCAGAAAATCGTGAAACAGCGGATGGAAGCGGTATGACAGGCCCGTCGCCAGGTTGCGTCGCTCGATGAAGAGCCGTTCACGGTACAGTTCAGCGAGCACGCTGCCTGCATCGGGCCGGCCGCTCAGCGCGGCTGCGGCCTCTGCATCGATGTCGGCGAGCACCGCACAGTGCAGCAGCAAATCCCGCCTGGCGGGCGTCGTGCGCTTGAAGATCTCCCCGGCAAAGTAACCGAACAGCTCGGGGCTGGCGGCGCCGGGCAGTCCCACGGCCGGGAGCGCGAACCGGCCCATGGCACCGGGGGTTCGCAGCATCAGCTTCAACCCGGCAACCCACCCTCTGACGAGCTGATTGCACGCAGCCATGGCCGTGGCCGCCGCCGGCGCCGACAGTGCCGCCAGCGCGACTGCCTCCTCGTCGCTGAATTGCAGATCCTCCCAGCCGAGGTCCACGAACCCGGCCTCCACGCTCCAGCGTGCCAGCGACGCTGGCAGGCCGCCGCGGCTCAAACAGAGCAGCTGGCCGTGCGTCGGCAGCGATTGGAGCAGGGCGTCGAGCACGGTCCGCATCAGCGGAGCTTCCGACGGCACTTCGTGACAGTTGTCGAGCACCACCACGAAAGAGCCCGCATACAATCCGAACAGTTGCTCGCAGAAGCGTCGCGTGAAGATCGCAAGTCCGGGTACGAATTCCGGTGTCAGCGGCGGCAGATTCACCCGCCGCCGACCTGCGCGGTACCGGCCGGCGATGCCAAGATAATGGAACCACGTAGCCGGATCCGCATCGCCGGCGTCCAGCGAGATCCACAAGCAAGCGCAACCGCGGGCCGCTATCCAGCTGGACGCGAGCGTGGTCTTGCCGGAGCCGGCCGGCGCGGCGATCCAGCTCCACCGGCAGGCCTGCAGCCGCTCGAAGATGCGCAGCCGCGGCACGACCGCAGGCGTCTGAGGCCGCGTGAGCTTGGCCGGCAGCGTCCTGTGCGCACGCGGTGAGCGCGCGCGCCGGCCGGCGGGTCCTTCCTGCGACCTGCGGGGATGACCTCCCATGAGTGCCTATTCTAGGCACAGCGGCGTTCCGCCCGCTCGCGCGGTCCCGCGCGTCACGCCAGAACCGTGGCCGTCACAGCATCCAGCCGACCTCCTGCAGCAGGTAATAGATCAGCTCGGACTGGCGATGAGTGGCGGTTTTGGCCAACACCGCCTTCAAATGCGTGCGCGCGGTGGCAATGCGGATCCCGAGCTGCTCGGCGATCTGCCCGACCGCCCGTCCCTGCAGCAGCAGGCTGGCGAGCCAGGCCTCGGTGCCGGTCAACCCATAGGCCTGCATCAGTCGCTCCCGGGGGACCGGCGGAAGCCGTGCGGGGTCGGTAAACCACACCATGGCCATCGCTGGCTCGGGCGCCCAGCTTCCGGCGTGCGGCAGGGGCTGGATGATCACCGACAGGGGCCGCGCGCTGCCGCACCCCAGGCGCAGCGCCGTTCCCGCCGCGCCATTCACGATCCGGGTCACGGCCGTGATCAGGCGCGCGGCATCCCCCGCCCGCGCTGCGACCAGACGGCCCTGCTGCAGCTGCAGCCCGGCAACCTGCTCGGACAGCGATCGGCCCCGCTGGTTGATGAAGTAAACGCGGCAGTCACGGCCGATGAGGGCGATCCCATAGCGCAGGCTGTCGAGTGCCACGGCAGCGGCCGCCGCCAGCTCCGGCCGGTCCCCATCCGACCGCCGGCGGTTCAGACTCGCGCGGCTCGCGTCGCTGCCGGGCGGCCTAGCCGCGTCCCACTGTTGAAGCATCTCCCCGTCCCATGGATTCTTCTCCCGAGCGCTTTTTCAGATGCACGCGCGGGGCGCCGAGGATGGCGGCGAGCTCTGCAAGGCTTGTAAAGCGCGCGTACCGGTTTCCGCCAGGTGCCTCGACCCGCCCGACCAGCTCGACGCGGCGACCAAGGCGCCGCCGATACACACGCACCACGTACACCTCAGGAACCATCGGAAGATAGCCCTACCCCGCGGCTGAGCTCTTCGAGGCACTGAGTGTAGGGACTGGCGCTTACGTGGCGCTTACGGGAAGCTTACTGACCAGCAGCTTGAATCGCCGTGAGCGTCGCACGCGCCTCACTGATTCCCACGAAGGACGCGGCGCCATCGAGCGCCTCCAGCAGCTCGGTGCGCGCCTGGTCGCGGTGTCCGGCGCGCAGCTCGGCCATGCCTAGGTGGTAGTGCACCACGTTCGATTGGGGCAGCATCTGCGCCGCACGCTGCAGCTCGGGCAGCGCCCGCGCCGTCTCGCCGAGCTTGAGCTGTACCCAGCCGGCCGTGTCGATGAGGTGTGCATCGCCGGATGCCAGGAACGGTGCCGTCAGGTCGCCCGCCTCATCGAGGCTCGCGCGATCCGCGCGGTAAGTGACCAGCAGCAGCGCGAGATTCGCAGCGACGCCCAGATTCCCGGGAGTGCGCCGGTGATAGGCCTCGTAGAGCTCGATAGCCTCGCCGGGGCGGCCCTGGCTTTCGTATAGCCCGGCGAGCTGCGAAACCAGCGCCGGCTGCGGTCCGGCCGCCTGCACGCCATGCGCGAGCGTCGCGATCGCCATCGCAGGCTCGCCGGCGGCGGATTGCGTGAGGGCAAGGTTTCGATACGGCTCCCACCACAGGGGGGCGAGCATGATCGCCTGCTGCAGCTGTGCGGCGGCATCGCGGTAGTTCCGGCCGGCCAGGTCAAGCTCTCCGACGAGATTGCGCGCGCCGGCATTCGTGGGCTGCGCCTGCACGACTGCGCGGGCGCTGGCCAGCGCCTGAGCAGGGCGCCGACCGAGCACCTCGACCTGCACCAGGGCTGTCAGCGCCGGCATCGCCGTGGGATCCAGCCGCAGGGCCTGCTCGTAGGCGCGCTCGGCTCGCGGGTACTGCCGCTGCGCCTGGGCGATCAGGCCGTCCAGATACGCAGCCGTCGCCTGCGCTTCGCTCGCATGCCCGGCAGCAACCGGTAATGGCAGCGCCCGAAACTCTCCGACAGTGCGGCTCGCCGCGGCCGGATCCGGCGCCAGAAGCTCGGCCCGGACCAGGGCCTCGCGAGTCGCGGGATCGGTGGGAGCGATCTTCACGGCCTGCTGCAGCAGCTCGAGGGCGGCAGCGACATCATGCGTCTGCTCGAGCAAACGCGCGAGCTCGACGCGCAGCGCGACGTCGTCCGGGGTCGCATCGAGAGCGCTCCGCAGCGCCTGCACGGCGCCGGTCGCATCACCGTCGGCCAGCCGGGCACGCCCCAGCAGCTGCAGCGCCGGCGTGAAACCCGGCCGATCGGCCAGCACGATCCCCAGGTCCGCGAGCGCCGCGGCCGGATCGTAGCTCGCGAGCTCGATCTCGGCGCGCAGTTGCAGAGCCTCGTCGTCATGGGGAGCGCTGCGCAGTACCTGTCGGATCTGATCTGCAGCCGCCACCAGCTGGCCGCGGTCGGCAAGCAGCGCCGCCATGCGCTTGCGCGCGGTCAGTGTCCCGGGACCATCGCCGCCGGCGGCGAGGGCCGCGTAGGTGCTCAGTGCCGCTGCGATCCGGCCGGATCGCTGCTGCAACAGTGCGCGCTCGAGCTGCAGGTCGCCGTCGGTGGGGCTGGCGTTGACGAATTGCTCGAGCACCTGCTGCGCCTGCACCGCCCCGCGATACTGGAACAGGAACTCCACGTAGGCGAGCTTCGGTGCATCGTTGTCGGCGGCCGTGGCGACCGATTCCTTCAGAACGCGCTCGGCCTCATCGAGCCTGCCGGCACGCACGTACAGCTGCGAGAGCCGATAGCGCTGCGCAAGCTGGTGCGGCTGCAGCGCCGCGGTTGCCGCGAGCTGCGCGAGCGCGCGATCCGGCCGCTCGAGCTGAAGGTACATCTCGGCGAGCGCCAGGTGCAGATCGACGGAGCGGGGGTCGTTCTGGAGCGCCGCGGCGAGCACGGCGGCCGCCGCCGCGCCCTGGCCATCCTGCTGCAGCAGTGAACCCCGCAACAGGATCGCGTTCTCGTTCCTGGGCGCGAGCTTCAGCGCTCGGGTCGCGTCGGCGAGCGCACCCTGGCGGTCGTGCAGCTGCGCGCGTGCCATCCCGCTGGCGACCAGCAGATCCGCATCATCCGGGTGCTGCAGCAGTACCGGACCGAGCAGCTCGAGCGCCCGGTCCGGGGTGCCGGCAGTCACATACGAGCGCGCCAGACTCTCATACGCGGGCATGAAGTCGGGCGCCAGTTCGATGCTCGAGAGGTACAACTCATCGGCGTCCCGCGTCTCGCCGAGCAGTTCGGCAACCCGCCCGCCGAGGTAGCGTGCCGTGGCGCTGTAGGGAGCCACCTGCGTGGCCTCACGAAACTCGGTCTGCGCACGTAGCAGATCGCCATCCGCAAGGTACTGCTGACCGCGCTGCAGATGCGCGGAGAGGCGCGTATCCCTGCCCTGGCATCCGGCAAGCGCCAGTGCGCAGGCGAACGTCGCAGCGACGAAGACCCCACCCGGCATGTCGATCTTCATGATCCACCGGCGCCACGCTGATGAGCCGGGGCGCTTTGCGCGCCCGACCGTCGCGGCCCCGGAAGATAGTTTACGCGAGCTTGCTGCTGAGCGGCGCGCCTCGGTATGCCGCGACAGCGTATGCACCGCGGTACGTGCGACAATGGCTCCGCGGGAATCCGGGCCGCTCCTTGCCCCTCAGGCGGTGATGTCGTCCATGCGCAGGCAGCTGATTCTCCTGCGGCACGCCAAGGCCGCGAAGACACTGAAGACGACTGCGCATCGCGATGCGCAGCGGCCGCTCACCAGGCGTGGCAGGAGGGATGCGAGCATCGTGGGCGCCCATCTTGACAGGCGGGGCTTCCGCCCGGACCTGATTTGGACCAGCCCGGCCCGTCGCGCGCTCGATACCGCGCGCATCCTTGCCAGGCGGCTCGGCTACAAGCGCAAGAGCATCCAGATCGACGGCCGGCTCTATGCCGCAACGGCCGCTACGCTGTTACGGTTGATTCGTCACCTGAAAAGGGACGATGCGCGCGTGCTGCTGTGTGGCCACAATCCCGAATTGCTCGGCGCCGCCAATCGGCTGGGGGCGCGCCTGGACAGATTGCCGACTTCCGGCTGGGTGCGATTCAAGTTTGACGTGGGCGATTGGTCGCGCGTGGCCGCCGCGAATCTCGCGCGCGTACACAGTGATCGCCCGAAGAGAGACTGAGGCCACGCAGCCGCGCGCCTCAGCGATCTGTCACGCAGCCGCGCTGGTCCTGATCGAACTGATCGAACAGCCGTGCCGCCCCGGGCCCCGAAAGCGTCTCGATGCGATGCCCCTGACCCTCCTCCACCCGGTAGGTCAGCGGCATGCCGCGGGCGCGGAACTCCACGGCCTCCTGCTGCATCGGCTTGTCGAAACCGAGCTCGTCGTGCTGGCCAACGAACATATGAATGCACATCCTGGAGATGGCGGCGATGTGCGCGGCCGTGGGGAAGAGCAGGTAACCCGGGAATGCCGTGATCGATACGAAGTACTGCGGATAGAGCGAGGCGACTTCGAAGGCGCTGATCCCGCCATTGGACAGCCCGGCGGCGCGAAACTTACTGTCCTTGATCTTATAGCTCGCGAGGATCTGACGCAGAAATGCCGGGATGATCCGCTCGCCGCCCTGGAAGAACAGTTGCCCCTCGGGCGCCGCGGGCATGACGACGATGTAGCCGCGCCTTTCGGCCTCGTGCCGAAAGGTCGTGGCCACGATGCGCTGGTCGAGGTCGGCGGTCTGCGGGCCGGGACCGAACGCAAGGATCGCCGGATAGGCCCTGGAGGCGTCGTAGCCGTTGGGCAGCACCACCTCGTACTGAACCGTCGAACCATCGATCCGGGTGGTTTTATCCACCACCGTGGCCTCCGCGAGCTGCACGCCGGCGCTCAGGACCAGGACCGCAGACCACAGCAGCCATTTGCAGAATCCCATCGCTTTCACCCCGTTGTCATCGCCCGCGATCATCTCCACGGGCCGATCATCGTGGCAGACGAATCTGAGCCGTATCCCCCCGCACGTCAATCACGGTGCCGAACGGGCGCGACAGCTCGGCGAGCCGCTCGAGGATGTAGCGCGCCTGCGCACCCACCGCCGGCGCCGGCAGTCCGCGCGTATCCAGGAACTGGTTGTTGGTGTATTCGCTGTGAACGTCCGGCTGCCCCTGGCCGATGTCGTTCAGCGCGATCGGCTGCAGCGAGATCGAGCGCAGCTTGCCGCCGGTGAAGCGCACATAGGCCAGGGCGCTCTCCCAGGCCATCGGCTCGTCAATGTACGTCAGAGTCGGCGGCACGTTATAGAGCAAATTGCCGAGGTCGTAGAAGATCGGCCGCCCGCGGTAAATCTCGATACCGTGCAGCAGCGGTGCGCCGTGCATCACCACGATGTCGGCGCCGGCGTCCACCTCGGCGTGCACCCAGCTTTGCAGCCAGCGGGCAGGCCGCAGACGCTGCGGCATGCCTTCGAGAAAGATCGTCGCGAACGATTCGTTCTCGAAGACGTGATTGTGCTGATACACGATGACCAGATCGGCGTGCCGCCTGGCCTCACGGATGCTCCGCAGAATGCGCTGCGCATCCTGTGCGTTGGGGATGTTCGCCGGCGCGGCCGGCAGATCCGCGGTCGCTTCGTTCTGCCGCCCGCCCGCTTCGATGCGCAGTTCGTCGACACCGGGGTGATCAACGCCCGCGGCAGCCCCGGGGCCGATCAGACCCGAGGCACTGGCCACCAGCGCGACTGTCCCTTGGGCCGTTCTCAGATAGGCCGGACTGGCCGCTTGCGCCTGCGTGTTGCCGGTTCCCGCGTGCACCAGGTGGCGGCGGTCGGCCTCACGAATGGTATTTTCGATTCCCGCACCCTGCAGATCGAACGCGTGGTTGTCCGCCAACGCCAGCAGGTTGAAACCGCAGGCCTGCAACGCGTCGAGCGCCGCGGGCGGAGTGAGAAATCCGCGACCCTGGTGGACTGATTGGCCCGGCTCGGCGACGGTGCCTTCCAGGTTGGTGAAGCGCACGTCGCCCTTCAGCAGCGAGCGGATCGTCTGCACGGTCGCGGGCGCGGTCGCGCGGATATCCGAGCGGATCATCGACTGTCCAGCCAGCGTGATCGTCAGGTCAGCCGCTTGCGGCCACGCCGGAGCGCCGCTGAGGACGGCGGTCAGGGCCGCCAGTGTGACGACGACGAGCGAAGCTGGTCGCCCCGCATCGCCCGAGCAACCCGAATGACAACCCGAACTACCCGTTGAGCCCTGCATGACGGTGTGGGGTCTCGCGGTGGCATCGGCGGCAGTGGCCGCCAGGCGCGTCCGTAGCCCCTGCAGCATAAGGCGAGCCCCGTGCGCTGGTCCAGATCGCGCTCGGGACGATTCGGGCGATCGCGACATCGCCGGCTACGCAGTAGGATAGCTCGGTGATGAAAATCGCAGTGATCGGCGCCGGCGCCGTCGGCGGGTATCTGAGCGCAAAGCTCGCGGCGGCGGGCGAGCAGGTGACCGTGATTGCTCGCGGCGCGAACCTTGCGGCCATCAAGACACGAGGGCTGCGACTGATCCAGGAGGACGGCAGCGAGGTTCACGCCACGAACCTGCGCGCCTATGCGCACCCCGAGGAGGCTGGGACACAGGACTTCGTGCTGCTGGCAGTCAAGGCCCACCAGGTCGAGGCGGTCGCAACCAGCATCGCGCACCTGTGCGATGAGCGCACCGCGATCGTCACGCTGCAGAATGGGATCCCCTGGTGGTACTTCTACAACCACGGAGGCATCCATGCGGGTCGAGCTGTGCACGCAGCCGATCCGGGCGGCACCGTCGCGGCGCATATCGATGCCGCGCGGGTGATCGGCTGCGTGGTCTATCCGGCGGCAACACTGATCGCTCCTGGGACCATCCAGGTGGTTGAAGGCAATCGCTTCACGCTGGGCGAGCCGGATGGGACGGAATCCGAGCGCGTCAGAACGCTCGCTGCGTGTCTCCTCAACGCCGGCTTCAAGGCTCCCATCACCGCGGATATTCGCGGCGAGATCTGGCTGAAGCTGTGGGGGAATCTGACCTTCAATCCGCTCAGCGCGCTGACCCACGCGACGCTGATCGACATCTGCCGGTTCGCCGCCACGCGCGAGCTTGCCGCCACCATGATGAGGGAGGCGGAGACCGTGGCGAACAAGCTGGGGATCGTGTTTCGAGTCGGCATAGAGCGCCGCATCGCTGGAGCCGAGAGAATCGGTGCGCACAAGACGTCGATGTTGCAGGACGTGGAGCAGGGCAGGCCCATCGAGCTCGATGCACTGATGGGCTCAGTGGTGGAGCTCGGCGCATTGACCGGGACGCCCACGCCATGCATCAGCGCCCTGTATGCGATCACGAGCCTGCTCGCCAGGACCCTGGAGACGCAGCACGGCCGGCTGCGGATCAGCTAGATCACCTTCGTGCTGCGCAGCGCGCCGATCGCGGCGCTGGTATAGCCGATCTCCGTCAGGATTTCCTCGGTGTGTTCGCCGAGCAGGGGTGAGCGCCTCACCTGCGTGACGCTCGCGCTCAGCTTGATGGGATTGCCGACGCTCAGGTAGGTGCCGCGCTGCGGGTGCTCCACCTCGACGATGGTACCGTTTGCCCTGAGCGCTGCATCATTGGCGAGCTCTTGCATCGATAGGATCGGGCCACAGGGAATATCGTGCTCGTTCAGTATCGCCATCGCCTCGTACTTGGTCTGAGTGATCGTCCACGCCTCGACGGCGGCGAAAACCTCGTCCAGCCGCGCCAGCCGCGCCTCCGGGGTGCAGAAGGCCGGATCGGAGATCCATGCCTCCCTGCCGATCACCTGACAGATCTGCTGCCAGACGGGCGCCTGCGCAATGAAATATAGATAGGCGTTCGGGTCGGTCTCCCATCCCTTGCACTTCACGATGGTTCCCGGCTGCCCTCCTCCGGAGGCATTTGCCGAGCGCGGCACGGCACTGCCGAAGCGTCCGTGGGGGTACTGTGGATACTCCCTCAGAACCCCCTGGTGCCCCAGTCGCTGCTGATCGCGCAGCTTGACGCGGCATAGGTTCAGAACGCTGTCCTGCATGGCCGCCAGCACGCGCTGCCCGTGCCCCGTCGCCGTGCGCTGGTACAGCGCCGCCACGATCCCGAGCGCGAGATGCAGCCCGGTGCCGCTATCACCGATCTGCGCACCAGTGACCAGCGGGGGGCCGTCGTCGAAACCCGTGGTCGAGGCCGCGCCGCCCGCACATTGCGCAATGTTTTCGTATGCCTTGCACTCCTCGTAAGGACCGGGACCAAAGCCCTTGACGGAGGCGACGATCATGCGGGGGTTGAGCGCCTGAATGCGGTTCCAGCTGAAGCCCATCCGATCCAGCGCTCCCGGGGCAAAGTTCTCGACCAGCACGTCGCAATACTGGACCAGCCGCTCGAGTACCTGCTTCCCATCGACACTCTTGGTGTCCAGGGTGATGGAGCGCTTATTGTGGTTCAGCATCGTAAAGTAGAGGCTGTCGACGCCGGGAATGTCGCGCAGCTGCTGGCGTGTGATATCGCCGCCCGGCTTCTCCACCTTGATGACGTCGGCTCCGAGCCAGGCCAGCAGCTGCGTGCACGTGGGTCCCGACTGCACATGGGTGAAATCAAGAATGCGTACGCCGTCCAATGCCCGTCCCATGAGCACACCCCCGCTTGCGACGATCCAAGGCGCAGCATTCTACTCACTACGCCCCACCACCGCCGAACGCCCCGCCACCGCTGACGCGGTGCTGTGCCTCCGGCGCGGCGGCTCATCCCCCGAGGCGCCCCGGCGCGGCGCAGCAGGCAACTTTGACCCGCACTGATAGAATCACGGCCTTTGCATCGTCGCGCCGACGGAACCATGAACGAGCCGCGCAGTAGCAGTCCAGACGCCGGATTCAACGAATGGAACGAACTGCGTCTGGGAAGACAGTGTCCCTTCGATGAACCGCGACCGGCATCCAGCGACGGCTGGGATGTCGTCGGCACTCTGCAGGTCTCGACACTGTATCTCGGCGGGAATCAGAGCTACCGCGGCCACTGCCTGCTGATCCTCGATCTGCGACACGCCACTCGGCCGGACGAGCTGTCCCGCGAAGAGTGGCTGCGCTTCTGCGCCGATCTGCACGCGGCGCAGAGCGTGATCATCCGCACTCTGCATCCGGACCACATCAACATAGCCTCCCTGGGCAACGTCGTACCGCACCTGCATTGGCATATCATTCCCCGCTACCGAGGCGACCCCCGCTGGGGTGCGCCCATATGGACGACCGATACCGGTGAAATGCCGGACGTCAGACTGGCCCCGCACGAGCGCAGCAGACTGCTGCAGAGTCTGCGTGAAGCTCTCGCTTCAACAGGATGATTTAATTCAGATAAATGTCAGCGCCAGCCGAGCGCTGGCGCGACGTGAGTGAGCACCGCCTCGATGACGTGTGCGTTGTAGGTAACGCCCAGCTGGTTCGGAACCGTCAGCAGCAGGGTGTCCGCCTCCGAGATTGCCTGGTCCTCGCGCAGCTGCTCGATGAGCACGTCGGGCTCCGCGGCGTAGCTGCGGCCGAAGATCGCACGCGTCTTCTCGTCGATGAAGCCGATCTGGTCCGCCTCGCTGCCGTCACCCCCGAAATAAGCCCGGTCCTGGTCATTGACCAGCGCGAAAATGCTGCGACTCACCGATACCCTCGGCTCCCGTGCATGACCCGCCTCCTTCCAGGCGCTGCGAAAGGCGCGGATCTGTGCGGCCTGCTGAATGTGGAACGGCTCCCCGCTCTCATCGTTCTTCAGCGTGGAGCTCTGCAGATGCATGCCGAGCTTCCCCGCCCACGCCGCGGTAGCGTTGGAGCCGGCACCCCACCAGATGCGCTCGCGCAGTCCGGTCGAATGAGGTTCGGTTCTCAGCAGACCGGGCGGATTGGGGAACATCGGCCGCGGATTCGGCTGCGCGAAGCCCTCGCCGCGCAGCACTTCGAGTAGTACCTGCGCATGGCGGCGGCCCATATCGGCATCACTCTCACCTTCCGCGGGCTGATACCCGAAGTAGCGCCAACCCTCGATCACCTGTTCGGGTGAGCCGCGGCTGATACCCAGCTGCAGACGCCCGCCGGCGATCAGGTCCGCGGCACCCGCATCTTCGGCCATGTACAGCGGATTCTCATAACGCATATCGATCACGGCGGTGCCGATCTCGATCCGGCGGGTCCTGGCTCCCACAGCGGCCAGCAGTGGGAACGGAGAGGAGAGCTGGCGGGCGAAATGATGGACACGGAAAAAGGCGCCATCCGCGCCGAGCTCCTCGGCCGCCACCGCGAGGTCGATGGATTGCAGCAACGCGTCCGCCGCCGAGCGCGTCTGCGAGCGGGGTGAAGGCGTCCAGTGTCCGAAGGAAAGAAAGCCGATCTTCTTCATGGGTGTACAGTAACCGATAAGCCGATCTGCGGTCACGGCATCTGGAGAAAGCATCATGGTCCAAGGCTCGTGCTTCTGCGGAACCGTCCGCTACCAGGCCAGCGGGCCGTTCGACTCGATGATCAGCTGTCATTGCTCGATGTGCCGCAAGCACCACGGCGCGGCCTTCGCCACGTACGTAGCGACACCGCTGGACGGCTTCCGCTGGGTACAGGGCGAAGACGCCCTGCTGAGGTACCAATCCTCCCCGCATTCGGCACGTAACAGCTGCAGCGTTTGCGGATCCACGGTCCCCACCGTGCTGGAAGCACACGCGCTGGCGGTGCTTCCCGCCGGAGCTCTCGAAGGAGAGCTCGGTATCAGGCCCCAGGCTCATATCTTCGTCGGCTCAAAGGCGCCCTGGTACACGATCACCGACGACCTGCCGCAGCACTGCGAGAATCCGCCGGAATTCGCGACACCGGGACTGTCTCGCCCGGAGATCAAGGCGCGTCCCGGAATCACCGAGGGCAGTTGCCTGTGCGGCGCCGTGGCTTACGAGGCGGCAGGCGACGCGCTGTTCATGCAAAACTGTCATTGCCTTCGGTGTCGTCGCGCGCGGGGCGCGGCGCACGGTACCAACCTCTTCTACAAGGACACTCAATTCCGCTGGCTGCGCGGCGGCGAGTGGGTCGGTGAATATAAGCTGCCCGAAGCCAGGTTCTATACGACGGCTTTCTGCCGCCAGTGTGGCGCCGCCGTACCGCGTGTCTCTTCGGACCGCGGCATCGTCGTCATTCCGGCGGGAGGTCTCGACACCGATCCGCCGCTGCGGCCGCAGCGTCATATCTTCACGCACCACAAGGCGGCGTGGTTCGAGATCACCGACCCGCTGCCGCAGTTTGCCGACGCGCCGCCGGCCATCTAGCTGCGGCGCCACTGCTGACGGTGCGCTCGCCAGGCGCCCCTGCTAACCACTGGCCCGCGGTTCGCCCGGCTAACTGGTCGCCTCCACCGGCACCACATCCAGTCGGGTGCGCCGCCCGCGACGGACGACTTCCAGAGCGAGCGGCACGCCGATACGCGAGCCGATCAGCAGCCGATGCAGGTCATCCACGCCGCCGACCGGCTGGCCGTCGAACGCGACGATCAGATCTCCGGCCTGCGCCCCGGCTCGTGCGCTCGGTCCGTCGCTCGTCACGCTGATGACACGTGCCGCGCTGGGTTGCGGAATCTCGAAGTGTCGCCTCAGCCGCTGCGCGACCGTCACCGTCTGGGCAGCCAGGCCGATGCTCGCGCGGCGCACGCGCCCGTGGCGCAGCAGCTCGAGCGCCACCTGCCGGACCGTCTCGATGCCGATCGCGAAGCAGATTCCCTGCGCACTGCCGATGATCGCCGTGTTCATGCCGATCACCTGACAACGCCAGTCGAGCAGCGGACCGCCAGAACTCCCGGGATTGAGCGGAGCATCGGTCTGGATCACGTCCTCGATCAGGCGGCCGGAGTAGGCCCTGAGCGTGCGCCCCAGGGCGCTGACGACTCCCGTCGTCACGGTGCAGTCGAACCCAAAGGGATTGCCGATCGCGATCACGAGCTGCCCGACACGCAGGGCGCCCGACGAGCCCAGCGCGAGCGTCGACATCGGACGGCCGACGCGGATCAGCGCTGTGTCGGTGTGCGGATCCTCACCGAGCAGATCGGCCTGCAGTTCCTCCCCACGCGCCGTATTGACCCGCAGTGCCTCGGCGCCGTGCACCACGTGGCTGTTGGTAAGGATCAGCCCATCCGGCGTAAAAGCGAATCCTGAACCGCTGCCTGCGGCGCGCCCGCCTCGCTTCTCGGCGGTGATCGCAACGACCGCCGGGGTAGCGCTCTCTGCGACGCGCACGACGGTGCGCGAGTAATCATCGAGCGATTGTGCCTCCGCATCGCGCAGATCCTGCTCGGGTGCGAGTGCGCTCATAGCGACAACTCCCCACTGCGCGCGGCAGCCGCAATCGCTTCGGCGCGCGTGCCGACCGCGAGCTTGTGGAACAGCGCGGCCACATGAAACTTCACGGTATTGGGCGACACCTGCAGAGCACGCGCGATGCCCTTGTTCGACACTCCACCCGCGACCAGCGCGAGCACCTCGCGCTCACGCGGCGTGAGCCGGGGTTGTCCGCGAGAGGCCCCGCGCGGCAGTCCCGCGCCGGCGCTCGGCCAGATGAGCACCGGCACTCCGTGCTCGAGGCCGAAGCGCGCAAGCTCGGCGGCCTCGGACAACCCCGGTCCACTCGCGACAAGCAGATCGCCGCGAGGGTCCGGGCGCAGCGCCAGTTGTCTGCGCAGCGCTTCGGTGAGCTCCGAGGGCGTATCGGCGACAATCAGTACGACGTCGGCCGCAGCTCCTGGCCCGCGACCCTCCCTGTCATCCGTCAGACGAGCGCGCAGCGGCGCGCGGAGGGCGGCGTCCTGGCTGGCGATGACTACTTCCACTTCCTGGACATGGTGACGACCGCGCGCTTCGCAAGTCGTCCCGTCTGCCGCCGCTCAGGGCCGCGGACGCTCCGCGACTGAAAGCGTGCGCAACTCCGCGATGCCGCCGCGCAACAGGCCCAGGCGCAGCGTCTGGCCCACGGTCGATTGCACGAGCGTGTCCCGCAGGCCGTCCACGCCGTCTACCTCGTGCTCATCGATCCGGTCGATCAGATCGCCGGGCATCAGTCCGGCCGCGGCCGCGGGGGAGTCCGGGTCGACGCCGGCGACCACGCAGATGCGCACTGAGCGGCGAGCTAAACGTGCCGCAGCGGCTGCATCGAGCCACAATGCCTGCAGACGCAGGCCCAGGTACGGGCGCGGCAGGTAGCCGTGCCGTTCGACACGGCCGATGACGCGCTCGATCGTGGAGGTTGGTATGCCCAGTGGCCGGCCGCGCGGTCCCCGCACCATCATGGCGGCGATGCGGCCCTCGGTCGTGGCAACGAGCGCTCCCTCCCAGCGCCCATCCACCTCGGCCGCAAACTCGAGTCGCTGGTCGATCTGCCCACCGCGGCGCGAGCGCCACGCCGGTCCGGCGGCACGCACGCTTGACCAGGTGGCCAGCGCCGCGTGCCAATCCCGACCCACGATCGCCACGCTCTCGCCGAGCTTCAGCGGCTCGGACTGCGGGGCGTCGGTCGGCTGCCCGATCGCCGGCGCGCCGCTCACGCGGATCACCGCGACATCGGTCGGCAGATCCACTGCCACGACCTCTCCCTCCCGCTCGCCCACGGAGGCCTCATCCGCTCTCGTGTCCACCGGTGGTGGCGTCGCGGGTGGCGCGTACAGGCGCACCTGTTCGACGTCGCCGAGGGCCTCGGCGGGCCCGATGAGGTAGGGGCCGCGCCAGTGAATGGCTGATACCGTGTGATGGCCCGAGCCGCCGATGGCCCAGCTGCGGGGAGTGAGCGCGGCGATCAAGGCGGCGCGCTCGGCCGATAGCTGCTGTTGAAGTGTGGCTGACATGCTCACAGCGTGCTCCGATCACGTTGTCGGAACAGCTACCCGGATGGGTGGCTACCCCCGCGCGCGCACCGATTGCGCTAAGATCGGGGCAAACGGGGACACATCATGGGCGCATTCAACGCCATCATGCGGGTTGTCAGCAGCCTGATCGGGCTGCTGATGGTCGCGACAGGGGGCATCTGGATCCTGCAGGGCCTGGATCTGGCCTTCCGGGTGGGCTTTATGGTCGGCCAGCGCCGATGGGTCCTCTTCGGGGCAATCCTGGCGCTGATCGGGATCGCGCAGACCGTCTGGAGCAACATCCGCCATCCGTCCGTCTCCACCGTGCAGGCCACCAAGCCCTGACCCGCCGCTGCGAATCTCAATGACGGTGTCGGTGCCGCTCCGGCGGGTTGTAGTGCATCGGCCCACAACGTGTCAGCCGACGGCTGCACGTAAATGCTTTACGACCATGGCAGCCGCCGCGCGCTCCGTCTGTATGGTAGTGACCGATGGGGCGATCCGAGCACATCGACTACCTCGACGGATGGCGTGGCCTCGCAATCCTGGTCGTATTGATCGCCCATTTCGGACACCTCGAAAGCACCAATCTGGGGCTGTTTGGCGTCGAGCTGTTCTTTGTGCTGTCGGGACTGCTGATGGCCCGGATTCTGTACGAGCAGCGCATGCCCATCGGGGAGTTCTATCGGCGCCGCATCGCGCGCATCTGCCCGCTGCTCTACCTGTTCATCCTCGTCGTGCTGGTGGCGGAGTGGGCTCGCGGCGCCCACGTCGGCTGGAAGGAGGCGCTCGCGCTGCCGACCTTCACGCGCACGTATGTGGGTTCCTACGTCTTCGATGATCCCTTTCCCGTACAGCACATCTGGTCGCTGAACGTAGAGGAGCACTGCTACCTTCTGCTGGCCGTGGTGGCATCGATTGCCGTACTGCGGAACAGGGCCGCAGCCGTTCTCGTTACCCTGGCGATGCTGACCTTCGCCGCCCTCGGCCTGCACCACCTGTTGCAGGGCCAGGCCCGCAAGTACCTCTACGACACGGAGTGCGCGGCGACCGCTCTGCTGCTGTCGGCCGGCTATCGGCTGCTGTACCGGCGTGTCCGGGTCCCGGCCTACCTGCCCTTGCTCGCCCTCGCCCTCGCGCCGTGGTTCTACCTGCCGACGACGCCGGGAGCCACGCGTCTGCAGTTCATGGCACAGGTCACGGTTCCGCCGTTCCTGCTCGCCTTCGCGGTAAACCATCTGGAGACGGCCCCAGCCTGGTTCCTGTCCCTGCTGCGGGCGCGCTGGTTGCGATTGCTCGGCGTCATTTCCTACTCGGTATACATCTGGCAGCAGCCGCTGTATCTCTCATCGAATCGCTTCCCGTTCCATTCGGCGGTGCTGTGCGCGGTGCTGATCGGGTGCGCATCATTCTATCTGTATGAAAGCCCTGTGCGCCGCTGGCTGAACCTTCACTGGTCGGGACCGCGTCGGCACCAGCCTGAAGCGATCCCGGAGACGGCACAGCCGGCGTCGCCAGCACCGCCGCCGCTTGAAATCACTGCTCCCGCCACGGCCATCAGCCAGGCAGCGCAACACCTCCGTTAGGCTCCTCGCGTTCCCAGGCTCCTCGCGTTCCCGTGAGAGTCTTCACATCCTTTGCGTGCCGGCCACGCCGGGGAAAGCGTACGCACTGTGATATCGTTGCGGGCCGCCTGGAGAAGATCTCACATGACGCAACAGATCCATCGCGCTGCCTTGCGAGTTCCCTCGCGACTCGGCGATTACTCGCTCGACCCGCGGGTCCTGCTGATCAGCGCACTCGCGCTGGCGGTTGGCGCGGTGGCGGCGGTAGTAGCGGACGCCCTGCTGAAGCTGATCGGACTGATAACCAACCTGGTCTTTTACCAGCGCGTCGCTACCGGGCTGGTCGCTCCGGGCGCCGGCGATCATCACTGGTGGTTGATACTCGCCGCCCCGGTGCTCGGTGGGCTCATCGTCGGACTCATGGCGCGCTACGGGTCCGAGGCCATTCGCGGGCACGGCATGCCGGAGGCGATCGAAGCGATCTTGCGCGGCGGCAGCAAAATCAAGCCTCGCATCGCCCTGCTGAAGCCGGTATCCGCGGCGATCGCCATCGGCACCGGTGGACCCTTCGGCGCCGAGGGTCCCATCATCATGACCGGCGGTGCGTTTGGATCATTGATGGCGCAGACGCTTTCTCTGACTGCCGATGAGCGCAAGACGCTTTTGGTCGCCGGCGCCGCCGCCGGCATGGCGGCAACCTTCAACGCGCCTCTGGCATCCATCCTGCTGGCCGTCGAGCTGCTGCTGTTCGAGTTCCGGCCGCGCTCGTTCGTACCCGTGTCGATCGCCGTGGTAGTTGCTACGGCGCTGCGCTGGCGTCTGCTCGGTGCTGCGGCGCTTTTCGCGACGCACCGGGCGCTGCCGACGCTCACGCCCGCCGACCTGCTGCTGTGCGCCGCGGCGGGCATCGTCGGGGGCTTCGTCGCCTGGTTCGCGACCTCGCTCGTGTACTTGTCCGAGGACGCCTTCCGCAAGCTACCGATCCACTGGATGTGGTGGCCGGCGATCGGTGGTCTCATCATCGGCGTCGGTGGACTGTTCGAACCGCGCGCACTCGGCGTGGGATACGACGTGATCGGCACCTTGCTTGCGGGCCATGCGACGCTCGGGTTGATCGTCGGGATCCTGGTCGTCAAGACGCTGATTTGGAGCCTGTCGCTCGGTTCCGGCACGTCCGGGGGAGTGCTGGCGCCGGTGTTCATGATCGGCGCGGCGCTGGGTTCCGTGCTGGCCTACGTGTTTCCGCCGGTCGCGCCGGGCTTCTGGGCGCTGATGTCCCTCGCGGCGGTGGTCGGAGGCGTGATGCGCAGCCCCCTGACCGGTGTGGTATTCGCGATGGAACTCACGCATCAGTGGGACGCCGTCATGCCGCTGGTGGTGGCATCCACAGTTGCGTTCCTGCTGTCGGTACTGGTGCTCAAGCGCTCCGTGCTGACCGAGAAGGTCGTGCGCAAGGGTACCCATTTGACGCGCGAATACTCCGTAGATCCGCTGGAGATCTTCCTCGTCGGCGAGATCATGCCCGGCAGCTTCCTGGGCTTCCGCAGCGGCACCAGCCTTGCGGCCGCCGTACAGACGGCGAAGGCTGCCTGGCTCGCCGCCGGACGGCAAAAACTCGCTGAGATCCAGCGGCTGTATCCGATACTCGATGGGGACGACCATCTGGCCGGGGTCGTGACCCGCCAGCAACTGCTCAGCGCCGGGTCGCGGCTCGACAACCCGCGTGCGAACATCGACGAGTTGATGGTGAACGAGGTCGTCGTAGGGTATCCCGATATGACCCTGCGCGAGCTCGCCAACCTGATGGCAGAGCGCCAGGTTTCAAGTGTCCCGATCGTCGAGCGCATGAATGGACGACGGGTGGTGGGCGTGATGGCGCTTGATCAGGTGCTGGAGGCGCGCCTGCGCGATGTCAATGAGGAGCACAAGTCCGAGCGGGTGCTGAACTGGCTTCAACCCCACCGTGGAGTACGACCATGAGCCTCACCTTTTACTATGCGCCGATGAGCACCGCCGGAATCACCGACCTGGTCCTCGAGGAGTTGGCCGTGCCTTGCGAGAGGATCAAGCTGGATATCCGCGGCGGCGGCACGCGTACGCCGGAGTTTCTGCGACTGAACCCGAATGGCAAGGTTCCGCTCATCGTCCATGATGGCACGCCGATCTGGGAATCGGCGGCCATCACGATGTATCTGGGCGAAGTATTCGGGGTAGAAAGGCACCTGTACCCTGGCGCGGGAACACAGCGCGGCGAAGCGATGAAATGGATCGTATGGACGAACGTTACCTGCGGCGATGCGGTTTACCGCTTCATGCGCAATACGAGCGAGTGGACGCCCGCCGAGCAGCACAACGCGAAGGCAGCCGACGTGGCCAAGGCCGACATCTTGAACTGCCTGCGCATCCTCGACGAGGCGCTGTCGGGACGGAATTTCCTGATCGACACTTATACGCTCGCCGATACGCATTTGAATTCCTTCGTCGACTGGCTGCGTCACATGCAGATGGATCTTTCGGCGTATCGCCATCTGAATGCCTGGAGTGAGCGCTGCAGGCAAAGACCTGCCTACGCTCGAGCCATGGCGCGGGGCTGATAAGCAAACAGCTGCCCCGCAGGCGGCCACGCCGCTGCCGCGAGCGCGGCTGGTTACGGCGACGGTCCCCCGCCTCGCGGAACCATGCCCAGCGCCCGGGTGACCTGATCCGCGAATGCCCGCGCCGCGGCCCGCCGCAATCTGTCGCGGTTTTAGTTTAAAATATCACCATAACATGCTGTTATAAATAAATATTTTACGGGATAACGCTGCTGATCGCGGCTCGGCACGCGCTGCGCACTGCGCGGCGGCGCCGCCCGGAGAAACCACCCTGGCCGCGGGGAGCGCTGGTGGGCGTAACCCTATAGGCAGTGTAATGGTCGAAGCCCCTCGAGGTGCTGATCAAGCGATCGTCGCTCCTGCGGCTTTCCTGGGAGGCAACAGCCGATGACTACCAAACAAGAGTTCGTCGCCGGTTTTGGCGAGGCCATCAATGAGGCGCTCGAGCAGTGCACCGCTCGTGGCTTTGTGCCCCCGCTGCACTACGTGCTGCTCGCCACCAACGGCAGCATGGTCGCCATTCGCGTCGAGGAAGAGGGTCGCCGGCTGCTGACGCGCCACTATGAGCCGGAGGGCTGGCGCATGCCGACCACGATTCTGGTGATGGACGCCCACGCAAACAGGTCGCTGTTCATAGTGCCCGCTCTCGGGGCTGCCATCGAGCGGGTTTACTGAGCCTTGCCGGCGCGATTTGACCGCCAGCGTAGATCGGAGTATCCCAATGCCACTCCGTGCTGGCGTCCGGATGTCGTCCCCACGAGCGTGGGAATGCCTGATAGGAGAATACCAATGAAGATCTTGTCCCGGGCTGGTGTTGTCGCGCTGATTGGCTTTCTACTCGTTCGTCCCGGGCTCGCGGCCGTCATCGCCAACGATACGGATGCTTTGACGCATAGCGGGCCAGTCACGACGTCCATCCCACTGCCCGACCCGACCCATATTCCGATCGTTTTCGGCAAGGACATCAAATGGAGGAACGGGGAGGGAGAATCGCTTCTGTTCGGAGATCCCAGCAAGCCCGGCATTTACGGCGTTCTTATCAAATGGCTGCCCGGCCACAACAGCAAGCCGCATTTCCATTCGACCGACCGTTACATCTACGTCGTTTCCGGCACCTGGTGGGTCAGTGCGAGCACCACCTACGACAAGAGCAAGATGTATCCGGTCCCCGCCGGAAGCTTCGTAACCGACATTGCCAATACCGTCCATTGGGATGGCGCCAAAGAGAGTACCGGCCCCTGCCTCCTCATGCTGGTCGGCGAAGGCCCCATGCACACCACCCCATTGGTGCAGGCGGATCCGAAGAGTCCGGTATTCACGATGCCCAAAAAGTAGCGGGGGCGTGCGCCGCGCTTCTGGGTCCGGCTGTCCTCGCCGACCCTTCTGGGCCCTGCGTCCCAAATCCGCGCCACAGCGGGCTGTAAGATCGGCTATGGTCAGAACCTGAAGCCGCATGTCGCTGTACCTGCCCATAGCCTTCCTTCTGCTGCAGCTCGCCGTCCTGGCCTTGTTCGGGCCTGCGGTGACCGGTCCGGCCTCTTATATCCTGATGGTGGTTGCGCCACTGTTCGCGGCCGCGGCGACGTTCTGGCGTGGCCGCTCGCACACCAGCACGATCCGCTTCGGCTGGTATGCCCTCTCTCTGTCACTGACCATCTGGGCGGTGGGTGCATTCGACAATCTGTGGCAGGAAATGATCCTGCATCGTCGCGACGAGATGTATCGCACCGCCATGGAGGCCTTCAGTCTGGCGGTGGTTCCGACCACCTTTCTGGTGGCCAGCGACTGGCGACTGAATGATCGACAACTGTTGCGCGTGGTCGATGCGCTGGTAGCACTCGCACTTGGCTGCTCCTACTTCCAATACACCTGGAGCATGATCCACGATCACGCCAGCTCCACGGAAGCCGGCGTGACCTACCTCGTGTGGCTGCTGGATTTCCAGAATCTCTACCTCGCCCTCGCAGCGTTGGTGCGCTGGTACGTGGCCGAGGACAGCGACGAACGCGACCTGTTCCGAGCGCTCGCGGTGCACCTGTGGGTCTACTTCGTCATTGTTTTTGTCAATGACCACTACTTCGCGGGCAACCCGGCGTTCGGGCCGCAATACGGCACGGTCGTCACGGTGGCCTTTGCGGTGCTCTGCGGGTTCGCGTTACGCGGCCCCTCGGGCCAGCCGGTGCGCCTGGTGAATTCGGCTGTCGTACGCACGGTACGAAGCGGCATTCCGATCCTGCTGGCACTCGCGCTGCTCACCGCGTCCTTGCTTTTGATTCGAGTGGAGTATCTCTGGGGTTGCGCAGGCATTCTGATCGCGGTGCTCGGCATCGGCGTACGCACCACGCTGATCCAGGTGCACCACATCCAGCATCGAGAAGCCCTGAAACGGGAAGCATCGGCACTCCAGACCATCGCCTGGACCGACGCATTGACCGGCGTGCCGAACCGCCACTTCTTCACCGAGGCACTGACACGCGCCTGGCGCGACGAGCGCCGCCCGGCAATGCATGCGATCCTGATGATCGACATCGATCATTTCAAGCTGCTCAATGATCGGTATGGTCATCCCGTAGGTGACGGCTGCCTGCGCGAGGTCGCTCGCGTCCTGCAGGGCGCGTTGGCGCGTCCAGACGACGTGCTGGCGCGCTACGGTGGCGAGGAATTCATCGCGCTCCTACGGGGCTGCACCGCGGCTGGCGCCCAGGTCGTGGCCGAGCGTCTGCGATCCGCGGTTCAGCAATTGCGCCTGGAAAATGCCAGCAGTCCCGAGCTGGTGGTCACCATCAGCATAGGCATAGCCAGCGGTGCGCTTGCTGACGGCGCCGCCGCGGGACGGTTGGTCGAGGCGGCCGATCGCGCCCTCTACGAAGCCAAAATCAGCGGGCGCAACAGGGTCAGGTTGGCAACGAACCGCATCAGTCCCGATGCCGAGACCGAAGCAAGCATCAGCGCCCGACACCGGCGATTGCGCAGCTGATGCGAGCGCCGCGTCCAGGCGCGTAGTCGACAGGGAGATCGGTTGGCTCAGGCACTGAGTCCTTCGTCAATGCGCTTTGGATCCGGGCACGTGCAAAGACATGTCAATGACATAGCCATTTATGCTGCTGAACCAGTGCGGCGTATTCTCGGGGACGACGAAAAAGTCGCCCTTCGCGACCGGCACGGCCGTGCCTCCCGCAATGGAATCGCCTCTGAGATTCTCGGCATTCGTCTGAACCGCGTGCACCAGCTTACCGCCGGTGACGAATACTCCACTGCCATCGATCACGTAAAAGAACTCGTCTTCATGTACGTGCACGGCGGCGGGGCCGACCGCCGTGCGGTACTCGAGATTGGCCCCATAGGGGGCAAGACGCAGCAGTGGCTCTATCACGGTAGCCTGACCGGGCTTGTGGTCGCGCTTCGCCTTGCTGATCAGGGCAGCGACATTCTGCGCTGAAGCGAATTCCTTCGTGGCCAGTCGCAAGGTTGGCCGGCCCGCGGGTGCTTGAGCAGAGCTGCTTGCGGCCCCGAGGATGGTGGCCGCCGCGACAGTAAGTACGCAGTGTGCTGGACGCATAGTTGTCTTCCCATGCTGCTGAATCATCGGCTTACGGGTTGCCGCCGCCATAGCGTAATCCGTTCCTCGCCGGCCGCGAAGCCTCTGTCATGAACGCTCGGATTTCATGATCGGGGCGACCGATCGGCGCTAGTATCCGCAAACCCCCGGAGATCCGCAGCACCATCGACTACAGCGGGCCCAGGGGCTGCCGTGAAAGCGTTGATTGCCTATTTCTGGCCATTTGCCGCCTATCGCGATGTTGGGCGGGGCAGTGTGCTGGAGCGGGCCGCAGCGTGGCGCCACAACCGGCAGCTCTCGAGCTCCCTGCCGCTCTACATCAGGCGCTGGGCGGTCTGCGTGGCCCTCGAGCTGATTCTGATCGCCACCCTGCCGTCGCCGCTGACGCGGCCGCTGGCCGTGCTGCTGACCCTGTCCTTCTGCGGGCTGCTGCACCTGCTGAGCGTGTGGCTGTTGCTTAGGCGACGCTGAGCACCGGCCAGACAAGAAAGCGCCGCGCTGATGCCGGAGTATCAGCGCGGCGCTGGAAGTGGCTGCGTGGCAACGTAGCCCGACCAGTCTCCTTCGGTGACTAGTCTCCTTCGGTGCCGATCGCGTAGGCGGTCTCGCCGTGAACCGCGTCGTCGCCCACCTTCAGCATCGCCTCGTCCATGCGCAGCGGCGTGAAGAACGAGATCACCTTGAGGATGATGTAGGTGGCGATGATGTTGTACACGATGATGAACGCGGCCCCTTCGATCTGCAGCACGAACTGATGGAAGTTGCCGTAAGCCCAACCCGTCACGCTCACCCCGGGGGCATCCTTGGCGGTGCCGATGTACTCGAGCATTTTGGGGTTGGCGAGGATGCCCGTGAGCAGCCCGCCCATCAGACCGGCGCAACCATGAGTCGAAAATACGCTCAGCGTATCGTCCACCTTCATGAGCAGCTTGGTCTTCTGGAGCTTGTTCATCGCGAGCCAGGGGATGATCCCGGCGCACACGCCGATGATGATGGCGCCCCAGCCGTCCACGTAACCGGCGGCCGGGGTGATCGCCACCAGACCGGCGATCATCCCATTGACGGCCCCGATGACCGACGGCTTGCCATACGCCATCTTGTCCATCAGCGTCCAGACCAGCAGGGCTACCGCGGTGGCCGTGTTGGTGTTCAGCACGGCTGCGCCGGCGTCGGCATTGGCGAAGTACGGATCGCCGCCGTTGAAGCCGTTCCAACCCAGCCACAGGATCCCCGCGCCAACCAGCGTGATCAGCAGGCTATTGGGCGGGAAATGCTCCCGGTCCTGCTGCAGGCGCGGGCCGACCATTGCCGCGGCGACGAAGCCGGAGACCCCGGCCGCCAGATGGATCACGTAGCCGCCCGAGAAGTCGGCGACGCCCTTGGCCGCAAGCCAGCCGCCGCCCCACAGGCTGAACGCCCCCACGGTGTAGACCAGGGTCATCCAGATCGGGCAGAAGATCACCCATGCCCTGAAGCTCATCCGTCCGAGCACCGAGCCGCCCAGAATGATGACGGTGATGGCAGCGAATACGAACTGGAAGAACACCAACGTAGCCATCGGGAACGCCATCGCCGGCATGCCCGAGGCGGCCGCCGGAATGGTCGCCTGGCCGGTTGTGAACATGGCCGACGTGGCCAGCATCGGCTTGCCCAGGAAGGAAAACCACTGCGGCCCGAAGGCCATGTTGTAGTCGAATAATATCCAGACGACCAGGACCGAAGCGAAGGCGTAGAGCGTCATGAAGGCCGAGTTGATCGCCCATTTCTTCTTGACCACTCCGCCATAGAGGACCATCAGGCCTGGAATGCTTTGCAGGCCGACGAACGTGGCAGCCGCGAGTTGCCAGGCGTTGTCGCCAGTATCGAGCCATTGCGGTGACGGTACGAGCATAGTTTCTCCCCTTCTTGTGCGTGCTATGCAACGCGCGAAGGGCAGGTGCAAAAAATATACCGGGGCGTCGCCGACCTGATCCAATGCGTGCGGGTTGCCCGACTCCGCCCGCGCAGGCGCATGGCGCCCGCTCCACATCGGTGGTTAGATACGCCCATAATCCGCCGGCATTTATCAAACAACACGAATGCAGCGCAGCCGAACCCACCCTGCTGATGTCCACGTCACGACGCGGATATTCGTGACCGCTGCCTGGCTCGCGGCCGTGGCGATCGGCGCAGTCGCCTCGCCCGCTTTTGGTGCAACGCAAGCCGTCACGACGGCCTTGTGCACCAATTTGGCGAGCGGTACGAGCTGGCGGATCACGATCGACTTTGCGAAAGCCACCGTGGATTACTATCCGGCCCGCATCAGCGTCGCCCGGATCTCGTGGCACGACGCGAAAGACGGCGGCAACTACACGCTTGACCGCAAGTCCGGAAAGCTCACCGTGATATTCGCTTCGAGCACCGGTGGCTATTTCATCTACGATCAATGCAGGCTGGAGAACTGAGGACACCGAGGCTCGGTCGCGCCGCGCCACTCAACCGGTCCACGGCACTGCGTGGCTGGGGTGGCCGCAATGGCTGAGCGCATTTCTGCCGTCAGGGCGAGCGTCGGGTTCCACTCGGCGACGGGGCCGCGCCGTGACAATGAGGACTTCGCCGCAGCGCTCGTGGGGGCAGACCTGCCCGAGCCGCGCCGGGAAGTGATCGCGGCAATCGCCGACGGCATCGGCAGCGCCAAGGGCGGTCGAGTCGCGGCCGAAACCGCGGTGCGCGGATTCCTGGACGGAATGTCCGAGCTGCCCGAAACCACCGAGGTGAACCGCTCGGCAGCCCGGGTCTTGAACGCCCTCAATGCTTGGATGTATTCCCAGGGTCAACGGGATCCGAGACTGGCGAGCATGGGCTGTACCTTCACCGCCCTGGTGTTGCGAAACCGGCTCGCTCACGTGCTGCACATCGGCGACACGCGGGCGTATCGACTGAGCGGTACTCGCCTGACCTGCCTGACCACCGACCACGTGAGCGCAGCGGGCGCGCGCCGACCGGGCACGCTCTATCGGGCGCTGGGTGTGGAGTCAGAGGTGCGGCTGGAGTACGCCGCGCAGCCGATGGCGCGGCACGACCGATTCCTGCTGTGCAGCGACGGCCTGCACGGATGGCTGGGGGATGAGAGCATCGCCGAGATTCTCAGCGATCGGTCGGCTCCCACGGATACGGCCCGAGCGCTGGTCACAGCCGCGCTGCGATCCGGCGGCAATGATAACTGTACGGCCCTGGTGCTGGACGTCATCGAGCTGCCCACGGCCGAATCGGCCAACGTCGGCGCTGCGCTCGTGCAGTTGCCCATCATCCCGGTGCCGCTCGGCGGGGAAACGATCGATGGATTCGTGCTCAAGGCGCTGATATCCGACGGTCGCTACAGCCGCCTGTTCGCTGCGGAGGACGAAATCGAGGGCGGGGAGGTCGCACTCAAGTTCCCCAAGCCCCGCGTGGCGGAGGTGCAGGCCCACCGTGCGGCATTCATTCGCGAAGCATGGGTGGGCGGGCGCGTGCACAGCCCCGGAGTCGGCCGCGTCATCGAGCTGCCGCACGGGCGGCAAACCTGCCTGTACACCGTCATGCCCTTGTATTCCGGCGAGCTCCTGGAGGCGCGACTGAGCCGCCCGCCGTCCGTGGGTCTCGAGGAAGGCCGTAACATTGCGATCCGGCTGGCCCGTGCACTGGCGGTTCTACACCGCGATGGCATCATTCATCGCGACGTCAAGCCCGACAATGTGATCCTCGAGCCGAATGGATCATTGAAACTCATCGATCTGGGCGTCGTGCGCGTACGGGGGCTCGAAGACGCTGCAGCCGACGAGATTCCCGGAACCCGGGCCTACGTGGCGCCCGAGATGTTCACCGGCGAAGCCGGCAACGAGGCAACCGATATCTACGCGCTGGGCATCACCATGTTCCGCGTCTTCACGGGCGAGTTTCCCTATGGCAACTCCGATGCCACCGCACCACCGACCCGGGAGCGGCCATTGGAGCTCACCGCCTTACGCCCTGACCTGCCGGCGTGGCTGCAGGCGGTGCTCGGCCGAGCGATCGCAATCGATCCCGCGGAGCGCTTTCGCGACATGAGCGAGTTCGAGGCGGAGATGGAAGCGGGACCGGCGCGCGCACCGGTCATGGCGCGACGACCCCCCACGCTGTACGAGCGCGCACCGCTGCGCTTCTGGCAGGGGCTGGCGGCTCTGCTTGCCCTGGCGCTGCTGCTGGTGCTGCTGCTGCGCTGAGGCGGATATGCAAGCCGGCTGAGCGCCGCTGGGTCGCGCAAGTACGAGTACGAGTTAAATTTTTTTTGAGTCCGCGACAAATTGATCCGGGGTGCATAGAATCGCGCCGACCGTGTCCATCGACGGTCGGCGCTAGTGAAAGACCGACCGCGTAGATACCGGAAGGGGGCAAACATGACGCAAGCAACGAGAGCGCTCGTTCACCGGGCCGTGGCCGCCGTGCTCTCCGTAGTGGTGCTGGGGCTGTGTGGCCTGGCTTCTGCCCAGGCCGCGGATCCAGACAACGGCGACCTGGAGGTAGTGCCCGTCAACAAGAATATCTACATGATCCCCGGTGACGGGGGAAACGTCCTGGTCCAGGTTGGCGTCGACGGTGTCGTCCTGGTCAACGCGGGCGCCGCGGACGGAACAGACCGTCTGCTGGCGACCGTGAAGAAGATAACGCCGCTCCCCATCCGCTACATCATCGATACCGACGGAGACGCGGATTCCGCCGGTGGAAATTCGGCAATCGCCGCGGCTGGTCAGAGTTTGTACAACCCTCCGATCGGTCCCGGCGCATCGATTCTGGCTTTCAGCACCGTCCTGGCGCGGGTGGCCCAGACGCCCGGGTATCCCGACAGCGGCTGGCCCACCGAAGCTTTCCTGAGCTCGCAGTACAGCCTCATCATCAACGGCGAGCCGATCGTGGTCTTCCACCAGCCCACGGCCCACTCCGATGGCGACAGCTTCGTGCTGTTCCGCAACTCCAATGTCGTGGATGCCGGAAATGTCATGGACATGAGCCGGTTTCCGGTGATCGATCTGGCCCATGGCGGCAGTATCCGGGGTGAGATCGACGCGCTGGACAACCTCCTGCAGCTGGCGATTGCCCCGGCGCCCCTGGTCTACGACTACAACGATAACGCGACCGCCGTAATACCCGCTCATGGACGAGTGTGCGAGCAATGGGAGGTCGTCGACTATCGGGACATGGTGGTGATCATCACCGACACCATCGCCGACATGATGAAGCGCCATATGACGCTGCAGCAGATCGAGGCGGCGGATCCGGCCAAGGCGTACGAAGCCCGATACGGATCGACCACGGGTCCCTGGACAACGAACATGTTCGTCGCAGCCGTTTACCACAGCCTGCAGGCTGCGAATGCCAAGAAGAAATAGGTGGGCACGATGCGAAACTCCCTGTTGAATTCCACCCTCCCGGTCACGCTGGCGTTACTGGCATCGCTGGGGGCGCAAACGCTCGCGCACGCGCAAGGCCGGCGCGGAACCGGACAAAGCAGCGCGCCGACCGCGGAAGCCACCGCTCCCATCGACCTCACAGGCTACTGGGTCTCGGTTGTGACCTTTGACTGGAGATTTCGCATGGTCACGCCCCCGCCCGGCGACTACGAGGCCGTTCCGCTGACGGCGGCCGGGAAACAGGTGATGGCCGCCTGGGATCCCGCCAGGGACACGGCGGCGGGCGAGCAGTGCAAGTCCTACGGGGCGCCGATCATCATGCGCGTACCGGGGCATCTGCACATCAGCTGGCAGGACGAGCAGACCCTGAAGGTGGAGACGGACTCGGGCGAGCAGACCCGCCTGTTTCACTTCACGCCATCGACGGCCGACGCCCACGGTCCGCCCTCGTGGCAGGGCTACTCAGTGGCCGTCTGGGACCAACAGCGCCAGGGCAGGCCGGCGTGGGGTCAACTGAAAGTGACGACCACCGATCTGAAGCCTGGATACATTCGAAAGAACGGCATCCCCTACAGCGACAGGGCGAGCGTGCTGGAATACTTCGACCTGATGCCCCAGCAGTATCAGGGGGAGCAGATCATGACGGTGGCCAGCGTCGTGACCGACCCGGTGTATCTGTTTCAGCCGTTTGTCACCGACGACATCTTTTCCAAGCTCCCGAGCGCCGAGGATTGGAAGCCTACGGCCTGCTCGGCAATGTGGTGAGGAGCGAACATGGCCGGTAAACAATCGCGATTTCTGTCGGCGCATTTCGCGATGCGCGGAACGATCGTGCGTGGAATGCCCTGCGCTATGGCTGTCGTGCTCGCTGCGGCTGCCCTGCCCGTTCGGGCGCAGGTCGGTATCGCTGCGTCGCCGGTAGACTTGTCCGGATCGTGGGTTTCGCCGCTCACCCAGGACGCCCTGGAGCGCGTCCCTGGACCGGTCCCGGGCGATTGGACCGGGATGCCACTCAACGCGGGCGGCCAGGCCCTGGCCCAGTCGTATGATGCAGCGATGCTGGCTGAGCCGGAACGCGTCTGCCAGTTCTACAACCAGTGGCATTACATCGACGGGGCATTCAGCCTGAGAATCTGGCCCATAGTGACGGGGCCCACCGATGGAATTCGGGCCTGGAGGGTTGAATCAATTGAAGATGTCGGGGGGATGACGATCTGGATGGACGGCAGGCCGCAGCCCTCGAAGTATGCGCGTCATGAGCTGGGTGCATTCTCGACCGGCCACTGGGTGGGCAATATGCTCGTCGCGTATACGACGGACATGAAGCCATCCGAGATGCGCCGCAACGGTGCCATCATGAGCGACGAGGCGACACTGACCACCAACTTCATGCCCCAAGGCGACAACATGCTGACGGTCGTCATGGTGCTGCAGGACCCCATTTACCTGACGCAGCCGTACATCTACGTACGCAGCTACAATAAATCCATCCGTCCCGTCCCTACCAATTGGGGCCCCTGCATCGTCAATGACGAAGGAACCCCGGAGGGCGTGGTGCCGTTTTATCTCCCGGGGAAGAACCCGATCATCGGGCAGATGATGCACTTCTACCATATCCCCGATTACGCCGCGGACGGTGGTGCGGACACCATGTATCCGCAATTTCGCGACCGGTTGAAGGACCAGTTCCTGAAGCTCTATCCCACCTTCCCGAAGCAGTGTACGGACGCCCAGTACTGTGCCTATGGGCCTACTCCTCCGAGCCCGCCCCCTCCGCCTCGTCCGCAGGCGAAATCCACTACGGAGTAGCAGCGCGGTTCTACTGCCATCCGGGTCAGGGCCGGCGCCCGGTCGGGGCGCCGAAGGCGGGGCCGGGCCGATGCCCGCCCGCCGGCGGCTGCCTGGCCCCGGTCCACCGCGCAGCATGGCATCCTGTTAACATCCCGATGCCATCTCCGCGATGCCGCGCTGCGCCTTATGAAACCTCAGCCCCACGTCGATCTGATGGTCCCCGTGGTCGCGACCGACCACTTCCTCGGACCCGTCCACGCGCCCGTGACCGTGGTCGAATACGGTGACTTCGAGTGCCCCAACTGCAAGCAGGCCGCGCCCGCGGTCAAATTGCTGCTCGAGCGCTTCCCGCAGCGGGTTCGCTTCATCTACCGACACTTCCCCCTGGAGACGCTGCACCCGCACGCGCTGCGGGCCGCCGAGGCCGCGGAATGTGCCGGCGAGCAGCAGCGGTTCTGGCCCATGCATGATCTGCTGTTCGCGAATCAGGACCATCTGACCGGACCAGACCTGCGTCGCTACGCGCTGCGGCTCGACCTCGACATGGCGCGCTACGACGCGGAACTGCGTGATGAGGTCTATCGACAGCGCATTCGCGAGCACATTGAGGGTGGCTACAGAAGCCACCTGAAGGCCACACCGGGATTCTTCGTCGACGGCGTCATCGTGGACGTCTCCTTTGGTTTGCATGCGCTCTTTGACGCCGTGGAAGCCGGATCGAAGTAGATCCCGCCCGGCGACCCGCCCGCATGCTAAGAGACCGTCGTGCAGCTACAGCTCACCGCCTCACCCCGCAAGTTTCTACAGACGCTGCTCTGGCTGCGTCTGCTGGCCGTCATCGGTCAGTCGTCGACCGTGGTGATCGCCGATCGCTTCCTCGGGATCTCCCTGCCGCTCGAGCCGCTGATGCTCGCGATCGGCGCACTCGCCGTGACCGCTGCTCTGACGGCGGTGCGCCTGCGCACCCAGCTGCCGGTCACGCAGCTGGAGCTCGGGTTGCAGTTGCTGATCGACGTCCTGCAGCTTGCGGCCGTGCTGTATATGAGCGGCGGAACCACCAACCCATTTGCCTCCCTGCTGCTGGTCCCGGTCGCATTCTCCGCAGCGGCACTCGCGTGGCCCTACGCGATCGGCATCGCGCTGATCACGCTCGGCGGCTATCTGTGGCTGACCGCGCACTTTCGCGCGCTGCCGTTCATGGGCGCCAACATGATGGCGGCCTTCGATCTCCACATGGTCGGCATGCACGTCACTTTCGCGTTGAGCACCGCGCTGCTGGCGATCGCGCTCGCCGTGATGGCCACGGAAATGCGCAGTCGCGACCGCGCAATGACGCGCCTGCGCGAAGCCGCATTGCGGAACGAGCATCTCAATGCCATGGGATTGCTGGCCGCCGGCGCTGCTCACGAGCTGAGTACCCCGCTGTTGTCGATGGCGATGCTGGTTTCCGAGCTGCGCGCGGCCAGGAGGATCGACCGGCAATTTCACTCCGACCTGGCGCTGCTCGAGCGGCAGATTCAGCTCTGCAAGGAGCGCCTCACGACATTGCTGCACGCCCGGCAGGCCTTTGGCGGCCCGGGCCCCTTACGGATACCGGCCGGGCAGCTGTTGCAGCAGGTCATCGACGACTGGAGCATCGTGCGTCCGGCGGTACAGCTGCAGGTGGACTGGGACGGGCTCGAAAGCGGCGCTCTGCTGGAGGTGGATGACGGGTTTTCGCAGGCGCTCACCAGCCTGCTGCACAACGCTGCCGACGCCAGCGCGACGCGCGGTTCGCACCGCGTCGGTATGTGCTTCTGCCAGGACGCCACGAGCCTGCAGATCATCATCGAGGACGAGGGCATGGGCCTGGATGCCGAGATTGGCCAGCTCGCCGGCAAGGCGGTGTTCACCACAAAGCCGACCGGTTTCGGACTGGGGCTGGTGCTCTCGCACGCCAATCTCAATCGCCTCAAAGGGACCGTGACACTCAACAATCGGCCTCAGCTTGGTACGCGCACCACGGTCAGCATGCCCGTGGTCGCCACACCGACGGTCACCCAGCCGGCCGTCACACCGTCCACCGCGGCCCTGGGAGCACGAGCCAGCGCCCCATTACGGGCAGCGGGCGATGGCGGTCATTGAGATGATTGCGACGGGTGATGGGGAGAACACCGTCGGAGCTCGCACCGGCGGCGCTGCCGATCGCGTGCTGATCGTCGAAGATGACCCGACGGCGGCGATGCTGCTGGCGCGCTCGCTGCGTCGCCACGCCTACGAGGTCGAGACCGCCGCCTCGGTGCAGCAGGCGCTCGAGCGCGGCGCGCTCTGCAATCCGACCGCCGCGATCGTCGATCTGCGACTCGGTCGCGAGTCCGGGCTGGCGCTGGTGCCGCTGCTCGCAGAGCGCCATCCGGGCATCCGCATCCTGGTACTGACGGGCTATGCCAGCGTTACGACCGCGGTACAGGCCATCAAGCTCGGAGCAAGCGATTACCTCGCCAAGCCCGCGCGGCTGACGGAGATTCTCACGGCGCTGCGCGGTGCTCGACCCCTGGAGCTGCAACCCGAGCTCAATCGTCCTTCCCCCCGCCGCCTCGAGTGGGAGTACATCCAGCAGGTACTCGCTGAGCAGCAGGGCAATATCTCCGCCACCGCGCGCGTACTCGGTGTGCAGCGGCGCACCCTGCAGCGCAAGCTCGCCAAGAAGCCCGCGCGCAGCTGAGACGCGGGCGAGCGGACGACTCCGCTCCGGCTCGAAGCCCAAACCACGCGCCCTCGTCGGAAAGCCTCGCAGACCCAGGTGCGTCAATATGACGCAGCCTTCGAGCAACTCCTGCTCGCTACGATATGGCCGTTGCTGGCTTCAACACTCAACGACGGACAGCAAGGCGATCGGAGCCTCGCCCAGGGCGCGGGTTCAGGGAGCACTGACGTGGCGGACCGGATCGAATATCCAACCAGGCAGGCACGCCTGCGGACGCGGAAGTGTGTTGCCCGCTGCGGGGTGGCGGTCCTGGTGCTGCTCACATTCGTTCTCTCGGCGCGTGCCTGGGCCGCAGCATATGGCAGCGTAAGTGGGGTCGTTCGGGATGACAGCGGCCAGCCGGTGGCGGGAGCACAGGTGATACTCGAGTCTGCCGCCCACGCGACCATACGGCAGCAGACGGACTCCGCGGGACGCTTCGACTTTCCCGAGGTGGCGATCGGCCATTACCTGTTGACGATCTCGCAGCGCGGCCTCGCCTCCTCCAGCCAGTCGGTCACCGTGGAGACCGGATATTTCCCGTTCGCGAACGTCGTCTTGCCGTCTTCCACGAAGCTCGCCGAAGTGACGGTGTCAGCGACCCGGTTGCCGGTGGTCGCCTCGGTCACGCCGATCACGATGGTGAGCCAGGAGGACATCGAGAACACGCCGGGCGCGATCAATGCCAACAGCCTCGCCATGATCACCGACTACGTGCCGGGGGCGTACGAAGCCCATGACATGCTGCACATGCGCGGCGGCCATCAGACGAACTGGCTGATCGACGGGGTCGAGATTCCAAATACCAACATCGCGGAGAACCTCGGCCCGGCGATCGACCCTCAGGACGTCCAGACCCTGGGCGTCGAGCGGGGCAGTTACGCCGCCGACGAGGGCGACCGCACCTACGGCATCTTCAACGTGATCCCCAAGAGCGGCTTCGGTAACGATGACCAGGCGCAACTCGGCGTCACGGGAGGGAATTTCGGCCAGACCGACGACTATCTAAGCGCGGCGAGCCACACGAATGACTTCGCCTACTATGCGAGCGTCGAGGGCAATCGCAGCGATCTGGGCCTGCAGACCCCCGTCTCCCAGGTGATCCACGACGGCTCGCAGGGGTATGGCGCGTTCACCAACCTGCAATACCAGCCGGGCACGCAGGACGCCGTGAGCTTCGTCGGCCAGCTGCGGCAGGACGATTACCAGATACCGGACTGCACCGCGCCGCTCGCTGACGACCCGCAGTGCGTCGGACAGTTCGGCGACGTGCAGAAAGAGGCGGACAATTTTGCGCTGCTGTCCTGGGCGCACACCCTCCCCAACGACGCAGTGCTCACGAGCTCGGTCATGTATCACTTCGAACGCGCGGATTATGACGGGGGCGCCGGGGACTATCCGACCATCACCACCTATCACCACAGCTCGCAGTACGAGGGCGCCGAAGAGAATCTGCGGATGACCGTCAGTCGCAATCATCTGGATGTCGGTCTTTTCGGCTTCGCGCAGCAGGATCAGGCCGACTTCAACCTGGGGTTCACCGGCGACAGCTCCGCGACGCTCCAGGAGTTGGAGAGCCCCACGGGCGGGCTGTTCACCGCCTGGATACAGGATACCTTCGAGGCCGCGCGCTGGCTCAACCTCTCGGCGGGCCTGCGCCAGTCAACCTTTCAGGGCCAGTTCAGCGAGAGCGCAACCGACCCGCGGCTCGGTGCCACTGTCCTGCTGCCGCAGCTGAACTGGGTGCTGAGCGCCTTCTGGGGCAAGTACTACCAGGCCCCGCCGCTCGAGACGCTCTCCGGACCTCTCGTCGCCTACGCGACTCAGCAGGACACCCAATTCCTGCCGTTGCACGGCGAGCGCGATACGGAGCGCCAGATCGGTGTGACGATCCCGGTGAAGGACTGGAGCATCGAGGCGGATCACTTCATCACCGAAGCGACCAACTTCTTCGACCACAATCCGCTCGGCGAATCGGACATTTTCCTGCCGATCACCGACCAGGGGGCGATCATCGAGGGCAGCGAGCTCACAGTGCACTCGCCGCCGTTCTGGAAGTACGGCCAGGTGCATCTGGCCTATTCGAATCAGACGGCGGATTGTTTCGGATCGATCACCGGCGGACTCGTGGTGCCTGGCACGCAGTGCGGTACCTATACCGAGCTCGACCACGATCAGCGCAATACGCTCAACGTCGGGTACAACGCAAGCCTGCCGCGACAGTTCTTCATCGGTTCGAATCTGTCGTACAACTCAGGACTGTCCAATGGCTTCGAGGGGCCGGTCTCCGAGCCGAGCCACCTGCCGAGCTACACGGTGATCGACCTGACCGTGGGCCGCAATCTCTCCCGAGACTTGTCGGTGTCGATCACGGGCCTGAACGTCACCAACGAGCACCTGCTCACCGACAACAGCCTGACCTTCGGTGGCATACACTGGAACAATCCGTTCCAGATCTATGCCGAAGCGCGCTACAAATTCCATTATTAGGATGCCCTTGCGAACCTCGCCTCGCTTATGAAGCGTAGTCCCCCAACGCGCTCCGCGCGTCTGTCTCCGGCAGCCTGCTGCACACGCGCCGCAGCGACCATCCTGATCGTGAGAGCGGCGCTATGGATTGCCCCGCTCGCAGTAAACCCAGCCGTTGCGGGCAGCGAGTCCGCCGCGGCCAGCGCCGCCTCGGCGCCTACGAGCGCCGCCCGCGACGCGGCGCTGCCGAGCACCCCATCGGCAAGGCTTGCCGACGTGGCCAGCGCTATCCGCGTCGAGCAGGCCTGGATCCGCTGGCTACCCGCCGGGCTGCCGGCCGGCGGCTACGTCACGCTCACCAATCGCAGCGACCATGCGATCGTGCTGGTCGGCGCCGCAAGTCCCGACTACCGCCAGGTGCAGCTGCACCGCTCCGTCGTTCAGGGCGGGCTGTCCAAGATGGTGCCGGTCGCAGCCATCTCGATCTCTGCGCATTCCACCCTCGACTTTGTCGCGCTCGGCTATCATCTGATGCTCATGAACCCCCGTGTTGCACTGTCACCAGGCGATCATGTGCCCATCGAGCTGCGCTTTGCGGATGGCCGTTCCCTGGTTGCGACGTTCGATCTACGCCCACCCTCGGCCGTCTCGAGCGGCACCAAGCACAGCGGTGAGACGGACAACATGCCGGGGATGTCCGGAATGCCGGGCATGTCCAATATGCAATCCACACCGCACGTGCAGCAGTCGACAGCCGCCACGCCCCACTGACCCTGGCGATGCACCCCGCATCGTGACACCACAACACGTCCGGGCACACCCGGTCGCGACCTCTCACAATCGGTTGGGCTTACGATCGGCACCTCCCGTCCATCGCGAGCAAATCAATCCGAGCCGTCGGCGCGGGTCTCTGGCGCGGAGCATTTGTGCACAGCGTCCGCGATCCACGCCGCGTCGACCGCGCCCATGCGGCTGGTACAGATCCTGTGCCGCGTATCGCCCGATCGATAAAATCGTCGAGCTTGACGAACGCGCTACCGTCCAGCGTGGCGCGCTCGAATTCCATTTTGTCCGCCGCAGCAGCAGCGCCGGCGCACATCTCGGCTGCCGGGAAGCGATAGCGGCGCCCTGGGCTGCGACAACAGCCCAGGGCGCCTGACCACACCATCACATACCGAAGGAGAGTGACAACATGGCTAAGAGACAGTCTACGCGCCCACCGCGGCGCCGTCCGTCCATAGGTCTGTCTATCGCGGCGAACGCGTTACCGAGGAGCAGGACGCGTCGGGTCGACATACTCGAGACTGTGCATGCAAGCTGCTGATTCTTGACCAGGATTTGCGAGGCTCTTTGATAGTCCTCGTCATTATCGATATAGATGCAGCAGCGCTGAGTAACCAATGGAGAAAATGCATATCCCTGCCTGGGATCCTTTGCTTCGCTGTCGGCTCCAGGCGGAACCTCGAAGTCTGCAGGATCAGGCTCTGGCTCCAGCTCTGGCGCCTTCGACATGGTAGTGCCCTCACTTGGATGACGACGCGAGCGTGGTCACGATTCTCGGGATGCGTCCGCTCGCCCCATGATCGCTTGCTGTCGTCGAAGAAGCACGTTGTTGACGAACGCAAGCCCCGCCCGCGGTTTCGTCATGCTCCACAGCCCCGGTCAGCGGCACTGCAGGCTTCTCCAGAGCGCGCGGAATCGACCGTCGGGTAAGGGGTCAGTGAGGACGATAGCTCATGTCGACGAGCCGTAGCGCCTCCTGTGGATTGCCAGCGCTGCAGGTTTCCCCTTGCACCCTGAGGTGGCTCCGGGCTCGTATATAGAACTATGCAGACCACTCTCCCGGGCGCGTTACTCGCCGGCAGCTCGGACCCGCCGGATGTCTCGGGCACCTCCGGGGAGTGGCGGCACTCAACGGGGGCTGGCGGCGCCCGCCTCGAGGTCGAGCAGCTGACGCGTGCACAGAACGGGGACCGGACGGCCTTTCGGGCGCTGGTGCTCGCCCATCAGGCCGCCGTCTACAGCCTGGCCTGGCGGCTGCTCGGCGTGCGCGAGGACGCGCAGGAGCTCGCGCAGGATGTGTTCATGCTGATGCATCGATACCTCGCGGACATCACCTCGGCTGCACACCTGCGCTTCTGGCTGCGACGGACGGTCTGCCATCGCGCAATCGATCGTCTGAGGCGCAGGCCGTCGCAACCGCTGGTGTCACTGGAAACCGTTGCCGAGCTCGAGGCGCCCGCGACAGACTCCGATCCGCTGTGGCATCGGCATCTGTGCCAGTTCACGGCGCAGCTGCCAATGATGCCGCGCGCGGTGCTGCTGCTGCGCTATCAGGAAGACCTGGATCCAGCCGAGATAGCGCGCACCCTTGAGCTGCCGGTAAACACCGTCAAGAGCCACCTGAAACGCTCCCTCGCTCTGCTGCGTAGTCGTTGCGCCGAGCTGCGGAATGCGGGAAACGGAGAACGAAGCCCATGAGCCCCCGCAAGAGCACGCGTGCCCTGGAGCAGACGCTGCGAGCGGCGCTGCAGCCGGTGAATCCCGGTGCAGACTTCTATGAGCGCGTGATGGCGCGACTGGAAGCCACTGTGGCGGAACGGGACGATGGGGTCGGTCCCCTTGAATCTGCGCCACCCCTTGCCGTGCTGGCTACGCGGCACTCCGCGCGAACAGCCCTGCCTCGCTGGGCCCCAGTGGCGTTGGCTGCCCTTGTGCTCGCCGGCGCGGGCGCGCTGCGTTGGCACCATGAAGTACTCGCACATCAGCGCGCCAGCGTGGCGCGCGAGCAGCTGCTGCAGGCGCTGCGCGTCGCCAGCGCCAGTCTCGATACCGTTCGCGGGGCTCTGACTCTGCAGAGCACGCAATGCGCTGACCACTCAGCGGCTCATGCACTCACCAACTCGACCCGGAGAACCTCATGCGATTCAAATCCATTCTTGTGATGGCGGTGGCGCTGCCGCTGCTGCCGCTGGTGGCTCTGGCCCAGCCAGGGCGGCTGGTGCTGCCGGACTTCTCTTCGCTGGCCAAGAAGGCCACGCAGTCGGTCAACGTCTCACTGGATGCGGCCATGCTCGGCCTGGCCGGCGGGGCGCTCAGCGCCAGTCCCAGCGAAGGCTCCCCCAAGAACCTGCTGAGCGGGTTGCAGGGCATCTATGTGCGCAGCTTCACGTTCGACCGGGACGACGCTTACTCGCGGGCCGACGTCGATGCCGTCAGGGCGCAGCTGGTGGGGCCGGCGTGGGTGCCACTCGTGTCGGCGCATGATCGACAGCAGCACAGCGATGTGGATATCTACGTCCGCAGGAACGGGAATCGGACCGAGGGCTTGGCGATCATCACCACCGAGCCGCGCGAGTTCACCATCGTGAACCTCGTCGGATCGGTCGATCTCGCAAAGCTGGCAGCCCTGCAGGGCCGATTCGGCATCCCGGTGGTCGGCGTACCGACGCCGCCGCCGCCACCTGTCCCGCCCACGCCACCCCCGGTGGTGTCGCCACCGCCGCCAGTAGCTCCTGCACCGGCACCTTAGTCGGATATATGCACTCCCCCTGCGTTGCAAGGGGCGTCTTCGCTTCTGGATTCAGCGTCGGACTGACGACGATCCATCCGTCCCCCGATTGAATGCGCCGTGGCTGGCCACACCGATATCATCTCCGGCTCTGCATCAACGCCGCTGTGTGCAGCATCAGGAACAGCGGCACCATGAAGGCAGGAATCAGCAACAGCGGCAAGGTCGCCATCGCGCCCGTGCTAACCTCCCCCGGTGCCCCGGTGCTCAGTGCGGTCATCAGCGTTCCAATGCTGACCGCGACGACCAGATCGAGTATGCCGAGCACATTCCAACGAATGAAGGCGGGTCGGGCGGCGAAGGTCGGGTCACGCACCAGCGCCAGCACGATCCAGGGTGCGGCAATGCCGATGGCCATGTCTCCCAAGCCAGCCGGCAGCGCAAATATGGCTGGCAGCACCTTGTGCGCGTACAGCGAGAGGAAGCCGAGGCCGGCCCAGCGCCAGGCCTGCATGCCGGCGATCAGACGCAGATCGATCGAGCGAATGAAGGTTCGAAATGACTCCGACAGTTGCAGCCAGAGGAAGAACAGCGCCAGGGGCGCCGCAAATCCGATACCCATGGCTATGGGAGGTGTCCCTGGACGTCCAACGAAGGCGCCGCTGGCACCGAGCGATACGACCAGTAGAAACCAGGCGGCCAGAACGGCGACCACGCTCCGGCGGATGCCGCCGAGCCCGGCAGACTGAAACTCGCCCGACCCGGAGACAAGGACTGTGGTGCTCATGGACTTTCTCCTGGAAGTGTAACTTGCGTTGTGCAAGTCTATGCCTAATGTATCATCGTGACTTGCAGTCTGCAAGTCAGTGTGCTACTTGGGATCCTTGGAGAAGCACCTTGACTACCCCAAAGCCGCTAACGCGCTCCGCCTGCGCGATCGCCAACTCTCTCGACATCGTCGGGGATAAGTGGTCGCTGCTCGTGGTGCGCGACATGCTGCACGGCAAGCACACGTACGGCGAGCTTGCGGATTCTCCGGAAGGGATTCCGACCAACATTCTTGCGGACCGCCTCAAACGACTGGAGGCGGCCGGGATCATTGTCAGTGCCCCCTATCAGCAGCGCCCAGTGCGATACTCCTACACCTTGACACCGAAGGGCCGCGCGCTGGGCGATGTGTTGCTCGCGTTCGTGCACTGGGGCAAAGAGCACATACCGGGTACGCTGACACTGAGCGAGGGGGCGGCGAGCGGTCGTGCTTCATCGCCGGCAGCGAAATCATCAAGCAGGCACGCAAAGCGCGGCGGATGACAGTGACCGGGTGAAGGCGACCCACCGCGACCGATCGCCGATGACCGCTCCCCGGCAGCTACAATGCACCTGTCAGGCGCGCAATAGCCCGAGGCCTCGCATGGAAGTGGCCGGCATCGACGTCGTCATCCGGTTGCGCCGGCGCGGCGAGTAACCGCGGTGTACAGCCGGCTGCAGGGATGACCTGCGTGAGGCGGCGCGGTCGACCGCCAGCGGAAGAGACAGAGTAACAGCACGCCAGCACAGGCCTGCCGGGCCCCGGATGGCTGTAAGGGCGTAGAATCGCCCCGGCCACTGCCGCGGCTTCGCGTCCACGTGATCCTCGGCCGCCGGCCCCGACGGTATGTCGGGCGGTATGATCCTGGGGACAGGGGGACAGCGCGGTGCTGCTGATCCGGATCAATCTGGTGCTTGTCGCGGTGCTGGCCCTGGCGGGGCTGGCGCTGGGGTGGGTCTCCTCCAGCATGCTCCAGGCCAACGCGACGCGCGAGGTGCTGCGCCAGGCGGAGCTGATGATCGACAGCGCGCTCGCCGTACGGGCTTACACCGCCAACGAGATCGATCCTCTGCTGGTCGATCAGATGCAGAGGCGCTTCCTGCCGCAGAGCGTGCCGTTTTACGCAGCCACGCAGAATTTCCTCAAGCTACGCGAGCAGCATCCCCAATACGCGTACAAGGAGGCGACCCTCAACCCCACCAATCCGCGTGACCGGGCCACCGATTGGGAAGCGGACATCATTCAGCACTTCAGGAACGACCCCAAGGCGCTGGAGATCACCGGCCAGCGCGATACGCCCACGGGTCGCTTGTTGTACGTGGCCCGGCCGATCCGTACCACCGCCGGATGCCTCGATTGCCATGGCCTGGCCAGCGCCGCTCCGGCCACGCTCATCGCCCGCTACGGCCGCGACAACGGCTTCGGGTGGCAGGACAGCGAAGTGGTGGGCGCCCAGATCGTTTCGGCTCCCACCGCCGACGCCACGGCTGCTGCCGCCCACCTCTTTCATGGGTTTCTCGTCGCGATGATGCTGGTGTTGGTGGCCATCTGGCTGGCCGTCAACGCGCTGCTGTTCTTCCTGGTCGAGCGGCCGCTGCGGGGCCTGGCGCGCCAGGCCGATCTGCTGAGCGCCGGTGACATGACCGTTGCCGATTTTCCGGAACGCGGCGGCGGCGCAATCAGCGTACTGGCCCGCTCCTTCAATCGACTGCGGCGCAGCCTGGTCAAGGCTCTGGCGCTGCTCGAGTCCTGAGCTCACGTGCCGCACGATATCTTCATCAGCTACTCGCAGCCCGATCGTGACTGCGCGCTGGAGCTCACCGAGCACCTCGAAGCGGAGTGTCTGAGTGTGTGGATCGCGCCCCGCGATGTATCACCCGCGGCCGACTGGGCCGCCGAGATCATCGAAGCCCTATCGGTCGCACGCGTGATGGTGCTGGTGTTCTCCGCCAACAGCAACGAGTCGCCACAAGTGCGTCGCGAGGTGGAGCGCGCCGTGCACAAGGAGCTGCTGATCCTGCCGTTTCGCATCGAGGACGTGCTACCCTCGAAGAGCCTCGAATACTTCCTGAGCGCACAACATTGGCTGGACGCGTTTCCGCCGCCGCGCCAGCGCTACTACGGCCATCTGTGCGCGCACCTCAAGAGCCTGCTGAGCGTTGCGTCCGGCGCCGCCACAGCGAGCAGCGCTATGCAACCCGCGTCGCCGGGAAGATCGGCACCGGCCGCCACCGGTCCCGCACCCCCCGCGGCGCGCTTCGACGCAGCGGAGCTGCGGGCCGTCGAGGCGCAGCTGGCGCGCCACCTGGGCCCGGTCGCCCAGTTGCTCGTGCGCCGCGTCGCGGCCAGATCCCCCGACTTCGAGCACCTGATGCGCGCACTGGCTGCCGAAGTCGAGAGGGACGCCGACCGGCATCGATTCGTCGAGGCATGCGCACGACTGCGGCACTCGCGCGATTGAACCCTGCCGGCTCCCGCGTCCTCGGGCACCGGCATCGTGGGACGCGGTCCGGACATCGTGGCCGCCGGTTCAGCGGCGTAGGATGCTCCCGGGCGCAGCCGGCATCGAGTAGCGCGATCAGCTGATCGCCGGCCGCGGATCGACGGGATTGCGCACGGCTCCCGGTCGGTACCGCCGACCTTTATGTTCGCCCCGTGATTCGATGGCGCCTTCCTTGACGAGGTTCTGGAGCCAGTTGCGCAAAGTCCGGTCGGGCGTCGAGCCCACCGCGGACCGGAGCTCAGCAGGGGATACCCAGGACTCTGGATGCGCTCGCAAGTGGGCGAGGACGGCTGATTTATCGGCCATATCGGCCAAATGGCCCCTGATCAAGACTCATCGGCCATATATCGGCCATCACGGGCCAGATAGCGGCAGGCGTCCTGCGGCCGAGCATGGGCAACCCGATTTTGCACAGTGACGCGTCGCCTCGGCGGACCCCGCTCACTGCGCGGTTGCCTCGGGATTCCAGTTCTGGATCAGCGTGATCGGCGCTGCAGCGCTCTCCGACACCGTGTCGATGAGGAAGCGCCCGTCGGGGGCGACGTCATATTCGCGCCCCGCCGCTGAATTCTCGCCACCACCGACAATGTGCGTCTGGAAAAGCTTCACCGGCGTGCCCGCTGCAAGCCGGGCTCCGCTCGCGGTGACCGGCGCCGCCATCATCAACCCCGACGGGTCGATGTAATCGATCTCCTTGCCGTCCGGCTGCCACATGGGATCGATACCGCCCGCGGTGGACACCTGCCACTGCACGGCCCCCGAGGCCGCGTCCGAATCCTTGGCGCCCGGCGCGTGAAATGGGCGGACGTAGATCTCGAATCGCCCGGATTCGTTCGACTGGTACGCCACCCACCGGCCATCCGGCGAGAACACACCCTCGTCCTCGTTGAACGGCGTCTTCAGGAACACCAAGGGCGTGTGCGCTCCGACCATCGGGATGACCCAGAGGTCGGTGCCGGTCTGCGGAGTGACCCTGGTATACAGCAGGAATCGGCCGTCCGGCGACCAGCTGGTCGGCGCCACCGGTATTTTGGCCTGACCTGAGCTCAGGAGCGGCCGCGCGTCATCTACCGCCCCGTTCACGAGCTTCTGGTAAAGGTCGAGGACACCGGACGTAGACCTGTCGGAGCCGAACACGATCCGCGTGCCGTCGGGGGACCACACGGGGTAGGTGTCAATACTCGCCCCGAACGTCAGCCGGCTCATGCGCTCGCCATCCAGTAGCCAGAGATTCGTACCCTGCGCTGTTCCGAGCGCGACCACCACGCGTCGGCCGTCAGATGCGACACGTGGATCAAGAAGATTGCCAGCCGGGGCACCGACGCTGCCGCGCGCGGCGCCCGAGCGGTCGAACCACGTCAGTTGCGTCTGGCTGACCGCACCGACGCGGTAAGCCACCAGCCCCGTCGCCGACACGGACACGAGGTTGGCACCTACCCCTGCTGCTGTTGGCAGGCCGCCAGCCAGCGTGACCGGCGCACCCGTGAGCGCAGCCTTCCCCACATCCAGCCGCTGGGCCACCAGCGTGCCATCCCGCACCCACAGCATCCAGCCGGTGGGCAGATACACCGGTCTGCCCGGCGCATTCGTCAGCCGCGTCGCAGCGCCTCCGGCCAGATCGCCCAGGTAGATCCCTACTGCGTCCGGAATTCCAAACACAACGAACAGGAAATGGTGGCCGTCGGGCAGGAAGAAGGGCCAACCCGGTGCAATCTGCTTTGCCGTGAGCGTGGTCACCGCCCGCGCCGCGCCCCCGGTGGCGGAAACGCGCATCAAGGGATTACCGATGGTCGGCGCAAACAGGATGATGCCGGCCGAGCTCCACGTCCCGCCGAACCCGGCAGCCGCAGGCGCCAGGGTCTGCGGCGCGCCACTGCCTAGATCAAGGCGCTTCAGCGCATTGTCAGCAAAGAAGCCAATCGAACGGCTGTCAGGCGACCAGAAAGGATCGGTCGCGCCCTCCGTGCCGGCAAGGGGCTGCGCCGTCGCCGATGCCAGCGATCGCAGCCATAGACGCGAGGCGCCATCGCCTGAGGCCACGAACACGATCTGCCGGCCGTCGGGCGAGAGCGCGAAACTGTCGGGCTGGCTCGTCGCGGGCGTGACGATGTCGAGACGCGTTTCTGGCGGCTCGGCCGGCGGGGCAAGGCGCAGATACCGGACCGCGGGAACCGCGAGCACGGCGGCGGCGATGCCCAGTAGTACAGCAGCCACGATCCAGCCCGGCCGTCGACTGCTCTGCACGCCGGTCGCTGCGGCAGGCCGTGCGATCGCGGCAGCCGCTTGCTCTGCCGCCGCCGCCGTCGGGTCCAGAATCGCCCGCAGCGCCGTCACCAGGCGCGTCGCGTCGTTGTGAAAGTCCGGGTCCGGCCGTACTTCGATCGATTGACGAAACACCAGCGATGCCAGGGAACCCGGCAGCTCCGAGCCGACCGGCAGCTGCGCATGAGCGACCAGCACCGGCACCACCGGAATGTCGCGGGCGAGCGCGGTCTCCAGCTCGATGCGTACGAAGTCGTCCGCATCCTCCAGTCGCCGCTGCCCCGCCGGGTTGCGCGCCTGCGTCCAGTACGGACCCACGATGGCGAGCATCACCCCACAGTTCCCAACGATGTCGTTCAGATGCCCGCGGAAATCCCGTCCCAGTGGAATCGAATCCACATCCTTGAACACCTGCGCCTTGCCGAACGCGCCCACGAGGCGATCGTAGATGCGGCCCGTGGCGTCCGGGCTGTCACTGCGGCGGTAGCTGATGAAAATGCCCGACAAGACTCACCCCGCTTTTTTATGACCCGGAGGATCTCATCGTGGCGACCGGGCCGTTCTTTGGATGGACACCGCGGAAGTCTATGCGCCCCGGACCCTCGAGGTCGAATGGCGGCTCCGGGAAAGCCCGTCCAGTCTGGTGATCGGCCGGTTCAGTTGCTGGCCACGTGGTAGACCGCATTTTCACGCAAGCGGCCCCCGCGCGCAGATTCTCGCGAATCTTCACCGCTGGCGACGCCGGGGTGTTTGGGTGTCCGCCTACGACGAGTGGCGCCGAATCGCCGCCAGTGGTGACGACGGATTGTTGTTCGCCGCGATGCTGGGACGCGATGAGGAGGCTGTGAGACTGCGGCAGTCGATGCCGTACGTGGGCCTGTTGCCGGAGTCGGAGGTCAATAAGCTGCATGAAGAAGCGGGAGCTTGACCACGTGCTGCAGGCGGCCGGGCGCATTACCGGCGAGAAGCGATTCATCATTATCGGTAGCCAATCACTACACGGAAAATTTCCTGATCTTGCCGACGGCATCGTCAAGTCCGTGGAGGTGGACATCGTCGCGGCGAAGCGCCCCCGGCGTACGGAGTGGTTGAACGCGATCGGCGTCTACTCGAAGTTCCACGAGAGCTTCGGCTATTACGCCGATCCGGTAGATGCGAAGACCGCAACGCTCCCGAAGGGCTGGAAGGGCCGGCTGGTCAATCTGCCCCCTGGAGACACCGAAGGGGTCCGGGGCTATGTCTGGAGCCGCATGACTTGGCGATCGCCAAGTACGTCGCATCCCGCCAGAAGGACCTCCTGTTCACCCGTGAGCTCGCCCGGCGCAGAGTTCTTTCTGAAGAGCGATTGCTTTCCCTGCTCGAGCAGACTCCCATCGAGGAACCGGTGCGCGATCGAATCCGTCGGCAAATCGCGGCGGATTTCCGCGGGGCGAAAGGTCGTGGGTCATGAGCGCATCGAGCCGGCGATCGACGCCACCCGATTCTGCGCAGTCACGCGTCGCCTCGGCGGCCCCCCCCGTCACTGCGCGGTTGTCTCGGGATTCCAGTTCTGGATCAGCGTGATCGGCGCTGCGGCGCTCTCCGACAGCGTGTCGATGAGGAAGCGCCCGTCGGGGGTGATGTCATATTCGCGCGCAGACTCTGCACCTTCGCCCCCACCGAGAATCC
>JASHSK010000095.1 GCA_030038755.1 Gammaproteobacteria bacterium
CCGCAGCCTACGATCAATCTCAGCGGAATCGGTGCCCAACGCGCGACATTCCAACCTGATATCACCTGCCGGAACCAGGAAGTACTCGTTGCTAATAGGGGCTGTCTCGTCACAGTAAACATGGGCTTTTCCTTCGATGGCCGGTAAAAACGCTGTTCAGGCGGCTTTGAGCTTGCCAGGCGCTTTCCATTCCGCCCCTTTCATAAAGGCATCGAGCGGCGTCTGCGCCAGATGGTTGGTGTAGTTGGAGATGAGCTTGGTCGCCGCGAGCACCAGCAGATCGAGGATGGCCTGGTTACCGTAACCCGCCGCCTTGAAGGCATCGACATCGTCTTGTGTCACAGCACCGCGGTTGCGGGTGACCAGGGCCGCGAAGCGCCGCAGTGCCTCGAGTTTTGGGTCGGCTATGGGCCGACCTTCCCTCACGGCGGCGATCGTTTGATCGCTCACTTTGGCCATCCGCGACAGATTCGTGTGGCCCGCCATGCAGTACACGCATTCGTTCTCGTAAATGATCGAGAGATAGGCGACGTTGCGCTCGACCGGGCTGAAGCTGGTTTTCTCCGCGATGCCCCACAGCGTGTCGTAGGCTTCCAGAGCCGCCGGACTCTCGGCCAGCACACGGTGCAGGTTGGGCACAAAGCCCCAGGTCTTCTGCACGCCTTTCAGAAGCTCAACTGAAGCGGCGGGTGCGGTGGCGGTGTCGTGGAGCCTGAAGGAATTGCTGGTCATGCTGAGATCTCCGAGGTGAGTGATTGAACTGCAGCGCCGGACTAGACCGGCGCGAAGCCGCCATCGACCGGCGGGTCGATACCGGTGATGTAGCTGCTGCTATCCGATGCCAGAAAAAGCGACTGCAGCCGCCGGCTCTTCCGGACGGTCGAGGCGGCCGTGCAGTGACGCGGATGCCGCGGTCCTTCAGCTCCACGGTGTCGATGGTGGAAATCTTCTGGTAGTGCTCCGGCGTGATCCGATCGATCGTGCGCTGCGCGACAACGCCGGCATTTGGGCTCGCGGAACAGCTCTTGCTTCACGGTCATACCGGCCTCAAGCGACCTCAGGTGGCATCGGATTCAGTCGGGCCTACAATGCCCATTCCGGTTATAGGGGATAAGACACCCGGGCTGCATATCATCTATGTCAGAACTGGAATGAGTATCGATCGCCTGACGCTTTGGCAGACCTATGTCCGCGTCGTCGAGACCGGCAGCTTTTCAGCGGTTGCGCGCGAGCTCGGAACATCCCAGCCGCAGGTGAGCAAGCAGGTTGCCGCCCTTGAAGCTCGATTGGGGGTGCGTCTGATCCGTCGCTCGACCCGCAAGTTGTCAATGACCGAGGAAGGCGAGAGGTTCTACGTTGAAGCCCGCCGCATCGTCCAGGAGGTCAGCGAAGTCGAATCACAGCTGCAGGGGGCCGGTCAGCCGCAAGGTACGCTGCGCATCGCCTGCCCGCCGGTTTTCGCGCGTCTCAAGCTGTTGCCGCTCGCCGCCTCGTTCATGCGTCAATACCCGCAACTGACGCTGGAGTTCTCGGTGCACGATCGGTTCGTCGACCTGGTGGAGGAAGGCATCGACGTGGCGATCCGCATCGGGGAACTTACCGACATGGGATTGCACGCTAAACGCATCGGAACTGCACGTCGCATCTGCGTTGCCTCCTCGCGTTACCTGACGGAGCGCGGCACCCCGCAGACCCCGGACGAACTGCACGCCCACGATTGCATCCTCTACACGCTGCTGACGACCGGCGCGACCTGGCCATTCGAGGGCATGCCGGTCAAAGTGACGGGGCGGGTGCGCGGCAATTCACCCGAAGTAGTCACGACGATGGCGCTGCGCGGCCTCGGGATCGCGATGGCGCCGGATTTTCTGTTCGGCGACGCGCTGGTCTCAGGTGACCTGCGCCAGATCCTCGAGAACTGGCCGGTGCCGGGGCTGCCGATCCACGCGCTCTATCTGGCGCGGCGCTATGTGCCAGCACGCGTCCGGTTGTTTGTCGGATACGCGGCGCAGTGTTTCGCCAGTGACAAGCAATTGCGAGTGTGAGCCGGCCAACCCGGTGATGCTGGCGCCCTTGGGCAAGGCGGCGCGCACCTGGACCCGCGCCGAGATTTGAGCTCGGGACCCCTTGCAACCCGTTCCAATCCGTCCACTTTTGACATACCGACATATCAAATGGTACGCTCTGACATATGAGAACCACCGTGCGTCTCGACGAAGCACTGATGGAACGCGCGCGCCAGGAAGCTGATCGGCGCGGCGTCACGCTCACGTCGCTGATCGAACAGGGACTGCAGCTCGTGCTACGCCGCCCGCTCAAACGCTCGGAGCGCGCTCATGTCGTCGTCCCGGAGTGCAAGGCGGGAGGTGGCACCCTGCCAGGGGTCGACATCAATGACAGCGCCGCCCTCCTCGATCGGATGGAACGCCGCGCGTGATCCTCCCGGACGTTAATGTCCTGATATACGCATTTCGTTCCGACTCTGAGCGCCATATCGAGTACAAAGCATGGCTTGAGTCCGCAATCAATGGACCGGCCGCGTACGGCATCGCCCCCCAGACATTGGGTAGCGTCGTGCGTATATGCACCCACCCGCGCATCTTCGCCCGGCCGAGCTCCCGAGACGACGTGTTCGAATTCTGTCGCGTGCTTCTTGAGCAGCCGCAAGCTACCGTTATCGTGCCCGGTGAGCGTCATTGGTCCATCTTCGAGACCCTCTGCCGCCAATCCAGAACCGCAGGTAATCTGGTGCAGGATGCCTGGTTTGCGGCGCTCGCAATTGAATCCGGATGTGAGTGGATAACTACGGACGGCGACTATGCCCGCTTCGACGGGTTGAATTCGCGCGCACCGTTCTAGCCATTAGGATTGCCAGCGAGAGTTGCCCGCGCTGTGTCATG
>JASHSK010000096.1 GCA_030038755.1 Gammaproteobacteria bacterium
ATCGAGGCGATCCGGCGCAGCGGCGCGGATCTGGGGCTCGCGTGGGACGGTGACTTCGACCGCTGCTTTTTCTTCGATGAGCTCGGGGGCTTTATCGAAGGCTATTACCTGGTGGGCCTGCTCGCCTCGGCATTCCTGCGCCGCCACCGCGGCGCGCGCATCGTGCACGACCCGCGCCTGACCTGGAACACCACCGACATCGTGCAGCAGCACGGCGGGCTACCGGTGCTGTGCAAGTCCGGCCACGCCTTCATCAAGCAGAAGATGCGCGAGGTGGACGCCGTGTACGGCGGGGAGATGAGCGCGCACCATTACTTCCGCGACTTCGCCTACTGCGACAGCGGCATGATCCCCTGGCTGCTGGTGATCGGGATCATGAGCGAGACCGGCAGGACGCTGTCGCAGCTCGTCGCGGAGCGCCAGCGCCTGTTTCCCGCCAGCGGCGAGATCAACCGGCCGCTCGCGGCGGGCTCGGGCGGCGGCGCGGGCGCCGATATGCGCGCGCTGCTGGCGCGCGTGCAGCACAATTACCAGGCGCGTGCGCGGCGCATCGACTTCACCGACGGATTGTCGATGGAGTTCGACCAGTGGCGCTTCAATCTGCGCGGCTCCAACACCGAGCCGCTGGTGCGGCTGAATGTGGAGGCGCGCGGCAGCGCGCAGCTCATGCAGGAGAAGACCGCCGAGGTGCTGAGGCTGATCGATGGACACTGAATCGCAATCGGGATCGCAAGCGGAATTGCGCCAGCCGCAGCCGGCGCGCGCGCAGCACGCCGCGCAGGTCGAACACGCGCAGCACCCCGAGCGCGGCGCCGCGGCGCTCGCGACGCTGCTGTCGCGCCGCTCGGTGCCCGCGCTGCAGCTGCATGGCCCGGGGCCGCGCGACGCCGAGGTGGATACGGCGATCGACGCCGCACTGCATGCGCCCGATCACGGCCTGCTGCGTCCGTGGCGCTTCGTGGTGATCCGCGGCGCGGCTCGCGAGCGGCTCTCGGAACTGTTCGTGCGACGCATGCTCGAGCGTGACCCCACCATCCCGGAGGGCAAGGTCCACAAGGCGCGCAGCCAGCCGCTCGCCGCGCAGGTGGTGATCGCGGTGGGGGCGCGGATCCTGCGGGAGCATAAAGTGCCCGAGCTCGAGCAGCTGCTGTCCACCGGAGCGGCGGTGATGAATCTGCTCAATGCCTTTCACGCCCAGGGCTATGGAGCAATCTGGCTCACCGGTGGCAATGCCTACGATCCACAGATCGCCGCGGCCCTGGGGTTCGCGGCCGACGAGCGCTGTCTGGGCTTTGTCTACGTCGGCTCGGCCGACACAGCCACGCGCGAGGCGGACGCCCCGCGCGTGGAGGCTGACGCTCGACGCGTGCAACGCGGCGCCATCGCGCGCGAGTGGACCGGCTGAGGCCGCCGGCGCCCGCCGCCTCGCGACCGGCGCTATGCGCGGCTGACGCCATGCCCTTCACCGTCTCCCACGTTGCCGCGGTGCTGCCCGTGCACCGCCCGTTGGCGCGCCTGCACGCGTTTTCCGCGGCGGTGATCGGCAGCATGGTGCCGGACTTCGGCCTGCTGCTGCCCGGAGGACTGGCGCGCTGGCAGACGCACAGCCTGCAGGCGCTCATCACCTTCTGCCTTCCCGTGGGCCTTGCCACCTATGTGCTCACGCACGTGCTCATCAAGCCGGCGGTGCTCGAGGTGCTGCCCGATGGGCCCTATGCGCGGTTGCGCCGCTCGGGCGACGGCACGCAGTGGGCGCGCCCGCGCGTCTGGGCGGTGGTCGTGCTCGCGCTGCTGTTCGGGGCGCTCACACACCTGGTGTGGGACGGGTTCACGCACGAGAATGCCCGGGGCGTGAGGCTGTTCCCGCAGCTGCTGAACTACGGGCCGGAGATGGCCGGGCATTCGCTGCGCCTGTACATGTGGGCCCAGGACGGCAGCAGTGTCGTGGGCCTCGTGATCGTGCTGGGAGCCCTGGCGCTGTGGCTGCGGCACGCCCCGGCACCGCGGCCACGGCCGGTGCGGCGGCTGGCACTGCCCGAGCGTGCGCTGTGGATCTTCATCTACCTTGCGCTGCCGACCGCGGCCGTCGTGGCTTTCAGCCTGCGGCCGCTGCTGGCCATGCACGTGCCGCTCGTTTCCGGTGGCGCTCTCGGCGAGCTCGCGGTGGCTTCGATGCGCGCCACGGCGATCTCACTGCTGCTGGTCAGCGTACTGCTGCGAGTCCGGCTCGCATGAACGATCCGGCCGCCCCGGGCGCCGCGTCGGGTACGGCGTCGGGCGCCGCGTCGGGCGCCGCGCCGGCCGTGACGTCGGGCGCCGGGCAGGGCGCCGCCCCCAGCGCCGAGCGGCTCGACACCAAGGCCGCCGGCGTTGTCACGCTGGCGGTGCTCTGCAGCCGCGTGCTGGGGCTGATACGCGATCTGGTGACGGCCGCGCTGTTTGGCGGCGGCGGCCTGATGGACGCGTTCACCGCGGCGTTCCGCATCCCGAATCTGCTGCGCGACCTGTTCGCCGAAGGGGCGCTGTCGACGGCGTTCGTGACCACCTTCAGCAAGACCGTGGCGCGCGGCGGGGAGGAGGCCGCCTGGCGGCTGGCCAACAAGGTGGCGACGCTGACCGCGGTGGTGCTCACGGGGATCTGCATCGTGGGCATCGTGTTCTCTCCGCAGCTGGTCGCGGGCATAGCGCCGTACTTCCCGCCGTTCAAGGCGGCGCTGACGGTGACGCTGACGCGCATCATGTTTCCGTTCATCCTGATGGTGTCGCTCGCGGCGCTGGTGATGGGCATGCTCAACGCGCGCAACGTGTTCGGCGTGCCGGCGATCGCCTCGAGCTTCTTCAACATCGGCTCCATCATCGGCGGCGTGCTGCTCGGCTACTGGCTCGATCCGCACTTCGGCGTACGTGCGCTGGTGGGACTTGCGATCGGTACGCTGCTCGGCGGGGCCATGCAGCTGGGCGTGCAGCTGCCGCGTCTCATACGGCTGGGGTATCGCTTCCGTCCCGACTTTCACTGGCGCGACCCGGGGATCAACGCGATCCTCGCTCTGATGGGCCCATCGGTGATCGCGGCCAGCACCACCCAGGTGAACGTGCTCATCAACTCCGTGTTCGCTTCCGGCCTCGGCAACGGTCCGATCTTCTGGCTGTCGATCGCCTTCCGCCTGGTGCAGCTGCCGCTGGGGCTGTTCGGGGTCGCACTCGGTACGGTGACGCTGCCGCTGCTGTCGCGACTGGTCGTGGCGGGCAATCTCGTGGCCTTCCGCGCCGAGCTGTCGCGCGGCATGCGCCTGGCCTTCCTGCTCACGCTGCCGGCGACCGTGGGGCTGATGATGCTGGCCGGCCCGATCATCTCGGTGCTCTATCAGCATGGGCGCTTCACCTCGCAGGAGGCGGCGCAGGCCGCCGGGGCGCTGCGCTTCTACGCGGTGGGGCTGTGCGGCTATGCAGCCCTCAAAGTGCTGGTCAACGCC
>JASHSK010000011.1 GCA_030038755.1 Gammaproteobacteria bacterium
GCCCGCCGCCGCGGCACCCGCCGCAGCGCCACCCGCCGGACCGCCGCGCGGGCCGGGGGGAGCGCGCGCCGACAGCGCCTCGCTCAGCACGCGTCCCGTCAGACCCGTGCTGCTCGGCCATGGCAGTCCCAGCACCTGCAGCAGCGTCGGGGTGATGTCGGCGTTGCCCGCCGGGGCTTCGTCTCGATAGTGACTGCGGAAATCCGGGCCCGTGGCCGCCATGAAGTTGAGGGTGTTGTCGCGCCCGAGGCTGCCATGGTTGCCCTGGCCCTGCTGTCCGGTGGTATCGGAGATCTGGACGGCGTTGAGCAGCGGATCGGACAGGCCCGTCTCGCGCGCGCCGAGAGCGAAGGTCTTGAAGGCCACGACGATCGCCGGAGTGGGCAGTCGCGTATCGCCGCTGAGCCCGAGGGTCGACAGCGGCAGCGTGCCCGGCAGGGCGCCGTAAGCTTCGGCGGCGAACAATCCGCCGATATAGTCGGAACCGGCCAGCAGCCGCACCACGCGACGTGCGAGCGCGGTGCCCCCGTGCGGCAGATAGATCAGGTCCGAGCCGCCGTTGGCCGCGACGATCACGTCCGCGTCGGGCTGCTCCTGCGGCCGGCCGCTGCCGCCGATGAAACCGTTGCCGAAGCGTGGATGCGCACCGGGACCGACGCGGCCGTAGAGGGGGTTGCCGTGCGAGTCCTTGAGCGTGCTGTCGGGATCGTAGAGCGGCTCATGCAGTCCGGCGGCCAGATCGATCGCGAGAAATCCGGGGGGGATGAATCCTTCCGGCACATCGGCATAGCGTGCATGCGCGGCCGGGCTCGCGCTGCCGTGATGCTGCGCGTCGATGTCGTGCTTGCTGATGGTCGCAAAGCCGTGGTCGGAGGTGACGAACACGTCCGTATCGGCCGCCAGCTGCGGGTCTGCGTCGATGAACTGCAGCAGCTGGCGCAGATCATCGTCGGCGTTCTGGACGGCCTCGCGAGAGGTGCGACCGTTGATGCCGGGCACGAGCCGATTGAGGCTGTCGCCTTCGTTGTGCTGCGTGCCATCGGGATCACGCGACCAGTAGACCAGCACGAACGGCCTGCCCCGGCTGACGAACAGCGGCAGCACCACGCGCGTCGTGGCTTCGACGAAGTACACCTGCTGTCCCCAGTTGGGGTTATGCGTACCGGCGACATACTCGTTGCCCGCGGGCTGGATGCGCGGCGGCGCGACCAGCGGCAGGCCGGCCGTCACCAGGCCTACGGCCACCTCCGGCGCGAGCGGCACGCCGCCTTCGGTGCCGGTGTCATCATCGATGATCACCGTCTGCGGCGTCGCGAACTGGTACTCCAGGCCGCCCGCGCCCAGGCCCGCCTGGGGTTGCAGCTGACTGACGTCCTGGATGGCCGCAGCGCCGAGCTTGCCGATCGCCGCGGTGCTGTACCCGTACGCGCGCGCGATGGCCAACAGCGTCTCGGCGCCGAGATAGTTGCCGCCATAGTGATCATCCAGATCGCCGAGTACGCGGTCGTCTTCCAGGAACGGCGTGCTGCCGGCCGTGCGCAGGCCGAAATTGCCGGCGTTGAAGCTGCGATACCCGATGTACAGCGAGTTGCTGAAGTCGCCCGTATCGCCCGGGTAGTGTCCGGTGGCGATGGTCGCGGCGTTCGGCGTCGTGAAGGTCGGAAACACCGCGTGGCTGTCGCTGAAGCTCACGCCCGCTGCCCGCAGCGCGCTCATCGTCGGCGCGTCCGTGGGGTTGACCGATCCGGCGCGCAGCCCGTCGGCGACGAACAGGATCACGTTGCGCGGGCGTGCGGCCGCGCCGCTCGCGATCGCGACCGCATCGGCGGCGGTCGCGTTGCCAATGGCGCTGCGAACCGTTCCGCCGGCCGCGCTCGCTCCCGGGACGGCGACGGTCAGCGCGGCCGCGACCAGGGCGGCGCGCAGACCTGTCGCGCATGGGCCTCTCACGGGCGTGCGCCGGTGCGCGCCCTATCCGCGTGCGCGCGCGGCGACGGCTACCTTCGCCATGCTCGCGCCGATCTGCTGCAGCAGGTGATCGAACGGCTCGATGAACTTGGCGATGCCCTCGGCTTCGAGCCGCCGGGTGACGACGTCGATGTCCACTCCGAGCCCCGGCAGGCTCTCGAACACGTCGCGCGCCTGGCTGAGATCCTCCTGCAGCCGCAGCTGCGGCCGCCCGTGATCGCGATACGCCTCGAGCGTTTCCAGCGGCATCGTGTTGATGGTGCCCGCGCCCAGCAGCGCCTCCACATACTTCACGTCGGGGTATTTCGGATTCTTGGTGCTGGTGCTGGCCCACAGCAGGCGCTGTACGCGCGCGCCGCGGGCCGCGAGACGCTTGAAGCGCTCCTGCTCGAAGGTCATGCGGTACATGTTGTAGGCGAGCTTCCCGCAGGCGATCGCGACCTGGCCGCCGGCGCTCTCGGCCTCGGCGCGCAGCTGCTGGTCGGTCTCGGCCGTGGCGCGCGCCGTCAGCATGGGATCAACCATGGAATCGATGCGACTGATGAAGAAGCTCGCGACCGAGCTGACGGTGTCGATGGCCCCGCCGGCGGCCGCACGCTGCTCCAGCCCCGACAGATAGGCGTCCATGACCTCCTGATAGCGCGGCAGGCCGAACAGCAGCGTCACGTTGACGTTGATGCCTTCGCGGATCAGCTGACGGATGGCGCCCAGACCCTCGGCGGTGCCCGGCACCTTGATGTAGGCGTTGGGCCTGCCGAGCGCGAGCCACAGCCGCCGACCCTCGGCGATGGTGCCGTCGCGATCGCGCGCGAGGTGCGGATTGACCTCCAGGCTCACATAGCCGTCCGCTGCGCGCGTGCGCTCGTAGATGGGGCGCAGCGCGTCGGCGGCCTGCTGCACGTCCGACTGGCTGATGGCCTCGTAGATGTCGTTGGCGTTCCTGCCCGAGCGCGCGAGCGCTTCGATCTGCGCATCGTAGGCGTGCCCCTGGTCGATCGCCTTTTCGAAGATCGCCGGGTTGGAGGTCATGCCGGTGAGTGCGTCGTCATCGATCAGGTGGCGCAGCTGTCCGGCAAACAGGTCGCGATGAATGTAGTCGAGCCAGACGGACTGGCCCAGGGCGGCCAGCTGTTGCAGCGGATTGGCCATGTGCGTGTGCTCCTGTGGGTCGCGTCGTTGGGGGTTGCCCCGTCGGGGGTTGCCTCGTCGGGGGGCTGCATCGGCGGCGGGTTGCGTCCCCGGCGCTTCATCGAAAATCGCCCAGCACCGCCCCGATCGCGGACAGGGCCGCGATCGGGGCGGTTTCAGCGCGCAATATACGGGGTCCAAGGCGGCAGGGCACAAATCCATGCGCCAGCGCGGCGCTGAGCTCCGGCTCGGCGAGCCCGCCCTCGGGTCCCACCAGCAGTGCGATGGCGCGTGACGCGAGCGCAGCCGAATGCGCCGCCGACTCCAGCGCCTGCGGCAGGGAGACGCCCGCTTCGGGTGACAGCAGCAGCCGCAGCGGCGGCGGCGCAGCGGCGGCGATCGTGGCACACGCAGGCTGCACATCGCACAGAGCGCCGATCGCGGGCAGGCGGTTGCGGCCGCACTGCTCGCAGGCCCCAATCGCGATGCCGCGCCAGTGCGTGAGCCGCCGCTGCGCCGCCTGGGCATCGAGCTGCACGACGCTGTGACGGCTCGTGAGCGGCACGATGGTGGCGACGCCGAGCTCCGTGGCCTTCTGCACGATCCAATCCATGCGCTCGCCGCGAGCCAGGCATTGCAGCAGCGTCACCGATATTGCCGCCTCGCGCTCCACGGCGCGGTACCCGCCGACCTCGACCTGAAGCGCTACGCGACCGCCAGCGCGTCCACCCGTCGCTGCGCCGCGCGTAGCGGTCGCCTCGCGCGCCGGCGTGCCGGCACCCGGCTCGAGCAGCCGCGCCTCGTACTCTCCGCCGCGACCGTCGAACAGCGTCAGGATGGCGCCTGGTCGCAGGCGCAGGACACGCGTGACATGCGCCGCCGCTTCTTCGGGCAGGGTCACGATGCTGCTGCCCGCGAGCGCCTCCGGCACGAAGCAGCGTGTCGGGCGCATGTCAGGCGCAGGCCGCGTCGATCGCCGCCGTTGCGACATCCACCATGAAGTCGATCTGTGTCTCCGTGATGACGTACGGGGGCATGAAGTACACGACCTCTCCGAGGGGGCGCAGCAGTACACCGCGCGCCAGCGCCTCGCGATGCACCGCCCATCCGCGGCGCTCCTCGCCGGGCCAGGGCGCGCGCGTGGTCCGATCGCGCACCAGCTCGACGGCGGCGATCATGCCCGTCTGGCGCACCTCCGCCACGTGCGGGTGCCCGGCGAGCGGGGCCAGCCGCGCAGCCAGGTGCGCGGCCAGCCGGCGGTTGTCCTCGATCACGGGAGTGGTCGCGAACAGCCGCAGCGTCGCGCGCGCCGCGGCGCAGGCGAGCGGATTGCCGGTGTAGCTGTGCGAATGCAGGAAGGCGCGCTGCGCGGCGTATTCTGCGTAGAACGCCTCATAGATGCGCTCGCCGGCGAGCACCGCCGACAGCGGCAGATAGCCACCGGTCAATCCCTTGGACAGGCACAGCAGGTCCGGCGTAATGCCCGCCTGCTCGCAGGCGAACAGTGTACCGGTGCGCCCGAACCCGACCGCGATCTCATCGGCGATCAGGTGCACCTCGCAGCGATCGCAGGCCTCGCGCAGCAGCGAGAGGTACACCGGGTCGTACATGCGCATGCCGCCCGCGCACTGCACCAGCGGTTCGACGATCACCGCGGCGATCTCGTCGGCATGCCGCTCGAGCAGCGCGCGCATGTCCTCGAAGCGCCGCCGCGAGTGCTCGGCCCAGCTCTCGCCACGCTCGCGCTCGTAGCAGTCGGGCGAGGGCGCGGTCAGCACGTCCATCAGCAGAGGCGCGTACACGCGCCTGTAGAGCTCGACGTTGCCGACGGCGAGCGCCCCGAGCGTCTCGCCGTGGTAACTGCCGCTGAGTGCGACGAAACGGCGCTTGCGCGGCAGCGAGCGGTTCTGCCAGTAGTGGAAGCTCATCTTCAGCGCAACTTCCACGGCCGCGGAACCATTGTCGGCAAAAAAACACCGCGTGAGCCCCGTCGGGGCGATGCGCGCGAGCTCTTCGGCCAGCGCCACCGCCGGCTCGTGCGTGAATCCGGCCAGCAGCACGTGCTCGCACTGCTGCAGCTGAGCGACCACGGCCGCGTTGATCGCCGGATGACGATGGCCAAACAGATTGACCCACCAGGAGCTGATGGCGTCGAGGTAGCGGCGGCCGTCATAGTCCTCGAGCCAGCAGCCGTCCGCACTGCGCACCGGCACCGGCGGCAGCTGCTCGTGGTCCTTCATCTGTGTGCAGGGATGCCACACGTGCGCCAGATCGCGCGCCACGAGCGTGACACCGTCCCGGGACGCGACGCGGTTGGCTGTGGACATGTCCGCATTTTGGCATCATGCGAGCCGCCCATGCACAGCAGCACGCCATCCCCCGCAGGACTGCTCCCGGTCCCGGGCGCGCCACCGTCCGATGCCCGGCCACCCGGTGGCGCCGCGGCTTCGTCGGCGGCGCTGGCCGTCGATGCGGCCACCGGTCTGCTGCTCGGCGCTACCCAGGTGTTTTCACCGCATTGGGACGCTCGGCCCGCCGGCGTGCTCCCGGACCTCCTCGTCGTGCACGGCATCAGCCTGCCGCCCGGGGAGTTCGGCGGCCCGTGGATCGACCGATTGTTCTGCGGGCAGCTGCCGGCGGGGGCGCACCCGAGCTTCGCGGAGCGCGCGTCGCTGCGGGTCTCGGCGCATGCGCTCATTCGGCGCGGCGGGGCGATCACACAGTACGTGCCCTTCGGCGCTCGCGCCTGGCACGCCGGGCAGTCCAGCTACGCAGGCCGCAGCGCGTGCAACGACTTCTCGATCGGCATCGAGCTCGAAGGCACCGACGAGACGCCGTATGCCGACGCGCAGTACGCGGCGCTGGCGGCGCTGATCGCGGCGTTGTGCAGCGCCTATCCGACGCTGTCGCGCGAGCGTCTTGCCGGTCACGCCGACATCGCGCCCGGCCGCAAGACCGATCCCGGGCCGGCGTTCGATTGGTCTGCGCTACGCGCGCTGCTGGCTGCCGATCCGCTGCGCGTCGCGGCAGCGCCCGACGCAGCCGCGGGCGTGGCTCCACCCCCGGGCGGCATCGGCGCTGCCTGACAGCGCGAAGGCGCCGCGCGCGGATGCCCGGCCGCTGCGCCTTCGCTACAGTGTGCAGCGCATGCCGGCCCTGCAATGCCGACTCCGCAAATGCCCCGCCCTGCAAACGCACGGAGGACGCCGCCCATGAAGGTCTCCGAGGTCATGACGAGGCACCCCAAGGTCATCCATGCCGACCAGACCGTGCTCGATGCGGCGCGTGAGTTCGCCGAGCGCAACATCGGGATGCTGCCGGTGGAGCAGAACGACCGCTTGATCGGAGTGCTCACCGACCGCGATATCGTCACGCGCGTGGTCGCGCAGGACCGCGACCCGGCGCAGACCACCATCGCCTCGGTGGTCAGCGGTCAACCCAAATACTGCTTCGAGGACGAGGACACTGAGCACGTGGCGAGGAATATGGACGAGCTGCTGATCCGTCGCCTGCCGGTGATGAACCGCGACAAGCGCCTGGTCGGCGTGGTATCCATCGAGGACATCCGGCCGCGCACACCGTCCTGAGGGCGCTCGCCGGGGCCCGAGGTTTTTTACAGACCTCCCGCCAGTGTCTCCGACAGGTACACCACCATGGCGATACCCAGTATCACCATGAGCGCGGCCAGTATCAGGTCGGCCCTGGCGCCGCCGAATTTGCGTTCGGGGCTATCGATGGCCTGTCCGGTCCGTATGAAGCGGATCGCCGCGACGATCACCATCACCGTGCCCGCGACGATCAGCGTCAGGCCGGCCACGTTTCCGAAGCCCCCGGTACGCAAGACCAGGGGATGGCCGCCGCCGCTCGCCGCCGTCTGCATGGCGATCCTGAGAAACAGATTGAATCGTGCCACCAGAAAGCCGAAGGCCATGACCGCGATGGCCGTGCGCACCCAGGCGAGGAACGTGCGCTCATTGGCCGCATGATCGGAGAAATTCTGGATCACGACAGGACCATCCCCCGTCAGCGGCCCTCGAGGACCGCGGTCATCTTAATGCAGCACGCGCTCGAGCTGTGCGACCCGAATCGCCCAGCCCGAGGCAAGCACGTATGCTTCCTGCATGTACATCCCCGAACACTTCCGTGAGCCGCGCCCGGAAGTTCTGCACTCGCTGATCCGACGCCACCCCCTGGCCATCCTGGTTGCCAGCGTGGAGGGTGCGCTCGGCGCCGAGCATCTTCCGCTGCAACTCGCTTCAGGACCCGACGGCGGCTGGCGACTGCGTGGCCATGTGGCCCGTGCCAATCCCCTGTGGCGGCGGCTACCGGCCGGCAGCCCGGTGCTGGCCATATTCCGTGGTGCCGACCACTACGTCTCGCCTGCCTGGTACGCGAGCAAGACGCAACACGGCCGCGTGGTGCCGACCTGGAACTACGCGGTGGTCCACGCCAGTGGCCCGATCCGCTTCATCGAGGAACCGGAGTGGCTTCTGGGACTGGTCGAATCGCTGACGGACGAGCACGAGCGGGGTCGCACGCCGCGCTGGCGAGTCTCCGACGCCCCGGCCGACCATATCTCGGCGATGCTGCGCGCGATCGTGGGCTTCGAGATCGAGGTCAGCGCCCTGACCGGCAAGTTCAAGTCCAGTCAGAATCGTTCCGCGGCCGATCGCGCGGGGGTGCTCGGGGCGCTGAGCGCCGAGGGCCTGACGGATGAGGTGCTCGGCGAGCTGGTGCGCGACCCCAATCTCGTGCGCGACTCCGATCTCGTACGCGACCCCACTGGCTAGCCGCGAAGCTCGGCTGGCCCGACGGCCGGCTATTCGCCGGGCGGACCGCCCGTGCTGCCCCCGCTGCCCCGCTCGTGCTGCCATAGCGGCTCGCCGCTGCCCGCCGCGCGCGCATACAGGCGCGCAAGGACGAACAACAGGTCGGACAGGCGGTTCAGGTAGCGCAGCGAAGCGGCCGACATGCCGTCCGCCGGGGCGACCGCCGCGTGCACCAGAGCCCAGCAGCGCCGCTCCGCCCGGCGGCAGATGGCGCGCGCCAGGTGACAGGCGGCCGCGGTGGC
>JASHSK010000097.1 GCA_030038755.1 Gammaproteobacteria bacterium
TTCCCACCTGCGCCAGCAGCATCCAGCTGCGCCGCCGCCCGAGCCAGCGAGTAAGTCCGGGCAACCCCCAGCGGTCCACGACCGGCGCCCACACGAATTTGAGCGAGTAGAACATGCCGGCCAACGACAGCAGGCCGATGGTGGCGAGCGCCACGTGGCTCTGCCGCAGCCACGCCGACAGCGTCTGGAAATAAAGATAGAACGGCAGACCCGAGGAAAAGCCGAGGAACAGCATCGCGAGCACGCGCGGCTCGCGGTACACCAGCGCCGCTTCGACCCAGCGGTGCCACCGCCTGCTGCGCCGCTCGTCGTGCGCGGTATCCGGGCCATCTGCTTCACCGGCACGAGCCTCACCGGTGCGCGCCGCGCCGGCAGGGGCGTCACCGCCACGGGCCTGACGGGCACCGGCCTCACCGGCACGGATTGTCGGTGAACTCGACATATTGCAATGATAACCTTCCGCCAGCGAACCAGGATGTGAACCTTGGACGATTACCAGCGCCAGTTCATCGAGCTCGCGCTCGCGCGCCAGGCACTGCGCTTCGGCCAGTTCACGCTCAAGTCCGGACGCATCAGCCCGTACTTCTTCAACGCCGGGCTGTTCAATGACGGTCATGCCCTGACGACGCTCGGGCGCTGCTATGCAGCCGCACTGCTGCGCGCCGGCGTCGGTTTCGACATGCTGTTCGGACCGGCCTACAAGGGCATCCCGCTGGTGGCGGCCACCGCGGTCGCACTCGCCAGCGACTACGGCCGCAGCGTGCCCTGGGCCTTCAATCGCAAGGAGGCGAAGGATCACGGCGAGAGCGGCCAGATCGTCGGCAGTCCGCTCGCCGGCCGCACGGTCATCATCGATGACGTGATCACGGCGGGCACGGCGATTCGCGAGTCGGTGGAATCGATCCGTCGCGCCGGGGCCGCGCCCGTCGCCGTCGCGCTCGCGCTGGATCGACAGGAGCGCGGCCTGTCCGAGCGCTCGGCGGTGCAGGAGGTCGAGGCGCAGTACGGGCTGCGCTGCATCGCCATCGTCACGCTCGCCGAGCTCATTGGCGCGCTGGAAGCGGGTGCGGCAGGCACCAGCGGCGCGCAGGCGCCGACCCCGGAACAGCTCTCGGCGATGCGCGCCTACCGTGAGCGCTACGGAATATGACCGTGGATACCGGAATATGACCGCAAATACGCCAAACGTGTCACGTGCGCCAGCCCTGACCGCGTGACGCCGATCACACTTTGAGCCACCCCTGGCGCTCGTGTGAACCCGGTCTCAATTTATCGGCGACAGCGTTGGCAAGATGCGACCGCCATCGCCGCGTGTTCCGGCGCACGGGCGACACGTTCATCAACGCCAGCAGACGGGTCAACGGCAACAAAAAATCTCGATGGCTACGAACAGGCTTCACGGTGGGCAGTTGCTGGCGCTCGTCGCCTCGCTCGGCGTGCTGCAGCTGGCCGTGGCGGCCTCCGGCTCCGACGACTCGCTGCGCGTGTACCGCTGGGTGGATTCGCAGGGCATCGTCCACTACGGTGACAGCGTTCCGCCGCAGTTCTCCGACGACGCTCACGACGTACTCAACGGTCAGGGCGTCGAGATCGGTCACGTGGCCGGGCGGCCGAGCGCCGCGCAACTCAGCGCGCAGGAGCAGGCCGCGCAGGCGGCCGCCGACCAGGCGCAGCATGACAAGTTTCTGCTGACCACCTATGCCTCCGCCAAGGAGATCGAGCAACTACGCGACGAGCGGCTCGATCAGATCGACGGACAGATCAAGGCATCCTCCAGCTACATCGACTCGTTGACGCTGCGACTGCTCGCGCTGCAGGACCGCGCGCAGCATTTCGCGCCCTACAGCAGCGCCCCGGGCGCCCCGCGCATGCCCGATGAGCTCGCCGAGGACCTGGTGCACACGATCAACGAGGCGCGCGCGCAGCGCACCGAGCTGGAAGCCAAGCAGCAGGAACAGATCACTCTGCGAGTACAGTTCGCCGCCGATCTGGCGCGCTATATCGAGCTGACGTCGCACGCCAGCTCGTGAGCGTGGCGGCCGGCGCCGCCCGCATAAGGCCCGCTCAGGGCCATTGACCGCGCGCCCGAGGCCATTGACCGCCCGCTCAGGGCTAGTGCCGGCCGCTGTGCCCGAAGCCGCCCGCCCCGCGGTCACTGGCACGGAATTCCTCGACGATGTCCAGCTCCACCTGCACCACCGGCACGACGATCAGCTGCGCGATACGCTCGCCCGGCTGCACTTCGTAACGCTCGGCGCCGCGATTCCAGCAGGACACCATCAGCTGACCCTGGTAGTCCGAGTCGATCAGCCCCACGAGATTACCGAGCACGATGCCGTGCCGGTGCCCCAGTCCGGAGCGCGGGAGAACGACCGCCGCCAGACCCGGGTCTTCCAGATGAATGGCCAGCCCCGTCGGGATCAATTCGGCTGCCCCGGGGGCCAGGCCAAGCGGCGCATCCAGGCAGGCGCGCAGATCCAGTCCCGCGGAGCCCTCCGTGGCGTACTGCGGCAGCGGAAACTGGCGCCCGAGACGCGCGTCGAGGATGCGCACGCTGAGCCTGCGGCGCGCCGGCGGCGCCATCAGTTGCGGGCCGTGACGGTGGCGCGTGCGGGCGCGGCGACTGCGGACGACGCAGCGACTGCGGAGGGCGCGGCGACCGCGGAGGGCACAGCGACCGCGGAGGGCGCAGGGGCTGCGACCGAGGCACCGACTGCGAGCGGCTGAGAGAGCAGGCGCTCGATGATGAGGCGCGTCAGAGAGCGCGCGAGCGACAGCTTGCTCGCGCGCGGCAGCTCGAGGCGACCGCCGCGCCACAGGATCAGCAGCGAATTCTCGTCGGCATCGAAGGCCTTGGTATGACCGACCTCGTTGGCCGCAATCAGATCGAGGTTCTTCGCGAGCAGCTTCTCGCGCGCGTGCTGCTCGACCTCCTGGGTTTCGGCGGCGAAGCCGACCACGAAGGGACGTGACGCGGCAGGGCAGGCGCTCACCTGCGCGAGGACATCGGTGGTGCGCGTCATCTCGAGCGTCAGGCTGTCGCTGCGCTTCTTGATCTTCTGTTCGGCACACGCCAGCGGGCGATAGTCGGCGACCGCAGCCGTGCCCACGAAGATCGCGGTACCGGGCAGCTCGTGCTGCACCGCCGTGTGCATCTGCTCGCTGCTCTCGACATCCACCCGGCGCACGCCCGGTGGCGTCTCCAGACACACGGGGCCGGTCACCAGCACCACTTCCGCACCTGCCTCGCGCATGGCCTGCGCGACGGCGAAGCCCATCTTGCCGGAGCTGCGGTTGCTGACGAAGCGCACCGGATCGATGCACTCGCGGGTCGGCCCGGCCGTGACCAGCACGCGCCGGCCCTGTAACGGCCCGCGCTCGGGCAACAGTGCCGCCACCTGTGCGACGATCTGCAGCGGCTCGAGCATGCGTCCGGGGCCGATCTCACCGCAGGCCTGATCGCCGACGGCGGGGCCCAGCAGCTGCACGCCGCGGCGCGCCAGCACCGCGACATTCGCCTGGGTCGCTGCGTGGCTCCACATCTGCTGATTCATCGCGGGCACCACGGCGAGTGGCGCGGCGGTGGCCAGGCACAGTGTGCTCAGTAGATCGTCCGCCAGGCCGTGCGCGAGGCGCGCGATGAAGTCGGCGCTCGCGGGGGCGATGAGAACCAGGTCGGCCCAGCGCGCGAGCTCGATATGGCCCATGGCCGCCTCCGCGGCGCTATCCCACAGATCGGTGCGCACCGGGCGGCCCGAGAGCGCCTGGAAGGTCGTGGTGGTGACGAACTGCTGCGCGCCACGGGTCATCACGACCTGCACTTCCGCGCCCTGCTCGATGAGACGGCGAACGAGGTCGGCGGACTTATACGCCGCGATGCCACCGGTCACGCCGAGCAGAATGTGCTTGCCCTGCATGCAGCGATTATCGAACTTTCAGCACATGCGCGCACGATATGACGATCGCACGCGCGCGGCATATTGTTGCAGACTGACGCACACTTTATGGGCATCAGGGACTGGCCGGCGAGCGAGCGGCCGCGCGAGAAGCTGCTGACCGCCGGCCCCGCGGCACTGTCGGAGGCGGAGCTGCTGGCGCTGCTGCTGGGCGGCTCGGGGCGGCGCGGACAGGACGCGGTGAGCCGGGCGCGCGAGTTGCTCACGCGACACGGCACGCTGCGGGCATTCCTGTGCGCCGATCGTGCGCGCTGTCTCTCCGAGCCGGGGCTCGGCATCGTGGGCTACTGTCGCGTCCAGGCCTCGCTGGAGCTCGCACGCCGCCATTACGAAGAGGCCCTGCGCGTCGGTCCGCCGCTCGACTGCCCGACCCGCACGCATGCGTTCCTGCGCGCGCGGCTGCGCGACAGTCCGCATGAGCTGTTCTGCTGCCTGCATCTGGACAATCGCCACCGGCTCATCGCCTTCGACGAGCTGTTCCGCGGCACGATCGACGGAGCGAGTGTGCATCCGCGCGAGGTCGTCAAACAGGCACTGGCGCGTAATGCGGCAGCGGTGATCCTGGCGCACAACCACCCGAGCGGCATCGCCGAGGCGAGCCAGGCTGACCAGCTGATCACCCGCCGCCTGCGCGAGGCGCTGCAGCTGGTGGATATCCGCGTGCTCGATCACCTGATCGTGGCGGACAACCATTGCCTGTCGTTCGCCGAACGCGGGCTCTTGTGAAAAACGCTGCGTGATCCCATGTGGATTGCGTGATGCTCATCTGGATTGTGATCGTCATCACGTATTCGGTCATCGAGCTGGACGCTGTCTTCTATATATGTAGAGTTACGATCCATGATTCGCAGTCGCAAATGCTCCGTACAGACGCTGTCGCTGCTCGATGCACTACTCGAGCGCCCGCGCAGTTGGCGGCACGGCTATGAGCTCTCCAAGGAGGCGCGGCTCAAGTCGGGTACGCTGTACCCGATCCTGATTCGACTGAGCGATCGAGGGCTGCTGGATTCTCGCTGGCAGCCCCCCGAGCAACTGGGTCGGCCGCCGCGGCACATGTACCGCCTGACCGCCAGCGGCATTGCGTATGCGCGCGAGCTGAGAGCCGCGGCCGGGCCACCCCGATCCAGCGCAGTTCTTTTGGGAAGCCGGTCATGACTGCATCCGCTTCGCTGCTGCGGCGCCTGGCACTGGGATTGGTTCGGCTCGCCGTACGATTGCTTCCGCCCGGGCGGGGAGATTGGGCCGACGCGATGATCGCAGAGCTGCAGTACGTCGATGATGATCGGTCCGCGCTCGCGTGGGCCGGGGGCTGCGTCATTGCAGTGATCAGACAGAGGATGCGAGTGATGACTACCGGAAACTGGAAGATTTCCCGCTGGATCATCGCCCCGGAGATGCTGCTGTGCTTCCTGCCGCTCACGATCGTGTGGCTCGACTCCATTGGCAAGGTATGGGGTGTCGTCATGGTGGCGGCGCCTCCGGTAACGGCGCCGTGGCGTGCGGTGTGCTTAGTCATCGCGATGATGATCGTGGCGACGCTCGGACCTGCCGGACTGATCGCGGCATTTCGGCTGGTGGCGCTGGCTCGACCCCTCTGCAGTCAGCCGTTGCGCATTGCGCTGATCGCCGGCCCGATCCTCTTCGGCGCACTCCTGATCACGTGGCGGCTGACAATCGCGGGGTTGGGCGGCTTTGATTTCTGGAGCGGCTTGCTGCTGGGGTGTGGACTGCCCCTTTTGGGGGCCGTGCACCTTCTGCATCTGAGTTGGCCCGAATCAGATGCACGCGGCAAGTTCGCGAGCTCATCGCCTGGCGCCTGAACTGGCGCCTCAAAGAGGCCCTGCAGCTGGTCGACATCCGCGTCCTCGATCACCTGATCGTCGCCGGCGACCAGGTCGTCAGCTTCGCCGAACGTGGCCTGCTTTAGCGGGCTTCGGCCCCCTTCTTACTCCGGCTGCTTGAGATGCGTAGCCGGTTGCGTCCACTGCCCGAATTGGAATAGCATCAGGCCGCCTTCGAGAGGCACGCCGTCCGCGCAAAGGGCCTAGCCCACTCGTGATGGTTGGAACACCTTATCCAGACCGGTGGCTGCGGACACACCGGCGATGGATGAGGATATTCAAATGACCAACCATACCGGGAGGCGATTGCTTCCTCTACTTCCTCACGCGGACCATCTGCGCAAGCAGGCCAAGGCGAGGCTTGCATCGATGAAGGAGCGGCTCCCTGGCGCCCGCCTGGCTGACGCGCAACGCGTGCTGGCCGAAGAATACGGATTTGCCAGCTGGGGAGCGCTGCAGGCGGAAGTAACTCGCCGCGCCAGCGGGCCGCTGGGCCAGCGAATCCGCGGCCGAAGGTCCCTGGCTGCTCTTTTTCGTTCGGAGCAGCACCCCTCCCGTGGCGGGCGACAGGTCACAGCCGCTGCGCTTCGCCGTGGACGCCGTCTCTGGCGCCCGTTGGCCGACGAGCTTGACGGCTCTTCTCCCGTGCCGTCCATGAGAGCGGGCCTGATCGTCCAGGTCGGCTTCCTGATCGCGGCTCTGATCGGCGTCGGCGTGGTATGCGTTGCTCTGCACGAGGCAGCGGTTCCGTACCGATCAGACCACGGCCGCGGCCCCTCACGACTCGAGCTGATCCACAAGGCCATCTGAGCATCCGCACGACCTGTCGGTCGTGTGACAGCCGCATCTGCAGAGGTCAGGAGCCGGGTATTTGAGACCTGGACATTTCTGTCGCTGTCTCGGAGAGTCGCCAT
>JASHSK010000098.1 GCA_030038755.1 Gammaproteobacteria bacterium
CTCCCCGCCCGCCCCGCGGCGCTCATGGATCAGCAGGGCGCTGGGAAAGCGCCCGGCGGCACGCGCCGCGCGAAGCTGCCGCACCGCGGCGGTGAGCCAGGGCGCATCCCAGTTTTCCGGCAATTCAGTCACCCCAAAGATCCGCCAGGGCCTCGAGTGCGCGTCGCGCGAGCAGCTCCGCAGGTGCCATCGCATCCAGGATACGCACGCGCTGCGGCTCTGCGTCGGCGATTTTCAGATAGCCGGCACGTACGCGCTCGTGAAATCGGCGGTCCTCGTCCTCGAAGCGGTCAGTGCTGGCACTGCGCCGGCGCGCGCGGGCCAGTCCCTGCTCCACGGGCAGGTCCAGCAGCAGTGTACGGTCAGGCCACAGATCCCCATGCACCATCTCCGCGAGCTGCTCGATCAGCTCGCCGCTGACGCCCCGCCCGCTTCCCTGGTAGGCGCGCGTCGCGTCGGTGAAGCGGTCGCACACTACCCAGGTCCCACCCCGCAGCGCCGGCCGAATGAGATTGTCCAGATGCACGGCGCGCGCCGCGAACATCAGCAGCATCTCGCTGCGCGCACCGATCGGCTCCTCGCCGTGCTCCAGGAGCAACGTGCGCAGCCGCTCGGCCAGCGGTGTGCCGCCCGGCTCGCGCGTGAGCTGCACCGCGAGCCCGCGCGCACGCAGCGCCTGCCCGAGCGCGCCTGCGAGCGTCGATTTGCCCGAGCCCTCGATCCCCTCGAGGGTGATGAATTTCCCCGCGTCCGCGCTCACGGCCGGGACGTCGCCGGTAGCGTCGTGCCCGCCGGTGACGTTGCCGCACCCGATCCCGCCCCGGTCACGCCCAGCCGTCGCAGGTACGAGCGCAGCGCCACGTCGTGCTCGGCGAGTGTCGCGGAGAAGCGATGCGATCCGTCCCCCTGTCCGGTGGCGACGAAGTACAGCGCATCGATGTCCGCCGGGTGCATCGCCGCCTGCAGCGAGGCGGCTCCGGGCAGCGCGATCGGTGTGGGAGGTAGGCCCGTGCGCGTGTAGGTGTTGTAGGGGGTGTCGCTCTGCAGGTCGCGCGTGTGGATGCTGCCGTCGTAACGCTCTCCGAGCCCGTAGATCACGGTGGGATCGGATTGCAGACGCATCCCGAGGCGCAGCCGGTTGACGAACACCGCGGCCACCTTCGGCCGCTCGTCCGGGCGCGCGGTCTCCTTCTCAACGATGGACGCCAGGGTCAGCGCCTGCTCGGGACTGGATAACGGCAGGTCCGTGGCCCGCTGCGACCAGTCCGCGGTCAACATCTGCTGCATGCGCTGGTAGGCCATCTCGAGAATCTTGCGATCGCTGGTACCGGCGGCAAAGCGATAGGTGTCCGGAAAAAATCGCCCCTCCGCGCTCTGGCCGGAATGCCCCAGCGCCTGCATCAGCTGCGTAGCCGAGAGGCCGCGCAGCTGATGCGTCACGTCCGGATCACTGTCGAGCGCTGCCCGCATCTGCGCGACGCTCCAGCCCTCCACGACCGTGATCGAGCTGAGCAGCACGCGCCCGTCGGCGAACTGCTGCAGGATCTGGCGCGCCGTGGCGTGCGCGGCGATCTCATAGAGTCCCGCCTGCACCCGCGGGTGCCGGCGGTGCAGCTTCAGGTACAGCTGCACCCAGCGCGCGTGTCGCAGCGCACCCTGGTGCTGCAGCTGCGCGAGGATGCTGCGTAGCGGCGCTCCGGGAGCGATCTGGATACGCACGGGCAGTGCTGCCGGTCCGGGCTGGTCCATGGCCTGTCCGAGCCGTCCCGCCGCCAGCCACGCGCCACCCGCGAGCCCCGCCAGCACGGCGAGCAGCCCCACCGCGGCCCATAGCCCGGCGCCGCGCGATCCGGCTGCCTCATGCCGCTTCATGCTGCTCATGCCGCTCATGCCGCTTCATCTACTGCGCCGCATCCATCTGTCTTCGCAGCTGCTGCGCATAATCATCACTGGCCAGGGCGCGCCCGTCGAGCGATCCGATCGAGCGTATGCCCCAGCGCACATTTGTCACGAAAGCCTCACGCACCCCGGGCAGCTCCGAGGGCATGACGCGCCGCACACGCACGGCGCCGAAGCGCAGCGGTGCGACGGGGCGCCGGGCTCTGCTGGCCTGCAGCACGAGGCCGCGCATCACGCCCGCGACGCCGCAGGCGTCCAACCGCGGCGTGAACAGCCCCGTTTGATCGGCCAGGAACACGTTGCTCATGCTGCCGCCGATGATCTCGCCGCGACTCGAGAGCATCAGCACCTCGTCGATCCCCGGCGGTCGGGCGAGCTGCGCGAGCACCTGCTCCAGGCGGTTCAAATGCTTGAGACCCGCCAGCAGCGGGTTGGTGCCGAGCCGCACGCTGGAGAGGCTGACGTGCAGCGGAGCAGTGGGATCTCCCGCGGGCCATTCGTGGCGGCTGACGATGCGTGTGGGGCGCTCGGCACCGGTGGGGCCGTAGCCGCGCCGCAGCGCCGCTCCACGGCTGACGATCACCTTGACGACGCAGCGTGCGGGCGCGGCTGACCCGGCTCCCGCCAGCGCCGTGATCTCCTGTGCCAAGACCTCGTAGTCCGTGAACGGCAGCTGCAGCCGCTCGCAGCCCAGCCGCAACCGCTGCAGATGCCGCGGCAGCCAGCGTGGCGCGCCGTCCACGCAGCTGATCGTCTCGAACAGACCGTCGCCGTACTGCAACGCCCGCTCGGCCACCGACACCTGGTCGCCAGGCCGGCCATCGATCAGCGTCGCAGCGCTCACACCGGCGCCTGGATGGGCACCGCGGCCGGCGTCTGCAGCGCGGCGAGCAGGCCCTGGGCCTTGGCGCGCGTCTCGGTGAGCTCGCGCTGCCAGTCCGAATCGGCCACGATGCCTCCGCCGGCGCGGAATTCGAGCCGCTCGCCGGCGAGCGTGAGGCTGCGGATCAGAATGTTGAAGTCCATCGAGCCGTCGTGATTGATGAAGCCGATCGCCCCCGTATAGGCCCCCCGCGCTTCGCCCTCGAGCTCGGCGATGATCTGCATGCAGCGGAACTTGGGACAACCGGTGATCGTGCCGCCCGGGAACACCGCGCGCAGCACATCGATCGGCGTCAGACCGGCGCGCAATCGGCCGCTGACGTTGGAGACGATGTGATGCACGTGCGCATAGCTCTCGGTGATCATCATCGGATCGGCGCACACGCTGCCCGCACGGCAGATGCGCCCCAGGTCGTTGCGTTCCAGGTCGACCAGCATCACGTGCTCGGCGCGCTCCTTGGGGTGCGCGATCAGGGCCGCGAGCTCGCGCTCATCCTCTCCGGGGCGGCGGCTGCGCGGTCGCGTCCCGGCGATCGGCCGCGTGTCGACGCGGCCCTCCTGCACGCGCACCAGCCGCTCGGGTGACGAGCACAGCAGCCGCCAGTCACCGTGCTGGGCCAGCGCCGCGAACGGCGCCGGGTTCGTCGCGCGCAGCCGCTCATAGAGACTCGCCACCAGCGCGCTGGGCGCTATCCGAGCGTCGAAGCGGCCGCGCCAGGGACGCGACAGGTTCGCCTGGTAGATGTCGCCCGCACGGATGTATTCGAGTGCCCGCTCGATGCGGGAGCGATAGCGTGCCGGGGGCTCCTCGTGCAGCTCGAGCGGCGGCAGCGACTCCGACGATACCGCGCGCGATGCCGACCGCGAGACGCCGGCGGACAGCAACGCCACCTGCAGGTCTTCGGCGCACCGCTCGGCACCCGCCTCCGCGACGATGAAGGCGCGGGCAGTGGTGTGATCGAACAGCGCGGCGGCGGGGATGCGCAGCGCGAGCGCCACGGGCGCGTCCTGCGCAACATCACCGGCGCGCGCGGCAGGCAGCTGCAGCTGCGGCTCGATCTGCGCGGCGATCTCGTAGCTCAGCAGCACCATCCAGCCGCCGTAAAACGGTCCGGGCGGCTGCACGAGCGGTGCGGCTGCCGCCTCGCGCTGCCAGAGCATCTGCAGCGCGCGCAGAAAGTCGCTCTTTCCGGTACCCCCAGGCTGCGCGCCGGACCGTTGCCCAGCGTCCCCGAGGGACACGGGCACGCCGTCCACGAGGCGCACGGTGCCCTCGCCGTGCAGTCGGCCGCCCGTGTCCAGCCATAGCGCGCCCTGCGGGTAGGCACCCAGAATGGAGAAGCGGCCGAGCGGACCGATCGCGCTGCTGTCGAGCAGCACCGGGAACGCCTGCGGATCCGCGTAGGCGAGTCGCCGCAGCGCCTCGGGCGGGACCTCGATCGGTCGCACCAGCAGGCTGCGCTCCGTCGCGGCCGCAGCCACCGGCGCTCCCTAGGAGAGGCGGCGGAACACCAGCGTGCCGTTGGTTCCGCCGAAGCCGAAGGAATTCGACATCGCGATCTCGATCGGCATCGGGCGCGCGGTGTTCGGCACATAGTCCAGATCGCAGTCCGGGTCCGGCGTGCAGTAGTTGATCGTCGCGGGAGCGACCTGGTCGCGGATCGCGAGCACCGTGAACAATGCCTCGACCACGCCGGCCGCCCCGAGCAGGTGCCCGGTCATCGATTTGGTCGAGCTGATCGCGAGCTTGCGGGCATGTGCGCCGAAGCTGCTCTTGATCGCCACAGTCTCCGCCTTGTCGCCGAGCGGTGTGGAAGTCGCATGGGCGTTCAGGTACTGCACGGCGCTGGGATCGATGTGCGCATCGCGCAGCGCGTTCGTCATCGCCAGGCGCGCGCCGGCGCCGTCCTCGGGCGGTGCGGTGATGTGATGCGCATCGCCGCTCATGCCGAAGCCGATCAGCTCGGCGTAGATGCGCGCCCCGCGGGCCCGCGCGTGCTCGTAGTCCTCGAGCAGCATGGCGCCGCCGCCGTCGCCCAGCACGAAGCCGTCGCGGTCACGATCCCACGGCCGGCTGGCCGCCTGTGGGGCGTCGTTGCGCGTGGACAGCGCCTTGGCCTGCGCAAAGCCGCCCATCCCGGTCGGCGTGGTGGCCATCTCGGCTCCACCCGCCAGGATCACATCGGCGTCCCCGTATTGAATGCAGCGGGCACCCAGTCCGATGGCATGCGTGGAAGTCGTACAGGCCGTCACCACGCCGAGGTTCGGGCCGCGCAGCCCGAAACGGATCGACAGATGCCCGGAGATCATGTTGATGATCGTCGAGGGCACGAAGAACGGGGAGATCTTGCGGGGGTTGTTGCCGGCGTCGACGTAGGCGGCGTGTGTCTGCTCGATCGTCCACAGGCCGCCGATCCCCGCGCCCGTCACCACTCCGCAGCGGTCGCGGTCGAGCTTATCGAAGTCGATGCCCGCGTCCGCGACGGCCTGAATACCCGTGGCGATCCCATAATGCATGAACTCGTCCACACGCCGCGCATCCTTCAGCGACATGTATTGTTCGACGTCGAAGCCGCGCACCGCCCCGCCGAAGCGCGTCGGAAAGCTCGCGGCATCGAAACGTGTGATCGGGCCAATGCCGCTCTCTCCGCGCAGCAGTGCGCCCCAGACATCAGCCACGGTGCTGCCGAGCGGGCAGACCACTCCGAGACCGGTTACGACGACTCGGCGTTTGCTCACTTAAGAACTCGGATTGGGACGGGGGGCGTGCGGCCGAAGGCCGCGGCGCGCGAACGGCGGCGCAAATCAGGCCTTGGTGCGCCGCTCACTGATGTAGTCGATCGCCTGCTGCACGGTGGTGATCTTCTCGGCGTCCTCATCGGGGATTTCGATCTCGAACTCCTCTTCCAACGCCATGACCAGCTCGACGGTATCGAGAGAGTCGGCCCCCAGGTCGTCGACGAACGAGGCGGTGTTGGTGACCTGCTCAGCCTTGACTCCCAGCTGTTCGGCAACAATCGCCTTCACCTGCTGCTCAACGGTGCTCATCTGTGATTTTTCCTCTGTCCTGATGACGTTCTGACCTGATGACGTTCCGAACCGGCACGGGTGGGCTCGCTCCGGCACGTCCGCACGGGCCGCGTATTGTAGGGTAACCCCTCCTCCCCCGCCATTTCAGCCCATGTACATGCCGCCGTTCACGTGCACGGTCTGTCCGGTGATATAGGCCGCCTGATCGCTGGCCAGGAACAGCACCGCCTGTGCCACCTCCAGGTCGCTGCCGAAGCGGCCCAGCGGGATCTGCGCCAGATAGGCGGTGCGCTGAGCCTCGGACAGGCTGCGCGTCATATCGGTATCGATGAAGCCCGGCGCCACCGTGTTGACCGTGATGTTGCGCGATCCCAGCTCGCGCGCCATCGAGCGCGTGAATCCCTCCAGCCCGGCTTTGGCCGCGGCATAGTGGGCCTGCCCGGCGTTGCCGATGGCGCCCACGACCGAGCCGATATTGATGATGCGTCCCCTGCGCTCCCTGAGCATGCGCCGCAGGCAGGCCTTGGTCAGGCGAAACACCGCCGACAGATTCACCGCCAGAGTCTGTTCCCAATCCTCGCTCTTCATGCGCAGCAGGAGCGCATCGCGCGCAATGCCGGCATTGTTGACCAGTACGGTCGGCAACTCCCCGGCACTCTCGAGTGTGGCGAGCAGCGCGTCGGTCGAAGCCGGATCGGTGGCGTTCCAGACTGCTCCGCGCACCGGCTGGCCCTCGGCGAGCGGCAGCGCGCCGATGCGCCCGGCGCCCTCCAGGGTGGTGGCGGTGCCGATCACGCGCGCGCCGGCGAGGGCGAGCACGCGAGCGATCGCGCTGCCGATCCCGCGAGAGGCTCCCGTCACCAGTGCCACCTGGCCTTCGAGCACGCGACTGCTCATGTACGGCTGCTCAGGCGGGTGCCGCTCGCGGCGTGGATTGCGGCGCCCCGCCGGGAAGCGCCTGGCCCCCGGCCGCGGCCCCACAGGCGGCCAGCGCCGCGGCGAGCGACTCGGGATCTTCCAGTGCGTAGTAGCTTCCCGAGCGCTCGATGCGCCGGTTGAGCCCGGTGAGCACCTTGCCCGGTCCACATTCCACCAGCATGGAGGCACGCGCGAGCAGGGCGCGCACGGTCTGCCGCCAGCGCACCGGCGAGGCCAGCTGCCGCACCAGCGTCGCCCGAATGTCATCGGGTGATGAATGTTCGGCTCCGTCCACGGCGCTGACATAGGGATAGCGCGGCGGGCGGATCGGCAGCTGCGAGAGCCGCTGCTGCAGCTGTTCGGCCGCTGCGCGCATCAGACTGGAATGCGCCGGCACGCTCACGGGCAGCCGCACGGAGCGGCGTGCGCCGCGCGAGCGCGCCAGCTGCACGGCACGCTCCACGGCCGCCCGGTCCCCGGCGATGACGACCTGGTTGGGGCAGTTGAAATTGACCGGCTCGACCACCTGCCCGTCGGCCACCTCGCGGCACAGCGCCTCCACGGCGTCGTCCGCCAGCCCGACGATGGCGGCCATGGCACCTCCGCCGGGCACCGCCTCCTGCATGAGCCGCCCGCGCTCGCGCACCAGTCGCAGCGCGGGGGCGAACGCCAGCGACTCGGCGCACACCAGCGCCGTGAACTCCCCGAGACTGTGGCCGCTGACCGCCGCGGGGGTGGGCCCCCCCTGTTCGAGCCACACGCGCCAGGTGGCAATCCCGGCCGCGAGCATCACCGGCTGCGTGAATTCCGTGGCATCCAGCTGCGCCTGGGGCCCCTGGCTGATCAGCCGCCACAGATCGACGTCCAGTGCCGTGGAGGCCTCCGTCATGCAGCGCCGCACGGTCTGGAACCGCGTCGCCAGCGCGGCCAGCATGCCGAGTGACTGCGAGCCCTGGCCCGGGAAAAGCAGTGCAATGGGCATGCGTCGGCTTTGGGGAGCAGTTTCCGGGATGGGTGACTTTTGGGCGGCCGCCGTGCGGCGGCGCGCGATTATAGCCGCTTCAGCTGCGGGCGCGGCACGAAGGAGGCCGTCAGCCCCCCGAGCGTGCCGAACAGGTGGGCGTCGGCTACGAGCGGGACGTTACCGAGGAACAGGCTCGCGCCCGAGTGTTGCTCATAGAGGAGCTTGACGACCAGCACCAGCAGCAGCGCCGCGCCGGTGTCCTCCCCGCGCCGGTACATGGCGCAGGCGCCGGCCGCGAGCCCGCCGTGCAGCACTCCCGAGGCCCCCACGTACCATTGCACGGCGGGCCGCAGGTACCAGAGCCCGGCATCGATCGCCGCGACGCTGAGGGCCACGATCCACAGCCAGCGTCGTGGAGAAAAGTCCCGCGCAAACAGCGACCACAGCAGCACCAGCCCGGTGGTGTTGAGCAGCGCGTGTTCCCAACTCAGATGCACCAGGTGCGCGGTGAGGAGCCGCCACCATTGGTGCGCCCGCAACGCATTGCGATCGTAGCTCAGCGTCTGGCGTCCCCACTCCCCCGTGGCGCTCAAACCGAGGATCAGCGCAATCACCGCCAGCAGTGCGGCGCCGTAGCCGGCGTCGCAGTTCGCCGACCGGAACCAGGACTGCGACAGGCGGTCAGATCCCGACGCCTTCATTTGCTATCATCGATGGGGATTCGATCAGTGGATGCGTCTGCGGCATTCTGTCAACCGGTGGATCACTATATGAGCAGCCTGGCCCCGCGTATAGGCCGGTACACGGACCGGCTCGTGAGGGGCGCCGCCGCGCGGCGCGCGCGCGGCTTCACGCTCATCGAGATCATGGTCGTGGTGGTGATCATCGGCCTGCTGGCCGCGATCATCGTCCCGCAGGTCGTCGGCAACGTCGATAAGGCGCGCGTGGCCAAGGCCAAGCAGGACATCCAGTCGATCGAGACCGCCCTGACGATGTACAAGCTCGACAACTTCTCCTATCCGACCAGCGAGGAAGGGTTGAAGGCGCTGGTGCAGAAGCCGGACGATCCGAACGTGCAGAACTGGCGCGAGGGCGGCTACCTGCAGCACCTGCCGAATGATCCGTGGGGTCACCCTTACCAGTATCAGGTTCCCCCCACGCACGGCGGGGAATACGACCTGTTCTCGTTCGGTCCCGCGCAGCCGGACCAGAACGACTCCAACGCCGAAATCGGCAATTGGAACCTGGACAACTGATCCGCAGCACCCGCCTGCGGCCACGGCTGCACCCGTGTGCCGCGCGTGCCGTCGTGCCGTCCGACCGCCCGCGGCGCCCGCGGCGCACGCGGCGCACGCGGTCTTCGCCCGCGTCGGGTTTCACGCTGCTGGAGATGCTGGTGGTGGTGGTCATCATCGGCCTGGTGGCCGCGGGTGCCATCCTCAGCCTGGGCGCGACCGGACGCGACCGCCAGCTCGAGCAGGAACGTGACCGCCTTTCCGCGCTGATCGCCTACGTGCGTGACCGCGGCGCCATGATGACCACGGAGTACGGTATCCGCTGTGGCCAGCACGGCTATCGCTTCGTGTATTACGACAACCGCACGCTGAGCTGGCAGCCCGAAATGCTGGACGACACGCTGCGCGAGCGCAAACTGCCCGCCGGGCTCGACCTGCAGCTGGTCATCGAGGGCCGCCCCGTGGTGCTGGATGATCATACCCTCGACTACAACGCCGCGGCGGCCACGGCGGCCGCGCAGAGCATCGGCGCTCCGGGCGTCCCGGTGGCGGCGCAGGGTGCGGCCGGCCCGGGCGGCA
>JASHSK010000099.1 GCA_030038755.1 Gammaproteobacteria bacterium
CAACTACCTGGCGCACTTTCGCCGCGGGGATCGCGCCGCGTGAGCGCCGCCGTCGCGCGGCCGCCGGCCGGGTCGCCGGCCGAATCGTCCGCATCGCCGGCCGAATCGCCCGCCCAGCCGCCTTCGCTGCCGGCTTCGCTGCCGCCTTCGCTGCCGGCTTCACTGCCGACCTCACTGCCGCGTGCGCGACCGCTGACCGGCGTGCTGCTCGACCTGGACGGTACGCTGCTCGACACCGCCCCGGATCTGACGCGCGCACTCAACGCGCTGCGCGCCGAGCACGCACTGCCACCGCTCGCGCTCGCCACGGTCCGCCCCCACGTCTCGCTCGGCTCCGGCGCGATGGTGCGCCTCAGCTTCCCGGAGGCGGACGCACAGCGCTTCGAGGCGCTGCGCACACGCTTTCTCGAGCTCTACGGCGCGCACCTGGTTGTCGAGACACGCCTGTTCGCCGGTTTCGCCCAGGTGCTCGACGCGCTGCAGGCACACGCCATCCCCTGGGGCATCGTCACCAACAAGCCCGGCTGGCTGACCGGCCCGCTGCTCGCGACTCTGGGCCTCGATGCGCGCGTGGGAGTCGTGATATCGGGGGACACCCTGCCCGTGCGCAAGCCCGATCCGCTGCCGCTGCTCAGCGCTGCGCGCTCGCTGCACGTCTCTCCGGCCGATTGCTGCTATGTCGGCGATGCACTGCGCGACGCGCAGGCGGCGCACGCGGCCGGCATGGTGGCGCTCGGGGCGCGCTATGGATACGTCGGCACACCGGAGGAGCTGGACGTCTGGCCGGTCACGGCCTGGATCAATGATCCACTCGAGCTGCTCGCCTGGGTCGGCCTGACAGCCCCCCGGACCCCGTCCGGGTAACGGGCTGCATTGCCGTGGCCGGCGCGCCGGATCCGCTACGCCCGCCGACGCCTGCGCGGCCGCCCGAGCCCGACGCCGGCGCGCCACGCTACTTCATGCTCCTGTATGCGAGCGCGACCCATCGGGCGGCGCTGCGGGCACTGCTGGCCATCGCCGCGGAGCTGGACAGCGGTCGTACACGGCAGATCGATCACGGCATCGCGCATCTGCGACTGCAGTGGTGGCGCGAGGAGACGCAGCGACTGGCGCGCGGGGTTCCGAGTCATCCGTGGCTGCGAGCCGGGCCTCTCGACCCTGCAGCCGCGACCGCAGCGCTCGCACCGCTGATTGAGGCCGCGGAGAAGGATCTGGCCACCGCGTCGGCCACGGGCGTCGGCGAGCAGCTCGGCGCGGAGCTCTTCCTGCAGGCCGCGCACGTGCTCGCGCCCATCGCTCCGCCGCCGCTGCGCGAGCTCGGGCGCTGCGTCGCCGGCCTCGAGCAGCTCGCCGCGCCGGCCGCGTCTCTGCAGTGGCTGCGGGCGCGCCAGCAGGCCTCGGCGCTCATCGAGCCGGCGCTGCAGCCGCCGCTCGCCCCGCTGCTGGTGTGGATGGCGACCGCCGCCTGCCAGGCACAGCGCCGTGAGCGGCGCGCGGCGCGCGGATCGGCGACAATCGCCGCCTCGCCGCTCGACGGCTTCGCGGACAACTTCATCGCCTGGCGCTGCGCGCGTGCCGCAGCGCGCGGGCGCGTCAGGATCCCCATCGATGAACCTACCGGCCAACGCCTCAAGCCCGGTTAACGCCTCGAGCTCGGCAGCAGGCACCTCGACGGACCCGCCGGCCGTCGACGCCGACATCTACCGGCGCTTCGAGGCCGGCCCCGAGGAGCTGCGCGGGCGCGTGGTGGCCGTGACAGGCGCCGGTGATGGTATCGGGCGCGCGGTCGCGCTCGCCGCCGCGGCACACGGGGCAACGCTCGTGCTCATCGGCCGCACCGTGCGCAAGCTCGAGGACGTGCATGCGCAGATCACGGCGCTGGGAAGGGCCGAAGCGAGCATCGCGCCGCTGGACCTGGACAAGGCCGTGGCGCGCGACTACGACCAGCTGGCCGATGCGCTGCGCACACGCTATGGCAGGCTCGACGGCCTGGTACACAACGCCGCCATGCTCGGCACGCTCTCGACCATCGAGCAGTACGACGTGCCCACCTGGTGTCGCGTGCTGCACGTCAATCTGACCGCGGCGTTTGCCCTCACGCAGGTGCTGCTGCCGGCGCTGCACGCCTCCAGCGACGCCTCGATCATCTTCACCAGCAGCGGCGTTGCGCGCCGCCCGCGTGCCTACTGGGGCGCCTACGCCGTCTCCAAGGCCGGGGTGGAGGCGCTGGCGCGGCTGCTCGCCCAGGAGCTGGAGAACAGCGGCGCGCGCGTCAATGCGCTCAATCCCGGCGCGGTGCGCACACGCATGCGCGCGCAGGCCTTTCCGGCCGAGAACCCGCAGGCGCTCCCGACGGCCGAGCAGATCGTGCGGCCGTATCTGTGGCTGCTGAGCGGCGCCAGCCGCGCAGTCACGGGTCAGTCCCTGGACTGCCAAGCAGCTCGCTGAGCTCCTGCGGCTGCAGCTCGCGCCAGTGGCCGCGTGCGAGCGTTGGCGGCAGCTGCAGCGTACCGAGACGCGTGCGCAGCATCCGCCCCAGCGTCACGGCCTGCCGCTCGATCAGGCGGCGTACCTCGCTGCCACTCGCCCCACGCACCAGTAGCCGATACCAGCGATTGCTCCCCTCCCCGCCGCCGGGCTCGAACTCGAGCACCGTGAGCCGCACCGTGCGCTCGAGCTCGCCGCCGAGGATCGCCGCCTGCTGAGCCGCGGAGAGCTCCCCGCGCACGCGCAGATGGAATTCCATCTCGAGCGAGCGCACTGCGCGCTGCAGTCGCGCCGCCAGCGCCCCATCGGCGCTCAGCAGCTCCAGACCGCCATCACCGATCGGCATCGGACTCACGCTGACGAAGCGGCGTCCGGCCCGTCGCGGCAGTCGTGCCGTGAGCTGCGCGAGCGGCTCCCCGGGGGAGCGGTGGTAGACAATCACGGGGATCTGCGGTGTGCGCGCCACGCGCCGACGGATCAGCCGCCCATCCAGTCGCAGCTGGTCCTGCGGCGTGACGCGCGTGCCCAGCACGGCGGGCTGGCCGTTGACGCGGAGCCGTCCGGCACGGATCCACGCCTCGGCCTCGCGGCGCGAGGCGAGCCCCAGCTGCGCCAGCAGCTTCTGCAGGCGCTCACCGCCTGCCTCGGCGGCCATCTAGAGAGCCGGATCGGAGGAGGCAGCCACCAGCGCATCGCCTCCGGGTGCGCGCGCCGATTCCGCCCCGCCCTCGGCGGCCTCGCCGTCGTCGGCTGCCGGCAGCTGCAGTCGCAGCTCCTGAGGCTCGAGTGGTTCGAGCGCGCGCAGCTCCGCCAGTGTCGGCAGATCCGCGAGGCTGCGCAGGCCGAAGTAGTCGAGGAACTCGCGTGTGGTGCCGAGCAGCTCGGGCCGCCCCGGCAGCTCCCGATGACCCACCACGCGGATCCACTGCCGCTCGAGCAGTGTCTTGATGATGTTGGGATTGACCGTGACCCCGCGCACAGCCTCGATCTCCGCGCGGGTGATGGGCTGGCGATAGGCAATCAACGCGAGCGTCTCGAGCAGCGCACGCGAGTAGCGCTGCGGACGCTCGGGCCACAGTCGCGCGATGACGCTGCCGTAGCGGGCACGCACCTGCAGCCGATAGCCGGAGGCCGTCTGCTTGAGCTCCAGCGCGCGGCTCGCGTACTGCGCGTCCAGCTGCGCGAGCGCGGCGTGCAGGACCGGCGCCGTGGGCCGCTGCGACTCGTCGAACAGCTGCGCGAGCTCCGGCAGTGTCAGCGGCCGGCCGGCCGCCAGCAGTGCCGCTTCCAGAATATTGCGAATCTCCTCCTCGCTCATGTATCCGCTCCGCCCTCCGGCGCCGGCTGATCGGTGACCAGCTGCAGTGTAGGCGGCGCGCTCGCGGCACGCACGTGCAGCGGGCCATAGGGTTCGGCCTGCAGCACTTCGATCAGACCCTCGCGCACCAGCTCGAGGATCGCAATGAAGGTCACCGTCAGACCGGCACGCCCTTCATCGAACCGGAACAGCTGCATGAAGGGCACGAAGGCATCCTGATGCAGCGCCGCGAGCACGTTGCTCATGCGCTCGCGCACCGACAGCGCCTCGCGCTGCACGTGGTGATGCGCAAACAGTGCCGCACGCACCGCCACCTCCTTGAAGGCGATCAGCATCTCCTGCAGCGTCACCTGTGGCAGCGCGCGCGTGAGCGGCCGCTCCAGGCGCTGCACGCTCGCGATCCACACGTCGCGCTCCAGGCGCGGCAGCTGATCCAGATCGGCGGCGGCGCGCTTGAAGCGCTCGTACTCCTGCAGTCGCCGCACCAGCTCGGCGCGCGGGTCCTGCTCCTCGTCGCCGGCCTCGGCGGGGCGCGGCAGCAGCATGCGGGATTTGATCTCCGCGAGCGTGGCCGCCATGACGAGGTACTCGCCGGCGAGCTCGAGCTGCAGCTCCTGCATGAGCTCGATGTACTGCATGTATTGACGCGTGATCTCGGCGATCGGAATGTCCAGGATGTCGACGTTCTGCCGGCGGATCAGATAGAGCAGCAGATCGAGCGGCCCCTCGAACGCCTCCAGAAAGATCTCCAGCGCCTGCGGCGGGATGTACAGATCACGCGGCAGCGCGGTGATCGGCTCACCGTTGAGTATCGCGAAGGGCATCTCCACCTGCTCGGGCTGCGCCTCGGCGTGGCCCGGCGCGGCAGGCACCGGCGACGGTGCGGGATTGGACACCACCACCTTCAGATCGGGCTTCATGTGCGCCACTCCTCGCGGCGACTCACTGCGGTCGCAGATGCATCGCGCGCCGCACCTCGGCGAGCGTCTCGTGCGCCGCTTCGCGGGCCTTCTCGCCGCCTTCCGCCAGCAGGTTTGCCACCAGCTCGGGGTTATCCTGGAATTCCTGGGCGCGCTTGCGCATGCCGCTGATCTCTTCGACGATCCGTTCGATCAGCGGCTTCTTGCAGTCCAGGCAGCCGATGCCCGCCGTGCGACAGCCCTCCGCAGCCCACTGCTGCGTCGCGCTGTCCGAATAGATGCGGTGCAGCTCGAAGACCGGACACTTGTCCGGATCACCGGGGTCGGAGCGCCGCGCGCGCGCCGGATCGGTCTGCATGGTGCGCAGCTTCTGGGCCGCGCTGTCCGGATCCTCGCGCAGCCCGATGGTGTTGCCGTAGGACTTGGACATCTTGCGGCCGTCCAGTCCCGGCACGCGCGGCGACGCGGTCAGCAGCGCCTGCGGCTCGGGCAGGATGGTCACGGAGCTGCCCTCCAGATAGCCGAGCAGCCGCTCGCGATCGGCGACGGTGATGCGCGCGTTGCTCTCCACCAGCGCGCGCGCGCGCTCGAGCGCGGGCTCATCGCCGCTCTCCTGATAACGGCGGCGCAGCTGCCGGTAGAGGGTGATATTACGGCCCCCCAGCTCCTTGATGGCGCGCTCGGCCTTGTCTTCGAAGTCCGGCTCGCGCCCGAACAGATGGTTGAAGCGGCGCGCCAGCTCGCGCGTGACTTCCACGTGCGCCACCTGATCCTCGCCCACCGGTACGAATGCCGGACGGTACAGCAGGATGTCGGCACTCTGCAGCAGCGGATAGCCGAGAAACCCGTAGGTGGCCAGGTCCTTGTCGCGCAGCTGCTCCTGCTGGTCCTTGAAGCTCGGCACGCGCTCGAGCCAGCCCAGCGGCGTGATCATCGACAGCAGCAGGTGCAGCTCGGCGTGCTCGGGCACGTGCGACTGCACGAACATCGTGGCCACGCCGGGATTGAGCCCGGCCGCGAGCCAGTCGATCACGACTTCGTGGATCGCCTGCGGAATGCCGCTGGTGTCCTCGTAGGCCGTGGTGAGCGCGTGCCAGTCGGCGATGAAGAAGAAGCACTCGTACTGGTACTGCAGCTCGATCCAGTTGCGCAGCGCACCGTGGTAATTGCCCAGGTGCAGCGCTCCGGTCGGGCGCATGCCCGACAGCACGCGCTTGCCTTGGGGGACGGCGCTCATCTGTCTCGATGTTTCCCCCGCGCGGCGCGGGCCTGTCGGTGAAAGCGGGCCTGGTCGGGCCTGGTCGGTGAAAGCGGCAACGATTATACGGCGTTTGCCGGCGCTTCCCACTCGCGGCCCGGCAGCTTGCCGAGCCCGGCGCGCAGCACGGCGGGCGGGGAGCTCGCCAGGTCCACCACGGTGGTGGGCGTGATGCCGCAATGGCCCCCGTCCAGGATGGCGTCCAGCTGATGCTCGAGTCGCGCGCGGATCTGTGCTCCGTCGGTCAGCGGCAGCTCATCGCCCGGCAGCAGCAGCGTCGAGCTCATCAGCGGCTCTCCGAGCTCCTCGAGCAGCAGCTGCGGCACCGGATGGTCGGGCACGCGGATGCCGATGGTGCGACGCTTGGGGTGCTGCAGCCGCCGTGGCGTCTCGCGCGTGGCCGGCAGCAGAAACGTGAACGGACCGGGCGTGGCCGATTTCAGCAGCCGGAACTGCCAGGTATCCACGCGCGCGTAGCGGCCGATCTCGCGCAGGTCGCGACATACCAGTGTGAAATGATGATGACGGTCCGCCCCGCGCAGCCGTCGCAGGCGCTCGAGCGCCGCGGCATCCCCGATGTGGCAGCCCAGCGCGTAGCACGAGTCGGTCGGGTAGGCGATCAACCCACCGGCGCGCACGATGTCGACGGCGCGCCGGATCAGGCGCCGTTGGGGGTTCTGCAGATGCATCTCCAGGTACTGGCTCACGACGGCACCGTCCCGCACCTGCCCGGGTGTTTTCGCTATCATAGGCTATTGGGCGGACGTAGACCGACAGCGCCGAATTCAGACCGAATGCAGACACTGACTGAGCTTGCGCCGCTCGCGGCGTTCCTGATTGCGTACTGCCTCAAGGGCATCTACGTCGCCACCGCCGTGCTGATGGTGGCCATGGTGGCGCTGCTCGTGGTCGACTACGTGCGGCTGCGGCGGCTGCCGCCCCTGCACCTGGTCAGCACGCTTCTGGTGCTGCTGCTCGGCGGGGCGACGCTCCTGCTGCGCGATCCCCGGTTCCTGAAATGGAAACCCACGGTGTTTCTGTGGCTCGTGGCGGCGGCAGCCGCCGTCAGTACCTGGGTTGGCAAGGCGCCGCTGGCGCAGCGGCTGCTGCAACCGCTGATTCCCCACAGCGAGGGCTTGCCGCGCGACACGTGGCGGCTGCTCAACTGGCTGTGGGCAGCCTTTTATCTGCTGCTGGGCGCCGCAAATCTCGCGGTCGCGGACTACGCGAGCGAGCGCGCCTGGGTGTTCTTCAAGGTATTCGGCCTCAGCGCCGCCTTCCTGGTGTTTGCGATGGCGCAGGGTGCCTGGCTGGCCGTGCGCTCCGAGGGACTCGCGACAGCGCCTCGCGATTCCATGAGCGCCTCATGAATGCCAGGGGTCCCGTCAACGCTCCGGTTCGCTCCGTGGCCCGCATCGAGCAGGCGCTGCGTGAACAGCTCTCCCCCGAGCGGCTGGAAATCAGCGACGATAGCGCCGCGCACGCCGGTCACGCCGGCGCCGGCGGCCGGGGGCACTTTCGGGTGCGCATCGTGTCTACCCGCTTTGCCGGCCTGAGCGCCGTGCAGCGCCATCGGCTGGTCAACGCGGCGCTCGCACCGCTCTGGGAAACCGATCTTCATGCCGTCTCGATCACGGCCCTGTCACCGGACGAGCCGGCAGCACGTGGACAAATCCGTTAGCTAATCATCCCAACCTTCTGAGAGCCCTAATGAAAATCCTCAAAACGCTTCCATGGGCGGCGCTCGTGCTGCTGGCTGCCTGCGGCAAGAGCGGCACCACGGCGCAGACCGCTGCGAGCACCACTGCGCTGCCGCCGCAGCAGGTGGTGGCGACCGTCAATGGAGTACCGATCAGCCGCGCCATGTTCGAGTACTACGCCAAGAACACCGCCGGCAAGCCGGCCTCGGAGCTGACCGACGACCAGCGCAACGAGCTGCTCGACAACCTGGTGCGCGGTGAGATCGTGGCGCAGGAGGCCCTGAAGGAGGGACTCGATAAGACCGGAGACACCGCCTCGCTGCTGGAGCTGTCGCGCCTGCAGATCCTCGAGCAGGCGGGCGCCGAGCACTACCTGGCGGACAAGCAGCCCACTGACCAGGAGCTGCAGGCCGTCTACGATCAGCAGGTATCCGCCATTCCGAAGCTCCAGTACCACGCACGGCACATCCTGGTGACCAGCCAGGCCCAGGCCCAGCAGATCATCGAGCAGCTCAAGCACGGCGCGAAGTTCGAAGATCTGGCCAAGAGGGACTCGATCGACTCCTCCAAGGATCAGGGCGGAGATCTCGGGTGGTTCTCTCCCACCAACATGGTCAAGCCATTTGCCGATGCCGTCGCATCGCTCAAGAAGGGCGAGATCACGCCGGCACCGGTGCAGACGCAGTACGGCTGGCACGTGATCCAGCTGATCGATACGCGCGAGACGCCCGTGCCGCCGCTGGATCAGGTGAAGGACCGCGTGGCGCAGCTGGTCGAGAACCAGAAGTTCCACGCCTACCAGGACGATCTGCTCAAAACCGCCAAGGTCCAGAAGACCCTGTAGCCACCGGGGGCGTCGCGCGGGGCGTACCGCCGGTATCGCGCCGCCGGCATCGCGCCCCCGGTATCGCGCCGCCGGCATCGCGCCGGCGCGCCGCCCCTTCAGGGCTGCTCCAGCAGCTGCATCAGGCCGGCCTCGTCGAGCACCGGCACGCCGAGTGTCTGTGCGCGCGCGAGCTTGCTGCCCGGGTCGTCGCCTGCGACCACGTAGCTGGTCCTGGCCGACACCGAGCCGCTGACGCGCGCGCCACGTGCGATCAGCCGCTCGGCTGCCTGCTCGCGCGTCAGCCCCGACAGTGTGCCGGTGAGCACCACGGTCTTGCCCTCCAGCGGCAGTGTGGTGTGTGCCCTGCGGGCCGCGGGCCCGGGCTCCGGAAACGTCAACCCCAGCTCGCGCAATCGGCGCAGCTGCTCGCGATGGCGCTTGTCGGCGAAAAAGCCGTGGACGCTGGCCGCGATCGTGGGACCGACGTCCTCGACCTCCACGATCTGTTCCATCGCCGCGTTCTGCAGCGCCTGCAGGCTCCCGAAGTACGCGGCGAGCGCCGCGGCGGTCGATTCACCCACGCCGGGGATGCCCAGCGCGTAGAGCAGGCGCGGCAGCGTCGTGCGCTTGCTGCGTTCGATCGCGGTCTGGAGCTTCCCGGCGGATTTCTCGCCCATGCGGTCCAATGCGGCCAGCGCCGCCGCATCGAGCGTGTACAGATCGGCGGGATTGCGCACCAGGCCCTGATCGACCAGCTGCTCGATGAGCTTGACGCCCAGACCCTCGATGTCGAGCGCCCGGCGGCTGGCGAAGTGCCGCAGCGCCTCCTTGCGCTGCGCCGGGCAGCTGAAGGCACCGCTGCAGCGCGCGGCTGCCTCGCCCTCCACGCGCACCACGGCAGCTCCACACACCGGGCAACGCTCGGGTAGCGACACTGCCGTGGCGCCGGCGGGACGGCGCTCGAGCAGCACGGCCACGATCTCGGGAATGACATCGCCCGCGCGCCGCACCGTCACCGTGTCGCCCGGACGCACGTCCTTGCGCATCAGCTCGTCGAAGTTGTGCAGCGTGGCGTTGCTCACGGTGACACCGCCGACCGCGACGGGCTCGAGACGCGCCACGGGCGTGAGCACGCCGGTGCGGCCCACCTGGAATTCGATGTCACGCACGCGCGTGAGCGCCTCCTCGGCGGGGAACTTGTGGGCGATCGCCCAGCGCGGCGCGCGCGCGACGAAGCCGAGCGCCTCCTGGTCGGCACGTGAATCCACCTTGTAGACAACGCCGTCGATCTGGTAGGGCAGACGCGCGCGGCGCTCTCCCAGCGAGCGGAAATAGCGCAGGCATCCTTCCACGCCGCGTACCGTCTGCACTTCCGGGCAGGTGCGCAGTCCCCAGGCGGCGAGCTGGCCGATCACGGCGCTCTGCGTGGCGGGCGGATCCTCCCAGAAGCCGTAACCGTAGAAGAAGGCCTGCAGAGGCCGCGTGGCCGTGATGCGCGGGTCGAGCTGGCGCAGGCTGCCGGCGGCGGCATTGCGCGGGTTGGCGTACAGCCGCTCCCCCGCCGCCGCCGCGGCGGCGTTCAGGCGCGCAAGGCCCGCGATCGGCATGAACACCTCGCCGCGCACTTCCAGCTCGTCAGGCGCGCGCCCGCGCAGCGCGAGCGGCACCGTACGGATGGTGCGCACGTTGGCGGTGACGTCCTCGCCGGTCGTGCCATCGCCGCGCGTCGCGGCCAGCGCGAGCCGCCCGCGGCGATAGGTCAGCGAGACGGCCAGACCATCGAGCTTGGGCTCGGCGCAGTAGTCGAGCGCCTGCTCGCCGCGCGCGAGACGCGTGCGGATGCGCCGATCGAACGCGAGGATGTCGGCCTCGCTGAAAGCGTTGTCCAGCGACAGCATCGGCACGCGGTGGCGCACCGGGGCGAAGCCCGCGGCCGCCTGTCCGCTCACGCGCTGTGTCGGTGAGTCGGCCGTGACCAGCTCGGGATGCTGCGCCTCGAGCGCGACCAGCTCGCGCATCAGGCGGTCGTACTCGGCGTCCGGCACCGATGGGCGGTCCAGCACGTAGTACTGGTAGTCGTATTGGGAAATCAGCTCGCGCAGCTCGGCGGACCGGCGCTGCGCCGCGGCTGCCGTCACGCGCGCGGCTCTGCGCCCACGGCGCTCGCCGCTGTCCGGCTCGCCGTGCCTGCTGCGCCCGGCACTGCCATCCCGCTCGCCGCGGCTACGGCCGCCCGCAGGGCGGCGATGCGCGTGGAATCCAGCAGCTCGCCGCGCTCGTCCAGCAGGCGCGCCTGCAGGCGCTGCGAGAGATCGCGGCCCGCCTCGATCAGGCGCTCGAGCGCCGCCACGGCCGGCAGCGGCCCCGGCAGCACCGTGAAGACGCTCACGCCCGAATAGTGCTGAAAGTCCATCGAGGCCGGATCGAAATTGCCGGGCTTGTTCAGGCTCGCGCATGACAGCAGCACGCGTCCATCTTCGGCCGGCTGGTGAAAGATGCGGTAGCGCCCGTGCATGAAGCCGCACGCGGCGAGCGCCTGGCGGATGGCTCTCCCTGAGAGGCGCTGCTCGCCGGAACTCACGATGCGCACCGACAGAATCTGTCGCTCACCCTCGGGGGGCCAGTCCAAGCTCGGTGTCGCGGCAGGCGGCTCGGCCGCAGTCGCAGGCGCCGCGGCCTCAAACTGGGGCTCGGGCTCGAACCTCGGCTGGAATTCGGGCTCTGAGTCGGGCCGGAGTTCGGGCTCGAGTTCCGATTCGGGTTCGAGCTCGGGTTCGATCTCGGGTTCGATTTCGGGCTCGGATTCGGGTTCGGGCTCGACTGACGCCGATACCACGGCCTCGGGCGATGCGTTGCCGGCGAGCTCCACGCGCACGGCCGACATCTGCGGCAGATCGATCAGCGGCAGTCCGCCGCGTTGCGCACGGATCGGCTCCGCGACCGCGGCGCCCGCGTCCGCGCTCTCGCCCAGCGCGGGCTCCTGCGGCAGATCACGCCCCAGGTGCGGGAAGGGCTCGCGCGGGGCAGCGGCGCGGCGTGCGCGCAGCATCTCCCACGCCGCCAGCACGATCAGGAACAGCACCCCGACCAGCAGCAGTATCCAGCGTAGCTCTTGCATGTCGCTTGACGGTCACACCGCCGCGAGCCTGACGGCCTCGTCAATGTCCACGCTGACCAGGCGCGAAACGCCCGCCTCGCTCATCGTCACTCCGACCAGCTGCGAGGCGAGCTCCATCGTCAGGCGGCTGTGCGTGATGAAGAGGAACTGAATGCGACTCGACATGTCACGCACGATATCGCAAAAGCGCCCGATGTTCTGCTCATCGAGCGGTGCGTCGACCTCGTCGAGCAGGCAGAACGGGGCCGGATTCAGATCGAAGATCGCGAACACCAGCGCCACGGCCGTCAGCGCCTTCTCTCCGCCCGACAACTGCGAGATGCTGCTGTTGCGCTTGCCGGGTGGACGCGCCATCACCGTCACGCCGGCCGAGAGAGGATCCTCGCCGATCAGCTCCAGGTACGCGTGACCGCCGCCGAACAGCCGCGGAAACTTCTCCTTCAGCCCGGCATTGATCCGGTTGAAGGTATCCTCGAAGCGCGTGCGCGTCTCCTTGTCGATCTTGCGCATCGCCTGCTCGAGCGTCTGCAGTGCATCGTTCACGTCGGCGAACTGTCGATCCAGATAGGATTTGCGCTCGGTGTGCTCGGCGAGCTCGTCGATCGCCGCCAGATTCACCGCCCCCAGCCGCTCCAGGTCGGCGCGCAGGCTCTGCAGACGCTGCTCGCTGGCCGCCAGCTGCGCGTCGGCGGCGAGACCCGCGAGCACCGCCTCCAGCTCGCAATGCGTGGCCGCGAACTGCTCGAGCAACCCCTCGCGCCGCAGGCGCAGCTCCTGCGCCGTCAGTCGCTCCTGTTCCAGGGCGCCGCGCGCATCCTCCACGCGCCGCTCGGCCTGCAGGCGCTGCTCCTCGAGCGCACGCAGCTGCTGTTCGTGCTGCTCGAGCGCGCGCCGCGCGCCGGCCAGCTCGTTGTCGGCCTGCAGCCGACGCGCCAGATGCCCCTGCAGAGCCTGCTCCAGATCATTGATGGGCGCATCGGCCTGAGCGAGTGTGCGCTGCAGTTCCACGCGCTGCGAGCGCAGCTCGTCGTGCTGCTGGCGCAGCCGCTCGAGCGCGGCGCTCATGGAAGCCTCGCTCGCCCGCTGTGCCGTCAGCCGCACGAGCGCATCGCGCACGGCCAACTGCGCCGCCTGTGCGGAGCTGCGCGCCTCGGCGATCGCGGAGCGTTGCCGCTCGCGCTGCTGCTCGAATGCCGCGCGCTGCCGCTCGAGTCGCCCGAGCGATTCGCCCGCCGCCGCGTGCGTCTCGCGCGAGCGCGCGAGCCCCTCCTCGGTATGCGCGACGTCGGAGCGCAACACGGCGCGCTCCGAGTCGATGCGCTCACGCCGATCCTCGGCGTGCTCGACGCGCGAGCGCAGCGCCTCGACGGTCCCACGCAGCTCCGCGTGCGCGCGCTGCAGCTGCTGCAGCCGGCCATGCGCACGCTCGCGGTGCTGCTCGGCATCGCCAACGCGGGCACGTACGCCGGACAGCTGCTGCTCGATCTCGGCCACCCGCGCATCGGCGAGCCTGCAGTGCTCGCGCCGTTCCTTGAGACGCTGCTCGCGCTCGATCACCCCGGCGTGCGCATCGCCGCCGCGATTCACCCGCAGCCAGCCGCGGCCGATCCACTCGCCCGCGGCGGTGATCAGCGACTCGCCCGCGCGCAGCTGCGCGCGGCGCTGCAGCGCCGCGGCCAGCGAGTCGGCGGTGTAGACGCGCTCGAGCAGGCTGCGCACCGCGGCGGGTGCGCG
>JASHSK010000100.1 GCA_030038755.1 Gammaproteobacteria bacterium
TATCTGACCAAGCCGTTCGACTTCGCGGAGCTGCTGGTTCGCATCAAGGCATTGCTGCGCCGCAGCCCCTCGCCGCGCAGCGACGTGCAGCGCCTGGGGGACCTGGAGATCAACCGTCTGACGCAGCAGGTGCGTCGCGCCGGTCAGCGCATCGAGCTGACCGCCAAGGAATACGGCGTGCTCGAGTACCTGCTGTCCTCGCCGGGGCGGGTGTTCTCCCGCACGATGATCCTGGAGCACGTCTGGGACCAGAGCTTCGAGGGGGTCACCAATATCGTCGATGTGTACGTGCGCTACCTGCGCCGCAAGCTCGACGATCCCTTCCCGGTCAAGCTCATTCACACCGTGCGCGGTGTGGGTTACTGTCTGCGGGAGCCCGAGCCCGAGCACACACTGCGTCAGGCGGAGCCTTCGTGAGCGGCCGCCCGTGAATCACCGCTCCCTCGCCTTTCGCCTGGCGGTCTGGTACGCGCTGCTGCTGAGCGCGACCTTCACGCTGGTCGGCGCGGGCACGTACTACGGACTCGACCACTACCTGCGCTCGCAGCTGAGCGACTCGTTGAGCCGCCGCTCCGAGCAGGTGGAGCAGATTCTGCAGCAGGCACCCTCCGGCACGAGCGATGCGCAGATCGCGCGCTCGGTCGATACTCGCGTCGCCCCGGAATTCAACAACCGCTTCGTGCGCATCACGCGCGCCCCCGCGACGCTCGTCTACGTCTCGGGCCGGCCCGCCGACCGCAGCTTCGACCCCGGCACCATTGCCCCGCTCGCCGGCCCCTGGCCCCTGCGCAGCACCGCCCGGCGCGTCGCGAGCAGCGATGGGCCCGTGATGATCAGCGCGACGCCGGTGCAGACGGTGTCGGGCCGCTACCTCGTGGAGCTCGGCAGCGCGCTCGAGCCCGTGGATACCGTGCAGGACCGGCTGCTGGTTCTGCTGGCGCTGTTGCTGCCGATCCTGGTCGCCTGCGCCGCCGGCGGCGGCTACCTGCTGGTGCAGGGCGCGCTGCGACCCGTCGAGCGCATGTCGCAGACCGCCGCACGGATCAGCGTGCAGAATCTGGATGAGCGACTGCCGGTCATGCACACCGGCGATGCCCTGCAGGAGCTGTCGCTCTCGCTCAATCACATGCTCGGCCGTCTGCGCGACTCGGTGCAGAGCTCACGGCGCTTTCTGGCCGATGCCTCGCACGAGCTGCGCACTCCGTTGACGGTCATCAAGGGGGAGCTGCAGGAGACCGTCCGCGACCCGCAGTGCCCCGCGGAGCTGCGCGAGCGCATCGGCAGCACATTGGAGGAAGTGGCACGGCTCGAGCGCCTGGTATCGGGCCTGCTGGTGCTCTCGCGTCTGGATGCCGGGGATGCGCAGCGTGAGTGGCTGGAAGTGGATCTCGCCGAGCTGGCGGCCAGCACCGTGGAGCAGATGCGCCTGGTCGCCGAGGACCGCGGGCTGCAGCTCAACGCGGCGGCGCTGCAACCGCTGACCGTGCGCGGGGATCGCGGTCGGCTCAAGCAGGTGATCGTCAATCTGCTGGATAACGCCATCAAGTTCACCCCGCGGGGCGGCGTCGTGACGCTGCGCACCGACATGCGCGAGGGCGATGGGTACCTCGAGGTCAGCGATACCGGCATCGGCATTCCTCCGGCCGCGCAACCGCACGTGTTCGACCGGTTCTATCGCGTCGATCAGGCCCGCTCGCGCGAGGACGGCCAGGAGGTCGGTGGTACGGGACTTGGACTCTCGATCGTGCGCTCGATCTGCTCTGCCCATGGCGCACAGGTCAGCGTGGAGAGCACCCCGGGGCACGGCAGCCGCTTCCGGGTGCGCTTCCCGCAGGCCGCACAGCGCCTCGCCGTGCCCCCGGCCGTACCGGCCGTACGGAGCGTACCGGCCATTCAGACCGTACCAGCCGCGCAGACCGCGCCCGCGGCGCCGGCCGCGCCGGCCGCGCCGTCGCTCAGTGCGACATCATCACCGGCAGCCGCAGCCGCGCCAGCAGATCGCGCGTGACGCTGCCGAGCAGGATCTCCTGCAGCCAGGTATGGCCATGTGCCCCCGCGACCATCAGGTCCGCCCCGGCCGCGATCGCCTGCTCCTGCAGTCGATCGGCCACGGCGGCCGCCGGCACGCCGTCGACGCGCAGCAGCTGCGCCGAGACGCCATGGCGACCGAGGTGCTCGAGCAGGCTCGGCAATGGCAGTGCGTTGTGTGAGGTGACGAAGTCGTCCGGATTGATCGCGATCACCGTCGTCCTCTCGCTACGCTCGAGCAGCGGCAACGCGTCGTTGAGCGCCCGGGCCGCCGCGCGGCTGGAGTTCCAAGCGACGGCCACGTGTGCTCCCAGCTGGCTGAACTGCCCGGCCGCGGGCACGAGCAGCACCGGGCGCCCGGCCGTGAACAGCATCTCCTCGGAGAAACGATGACCGGCCGAGGTGCTCTCGGCGGGCGTATCCACGGACAGGATGCAAAGGTCCGCGTAGCGCGCGTACTGAGGCAGCACGACTCCAGGCGCCTCCTCGAGCAGCTGCCATCGGACCTGCAGCCCGTACCGGGCCGCCAGCTGCTCGAGCTGCCTGCGCAGCTGAAGCGCAGCGCGGTCGATCGACTCCTCGACTGCGCCCCTGAGTTCTTCGAGATCGGCGAGCGGGCGACAGGCGAGCTCCGCGGTGTTGCGATGCGCCAGCTGATCCGGACTCCACTCCCGTATATACAGCGCGGTGAGACTGCTGCCATTGCGGCGCGCGAGGTCGACCGCCAGCCGCAGGCACACGGGCGAGTGCTCGCTTCGATCCACACAGACGAGTAAGTCTTTCAGGGCCACCGATCTCTCCTGCGCTCAGGGGTCCTTGAGAGGATTCTGCCGCCCGAGCGTGTCCCTGAAGAGAGCCAGGATCGCCGGCAGCGGACGGGAGATGGGCGGAATCTGCTGGAATCCCTGCCAGCCGCCACCGAGGTCGCGATACAGCTCGATGAACTGATCGTCGACGTCGGCCTCGGTCTCGGTGTATTGCATCTCGAGCGAGTATTCGGCGTTCTCGGCGTCGACGACGTTCAGGTAGTCCGTGAGACCGCGGTTGTATCGTTCATTGGCGAGGGTGACGGCCCGCTGGCTCGCGACCAGCGCATCATTCAGGCTGGCGACACTGTGCAACTCGGCCACGAACTGCGCGGCGGCCGAATCGACCTGCCGCACGGCGCTCTGGACGGTGGCCTTGTAGTTCTCGAGCGCCGCCTGCGTGCGCACATTGGCGATCTGCACGCGCGCATCGAGCTGACCGAAATCGAGCAGCGGCCAGATGACCCCCGGGCCCGCCGACCAGATGTGCTGGCCGAGGGTCGAGGTTCCGGTCGTGCCCTGCTGGAATCCGAGGCCCCCCGTCGCGATGACCTGTGGGAACAGGTCCGCGGTTGCGACGCCGATACCGGCATTCGCACTGCCGATCTGCCGCTCGGCCTCCTGCACATCAGGCCGGCGGCGCAGCAGATCGAGCGGCAGGCCCGCCGAGACAGTACCGGGCACCGCGGGAATCATCGCCGGCTTGGAAAGCTCCGCGACGAGATCTTCCGGGTACCGGCCGAGCAGCGTGGCGATCGCATACTCCGCGGAGCTGACTTCGGCATTGACGATCGGGACCTGGGCATCGATGCTGGCAAGCTCGCGCTGGGCGAGCGCCACGTCGAGCTCGTTCGTGATCCCTCGCTGGTAGCGCTGCGTCTCGATGGTCACATCCTGGCCGAGGACAGCGGACGCCGACTGCAGTACCACGGCGCGCAGCTGCAATCCGCGCAGATCCACATAAGCCTGAGCCACGTCGGCGATCACCGAGACGAGCACGGCGTTGCGCGCGTCGGCTGCGGCCTGGGTGTCATAGCGCGCCTGTTCGATCTCGCGGCGGAACTTGCCGAACAGATCGATCTCCCAGACCGCATCGAAACCACCGATGCTGGTTATCTGCGTCAGGCCGTGCGTCGTGTCCGCGGACCTGAGCGGCTCCCCGGCGCGTCCCTTTGTCAGGTCACTGCCCGTACCGGTTCCATCCGCGCCACTCGCATCAACCACCGGGGCCACCGTGCCCGTCAGGCCGGCTTCGTAGAGGCGCGCGGCCTGCAGCCGATCGAGCGCCAGGAGCGCGTCGGGGTTGTTGCTCACGGCCCGCTCGATGAGTGAATCGAGCTCCGGGTCGTTCAGCGAGTGCCACCAGGTTTCAAGATCCACCCTGGGGGTGGTCCTGGCCGTCACCTGCGGCGTCCCCGAGGCCGCCGG
>JASHSK010000101.1 GCA_030038755.1 Gammaproteobacteria bacterium
CGCGGGCAGTACCTGAAAGTGACCATCAATTCGACCACGGGCATGCTGGGCATCTATCACGCCGACCTGCAGTATCGCTGGCGGCCCAACTTCGCCGTTGGTGCGGGCTACGAGTACGAGCGCGTCGAGGTGGATCTGCTGCACTCGGACCCGTCGGGCTATGTGCTGCTCGATATCAACGGGCCCGAGCTGTTCGCGCGGCTGAGCTTCTGAGCAGGTGGGCCGCGAGAAAGCGCGCGATCTGCGCGACGCTCGCCGGATCGCGCAGCGGGGCGCTGTGGCGCAGTCCCTCGGCCACCTGTAGCCGGGCATCGGGGAACTGCTGCACGAGCGCTCGTGCGTGCTCGATCGGTACCAGCTCATCGGCACCGCCGTGCACCAGCAAGACCGGCACGCGCACCTGCGGCCCCAGCGCCAGCGCCGAGTACTGCTCGGGATCGCGACCATAGCGGAGCCGGAACAGCGCGCGCAGCCGCTGTGCCACCTCGACGTTCAATCCCATGGCGATGACGAAGGAGTCGAACAGGTAGCCCACGTCGCGCGGAATACCGATGAGCACCGCGGCGCGCACCTCGCCCACCACCCGTGCATCGCCTCCCATTCGCGCGTCGCTCGTCGCCCGTGCGTCGCTCGTCGCCCGCGCGTCGTTCGCGGCGCGCACCTCGCCCGCGGCGCCGGCGTCGGCGAGCCAGCCCAGTGCCGCCATCGCCCCGAAGGAATGCGCCACCACCGCATTGATCGGCCCACAGGCGGCGCTCACCGCATCCAGCGCGCCGCGGAAGCGCTGCAGATCCGCCTGCCGGCCGCTCGAGCGTCCGTGCGCCGGCGCATCGAAGGCCACCACGCGCAAGCCCTCATCGTGCAGCGCCTCGATGATCAGTTGCAGTCGCGCCGCATGCGAGATCCAGCCGTGCAGTACCAGCACCGTCGGGCCCGGGGCGGGCCACTCGTAGACCCGTACGCTGCCCTGTGGCAGCTGCACGCGACGTGCGCGCGCCGAGGCCAGGAATCGCCGCTCGGACCTGCTCACCGCGCGCGCTCGCGGTCGCACGAACAGATACGCGGCCACGCGCGCGGCGAGCGCCGGGCTGATCGCACTGAGCACTCGAAACATCCAACGCGCGCGCCGCTGCAGCGACGGCGTCAGTCCCGGCACCGTGCGTTCCGGCGCGGGTTCAGCGCCCGGCGTATTCATCGCGGCCCTATCTCGAGGCCGTGATCGGCGCGCGCGGCGGCCGCTGTGTGCTCGCGCGTGCCAGGGCCCGGTGTCCGATGTCACGCCGGTACTGCTCGCCGGCGAAGTGCACGCTCGCGGCGAGCGCATAGGCCTCGCCCTGTGCCTCGGCCACGCCCGCACCGAGCCCCACGGCACACAGCACGCGGCCGCCGCTGGTGAGCACGCGGCCGTCGGCGGCGCGGCGGGTAGCGGCGTGAAACAGCTTGCCCGGCAGCCGCGCGGCCTGCTCGAGGCCCTCGATCGCATCGCCGGTGCGCACGGCGTCGGGATAGCCCGCCGCGGCGAGTACCACCCCGAGCGCACAGCGCTCATCCCACTCGGCGCGCACCTCGTGCAGCCGCCGCTCCAGCGCCGCCTCGCACAGCACGGTCAGATCCGTGCGCAGGCGCGCGAGCAAGGGCTGGGTTTCCGGGTCACCGAGACGGCAGTTGAACTCGAGCACGCGCGGCACGCCATCCGGGCCGATCATCAGCCCCGCGTAGAGAAATCCCGTGTACGGCATTCCCTCCGCCGCGAGGCCTGCGATCGTCGGCGCGATGATCTCGCGCAGGATGCGCGCCTGCAGTGCGTCGGTCAGGACCGGTGCCGGCGAGTACGCGCCCATGCCGCCGGTGTTGGGACCGGCATCGCCGTCCAGCAGTCGCTTGTGATCCTGCGAGCTGGCGAGCGGCAGTACGTGCTCCCCGTCGGCCATCACGATGAAGCTGAGCTCCTCGCCGGGCAGGTACTCTTCAATGACGATCTGCCCGCCGGCCTCCCCGAAGCGGCCGGCGAACATCGCGCGCGCGGCCGCATCGGCTTCCTGCGTGCTCGCGGCGATGATCACGCCTTTGCCGGCCGCGAGCCCACTGGCCTTGACCACCAGCGGGGCACGCTGCGCGCTCACCCAGCCTGCATCGTAGGTGGCCGCGGTGAAGCGCCGCCACGCCGCGGTGGCGATCCCGTGGCGCTGCAGGAACTCCTTGGCGAACGCCTTGGACCCCTCGAGCTGAGCGTTGCGTTGCCGCGGACCGAAGCAGCGCAGGCCCGCCGACTCGAATAGGTCGACGACGCCGGCCACCAGCGGGGCCTCCGGCCCCACGATGGTGAGCGCGGGACGCTCGTGACGCGCCAGCTGCAGCAGCGCCGCGACATCGAGCGCGTCGACTTCGACGTTGCGCGTGCGCGGCTCGGCGGCCGTGCCGGCGTTGCCCGGCGCCACCAGCACCTCGGCGACGCGCTCCGAGCGCGCGCACGCCCAGGCGAGCGCATGCTCGCGTCCACCGCCGCCGATGATGAGTACTTTCATCCGTGCCGCAAGTACATCAGTGCTGCGAGTACATCAGTGCTGCGAGTACATCAGTGCCGCAAGTGCATCAATGCCGGAAGTGACGGATCCCGGTGACGACCATCGTCATGCCGTGCTCGTCGGCCGCCGCGATGACCTCCGCGTCACGGCGCGAGCCGCCCGGGTGAATGACCGCGGCGATGCCATGCGAGGCGGCCACGTCGATGCCGTCGCGGAACGGAAAGAAGGCATCCGAGGCCATGACCGCGCCACGCAGCGGCAGCTGCGCGTCGGCCGCCTTGAGCGCGGCGATGCGCACCGCATGCACGCGACTCGTCTGCCCGGCCCCCAGTCCGAGCGTGGCGCGCTCGCGTGCGAGCACGATGGCGTTGGATTTCTCGAACTGCACCACCTGCCACGCAAACAGCAGGTCAGCCAGCTCGCGTGGCTGCGGCGCGCGGCGGCTGACGACTTTGAGGTCCGCGGCGTCGATGTGCGCCACGTCGCGTTGCTGCAGCAGCAGTCCGCCGCGCACGCTGCGCAGCTCCGGCTCCTCATCGGCATCCGCGCCGAGCTCGCCACTCTCCAGCACGCGCAGCTGCGGCCGATCGGCGAGGGCCGTGAGCGCCGT
>JASHSK010000102.1 GCA_030038755.1 Gammaproteobacteria bacterium
ACCGCTGCGATGGCCTCGCGCACGTTGTCGGGTGTGAGGCCGCCGGCAAGGATGAGCTCGCGCGACCGGGCGAGATTCGCCGCCTGTGACCAGTCGGCCCGCGCGCCGCTGCCGCTCGTGGCGCTCTCGTAGAGCAGCCGCGGGGGCAGCATGGCCGGGCTCGCGGCCGCGCTCAGCGCCACGCTTGCGGTGTCGGCTGCGCTGCGCAGCACCGGCAGGCGCGACAGCCCCTCGGGCAGGCGCAGTGTCGCCAGGTCGCTCAAATCGGTCTGCAGGATATCGGGCCGCAGCACCTGCAGGATCTCGTCGACGAGCGACTGGTCGGGATGCAGCGTCACCGCCACGAGTGCACAGCGCCCCCGGGCCGGCGCCGCAAGCGCCGCCGCCGCGGCGGGCGCCACCCGCCGCACCGAGGCCGCGAACACGAATCCGACGGCGTCGACCCCCGCCGCCAGCGCGGCAGAGACGGCGGCGACGCTGGTCATGCCGCAGATTTTTATCCACATCAGAATTCCTGCGCCACGGCGGCGCCGCGCGAGGCCGCGAGCGCCCGGCGGCCGGCCGCGAGGATCTCGCGCGCCAGTGCGCCCGGAGCCCCGGCGCGCATCAGCGCGCTGCCCACCAGCGCCACATCGTAGCCGGCGCGCGCGAGGCGCCCGGCATCGGCGCCGCTCTGCACACCGCTTTCCGCGACGTGCGGCACTCCGACGGGGAGCGCCGCGGCCAGCGCCTCGAGTCGCCCGGGCACGACCTGCAGTGTGCCCAGATCGCGGCAGTTGACGCCCACGAGCAGCGTCAGGCGGTCACGATAGCGGCTCACCAGCTCGGCCGCGCGCCTCAGATCGGGCTCGTCGAAAGCCTCGAGCAAAGCGAACAGCTGCGCCTCGGCGCACGCCTCGATCAGCGCCTGCTGCGCATCGTTCGACAGCATGCGCAGGATCACGAGTGCACCGCCGGCGCCCGCCGCGCGCGCCTCGTAGATCTGATAGGGATCGACCAGAAAATCCTTGCGCATCACCGGCACCACGCGCCGCGGCGCCCCCGGCGATCCGGCCGCGGCGAGCGAGCGCGCGGCCAGCGTCAGATGCTCGAGCTCTCCATCGAAGCGGCTGGGCTCGGTGAGCACCGAGATCGCGGCCGCGCCGGCGGCGGCATAGTCCCACACGCGCTCGTGCAGCTGCTCGTGAGCCGACGGGGCCTCGCCACCCGCCGGCGTCGCAGCGCCCGTGGGCCGCAGCACGCCGCTCGCCGGCGAACGCAGCTTGACCTCGGCGATGAGATCGAACCCTTCGCCCGAGAGGGCCAGACGAGGCGGGGTCGCGGTGGCGAGCGCGAGCGCACGCAGCGCGGCTTCGCTGCGCCGGCGGCGCGCCTGCTCGAGGCGCTCGCGGCTGCCGCGGGCCATCTGCTCGAGGAAATCGCCACGATCGCCGCTCATGGAGTGCCACCCACGACCGCTGCCCCGCCAGCCGGCGCGCTCGCGGCCTGTGCGCCAAAGCGCTGCAGGCGCTCGAGCAGTGCGCCGGCTGTGCCGCTGTCGATCGCCTGCGCCGCGCGCGCGAGGGCGACGCGGGGGGAGGATTCCACGCCGCAGACCTCCAGCGCCAGCGCCGCCCCGAGCAGCAGTGCATCGCGATGCGCTCCGCGCCGCTCGCCGGCGAGCACCGCCGCGAGCTCACGCGCATTGTGGGCCGCGTCGGCACCCACCAGATCGCGCGCCTCGCAGGATGGCAGGCCATAGTCCGCGGGCGAGCGTCGCTCGGCGCGCACGCCGCGGCCGACATCGAACAACTCGAATGGACCGATCGGCGTGGGCTCATCCCACCCTTCGGCTCCGTGGAGAACGAACGCCCTCTGCACCCCGCTGCCGAGCAGCGCCTCGGCCATGAGCCTGGCGGTCGGCAGCTCGTAGGCGCCGACCACGAGGTAGGGCGGGGAGGCGGGATTGCTCAATGGGCCGAGGATGTTGAACACGGTGCGAACGCCCAGCGCCGCGCGCACCGGCGCCAGGTGGCGAGTGGCTCCGTGGTAGTAGGGAGCGAACAGAAAGGTGAAGCGGCACGCCTCGAAGCAGCGGCCGGCCGCCGCCTCGTCGAGCGGGATCGGCAGACCGAGCGCCTGCAGCACGTCGGCGCTGCCCGCACGACTGGAGATGGAGCGATTGCCGTGTTTGATCACCGGCAAGCCGCAGGCCGCGGCGAGCAGCGCCGCGCCGGTGGACAGATTGAGGCTGCTGGAGCGATCTCCGCCGGTGCCCACGATGTCCACGGCGCCGGTGGTGGCGAGGATCTGCGGCCGACGCGCGAGCGCGCGCATGCTGCGCGCAAAGCCGCGCAGCTCCGCAGCGGTGACTCCCTTGGCCCGCAGCGCCACCAGCAGCGCGCCCGCCAGCGCCGGCGATAGATCCGCCGTCGTCAGCGCGACCAGCAGCTGCTCGGCTTCACGCTCGGAGAGGTGCCTGCCCTCCAGCAGCCGGTCGAGCAGCGCACTCAGCGGCGGCAGCGGCGGCGAGGACTCACTGACGCTCGGCATGCTCGCTCACTGAGGCGGCGCTCTCGCGGGTGGCGCGCTGCGCCCACAGGCCCCCCTGAGACTGCAGGAAATTGCGCATCATGGCCGGACCCTCGGGGGTCAGGACACTCTCGGGGTGAAACTGCACTCCTTCGATCGCGAGCCGCCGGTGGCGCGCGCCCATGATCTCGCGCTCGGGCGTGAGCGCCGTCACCTCCAGTTCCGCGGGCATGGACTCGGGCGCAGCGATCAGCGAATGGTAGCGACCCACCTCGCAGCCGTTGGCGACGCCCGCGTACACGCCGCGCGCGTCGTGCTCGATCGTCGAGGTCTTGCCGTGCATGAGACGGCCGGCACGCACCACACGCCCTCCGAAGCTTTCGACGATCGCCTGATGTCCGAGGCACACGCCGAGGATCGGGATGTGCGCGCTGAACGCGCGGATCATGGCGATCGACACGCCCGCCTGCTGCGGGGTGCCGGGACCGGGAGAGATGCACAGGTGCGTCGGCGCGAGCGCGCGCGCCTGCTCGACGCTGAGTGCGTCGTTGCGATACACATCGACCTCGGCGCCGAGTACCAGGAAGGCCTGCACCAGGTTGTAGGTGAAGGAATCGTAGTTGTCGATCAGCAGCAGCCGCGCGTTCACAGCCCTTCCTCCGCGAGCTTCAGGGCGCCCAGCAGCGCGGCGCCCTTGGCGAGCACCTCATCGTGCTCGGCCGCCGGGCGGCTATCGGCGACGATGCCCGCTCCCGCCTGAAAACTGTACTCATCGCCATGGAACACCAGCGTGCGGATGGTGATGGCCTGATCCATGGCGCCGCCGGCACCGAAATAACCGATTGTGCCGCCGTACAGCCCGCGGCGCACCGGCTCGAGCTCCTCGATGATCTGCATCGCGCGCACCTTCGGAGCGCCCACCAGCGTGCCGGCCGGAAAGCTTGCCGCAAACAGATCGAAGGCGTCGCGCCCCGGCGCCAACTGTCCGTGCACGCCGCTGACCATGTGCATGACGTGACTGTAGCGCTCGATGGAGCGATACGGGGCGACGCGCACGCTGCCGGCCGCGGCGACGCGGCCGAGATCGTTGCGCGCGAGGTCCACGAGCATGACGTGCTCGGCATTCTCCTTGGCGTCGGCACGCAGCTCCTGCTCGAGCTGCGCGTCGCGCTGCGCATCCTCCGAACGCGCGCGCGTGCCCGCGATCGGACGCAGCTCCGCCTGGCCACGCCCGAGCTTGACGAGCGCCTCGGGCGAGGAGCCCACGATGGTGAGCTCGCCGAGTCGGCAGAAGTACATGTACGGGGAAGGATTGATCAACCGCAGCGCGCGGTAGACCTGAAACGGATCGAGCGCGTGAGTCCCCGTGAAGCGCGAGGCGAGCACCAGCTGATACACGTCGCCCGCGGCGATGTACTCCTGTACGCGCCGCACGCCCTGCATGTAGGCCTCGCGGCCGAGCCGTGCCACGGGCGGGGAGAATGCACCGCCGCCGCCGGCGCGGGGGGTTGCGCCGCGCAGGGCGGAGATGATTTCCCGGCGCAGCGCTGCGCGCTCCGCGTCGCTGCCCGCGTGCAGCAGCGCAATGCCGCGGCTGACGTGATCGAACACCAGCAGCGAGCGCGGCGCCACGTAGTGCAGCAGCGGCGCGTGCGCCAGTGGCTGCGCCAGCACCGGCAGACGCTCGAAATAGCGCACCACGTCATACGCCGCGAAGCCGACCAGTCCGCCCGCCAGCGGCACCGCCCCGAGCGCGGGGGCGGGCAGCGGCACGCGCGCGAGCGCCCCGCGCAGGGCATCGAGCAGCTGCGCCTGCGTGCGCGGTGCGTCGTGAAGCTCCTCGCCGATCCTGAGGCCCTGCTCATCCAGGCGCACGTGCAGGGCATCGCCGAACCCGATGAAGGAGTAGCGCCCGAGCCGCTCGCCGCCCTCCACGCTTTCGAGCAGAAAGCACGGCTCGAACGCGGCCAGTTTGGCGAATGCCGAGACCGGCGTATCCAGATCCCCTGCGATGTCGAACGGTGGCTGCATGGCGCGGTGCTGGTTGGAAGCGGGCAACAAAAAACCCATCCCGGTGGCGCCGGAGATGGGTTCGGTTTGGATGCTCGTGCCTGTTTGGATTTCAGTGCATGCAGCCCGGCCCCGCGCCCACTCCGCGTGAGGTGCGCCACCACCAGCGAGCAGGGAGGATATCGGTCCGCATGTTCCTTTGCAGTATGGCGAGATCGCCCGCAGGGCGTCAAGGCACGGGCCGCGGATCCGCTACTCGGGATCAAGCAAAAAGCACCCTATTAACGGCGGATTCGCGGCAGTTCGCTGCAGAAGAGGGCAACTTAGGCCCGAGAGGCTCAGGATCAGGCCGCCTCGGTGTGCGCGGCGGAGGTTCGCTGCGGGCGCTGCGGGCTGAGGGGGAAATCGCAGCGCACGATGAGACCCGGCCCGTTGTCGGAGAGCGTGACCCGGCCGCGGTGCATGCGCATGACGGCGGCCACGAGGCTCAGACCCAGCCCGCTGCCGGGCGGCTCCAGCTGCTCGCCGCGCTCCCAGCGCTGGAAAGGTTGCAGCACGGGCTCGCGCGCAGCCTCCGGGATGCCGGGCCCATCGTCGCTGACCGTGAGAGAGGCGCGGCTGGCATCCGCCTCGATGCCGAGGTGGATGCGACCGCCGGCCGGCACGTACTTGATGGCGTTCTCGAGCAGGTTCGCCAGCAGCTGCGCGAGCAGCTGGCGATTGCCGCTGACGCTGGCCGGTCCGCGCGCGTGCACCGCCAGCGTCAGGCCGCGCTCGCGCGCCTCCGGATCGTAGAGCTCCCCAAGCTCGCGGGCGAGCTCGGCCAGGTCCACGGGCTCTTCGTTGCCGAGCGCGGCCGGGGAGTCCGCCTGCGCGATCTGCAGCAGCGTCGCCAGCGTGCGCTGCACGCGCTCCAGGTCATCCACGGCCGCGTCGATCGCGGCGCGCGCGCCCGCATCCAGCCCGGGGCGGTTGAAGGCCGATTCGAGCCGCACGCGCATGCGATGCAGGGGCGAGCGCAGATCGTGCGCGGCGCTGTTGAAGGTGGCACGCACGGTGGAGGTCTGTTGTTCGATGCGGTCGAGCATGTGATTGACGGCCGCGGTGAGCTGGTCGAATTCGTCCCGGCCGCCCGCCTGCGGGAGCCGCTGCGTGAGGTCGTCGGAGATGATCCTCTCGCAGGTCTGGGCGACTATCCGCACGCGCGCCGCGACGCGGCGGCTGTACCACCAGCCGATGGCCGCCGACAGCAGCGCCGCGAGGCCGATGCCCCAGAGCGTCGTATCGCGCAGCCGGGCGGCGATGTCGCGTCGCTCGGAGATATCGGTCCCCACCAGCAGCCGGTAGTGATCGAGGTTGTATATCTCGGCGCGCACCGGATGATAGGAATCATCGTTGCGCTCGCGCGCCACGATGTCGAACTCGATCCAGCCGTTCCACAGGCGCTCATCGCTCGGCCAGCCCGACAGGTTGCCGGCGATCTTGTGGTTCGCGGAGTCCACCAGCAGATAGACGGCGCCGGTCCGGCCCCAGCTGTCGCTGCGGTGATTGAGCGTGTCGACCAGGCGCTGCAGCCCGCCTTCGTCGTAATCGTCCTTGAGGCCGTCGAGTTCCGTGGCGATGACCACGTCGACCTCGCGCTCCAGTCCGCGCGCGGTGATCAGGAAACCCACCCACAGCAGCCCCCCGACGCACAGCGCGCACAGGCCGACATAGACGGCTGCCAGACGATTGGTCGAATAGTGAAGACTGCGATGCCGCATCGTGTGTGGTGGCGTGGCTCGTCGATCCCGGGACTGCAGTGGGCGCTCCTCAGCGGTCCATGGTCGGTGCCGCAAGTGCCGCTGCACCGGCACCGGCACCCGCACCTGTGCCTGTACCTGTACCTGTACCTGTACCTGTGCCTGTACCCGCACCCGTCGCGCCCGGCAGCGCGTCGCGTTCGCGGATCATATAACCCGCCCCGCGCACCGTGTGCAGCAGCGAGCGATCGAAGCCCCGGTCGACGGCGGCACGCAGTCGGCTCATGTGTACGTCGATGAGGTTGGTCTGCGGATCGAAGTGCAGGTTCCATACGGCTTCCAGCAGCATCGTGCGGGTCACCACCTGCCCGGCGCGCCGCATGAGAAACTCGAGCAGCTGGAATTCCTTGGCCGTCAGCGCGATCTCGCGCCCGGCGCGGGTGACCCGGCGCGCGAGCACGTTGAGCTCGAGGTCCGCGACCCGCAGCGCGGCCGGCGCAGCCCCTTCGACGGCGTGCCGGCGCAACAGCGCCTCGACGCGCGCGAGCAGCTCGACGAACGCGAAGGGCTTGATCAGATAGTCATCGCCGCCGGCGCGCAGGCCATCGACCCGATCGCCCACGGTGCCGAGCGCGCTGAGCATCAGCACCGGGGTGCGATCGCCCTTCTGGCGCAGGCTCGTGACGATCGACAGGCCGTCCAGATGCGGCAGCATGCGGTCGACGATCAGCAGGTCATACCGACCGACCGAGGCGCGTGACAGCCCCTCGCGGCCGTCACTGCAGAGCTCGGCCGCGTAGCCGCTCTCGCGCAGACCCTGCAGGACGTGGCGCGCCGCCTCGACGTCATCTTCGACCAGCAGGATCTGCATCCCGGAGCCTGTGGGCATCGCTCTCCCTTGGCGCTCGCTGCCCGGACTGCTCGCCAAGACAGCGCCGGCGCGACAAGGTTCCCGCGAGGGCGCCGCGAGGCATATCCGTGGGCCTGCACGAGCGTCCCTAGGAGGCAGTGTAGTCGAGCACGCCGGCTACCGCATGTATCACCGCGGCAATGCGCACGGCGCTCTGGACGGCTTCGCGGCTCACGCCGTGGCTGCGCAGCTTGCGCTCGTGCGAGCTGATGCACAGCCCGCAGCCGTTGATGGCCGAGACTGCAAGGCACGCCAACTCGAAGTCGAGCGCATCGATACCGGGGGCGGACAGCGCGTTCATACGCAGCCGCGCCGGCAGGCCGCGATAGCCGTCCTCCTCGTCCTCGACCAGATGCAGGAAGCGATAGTAGACGTTGTTCATGCCCATGATCGCGGCGGCCGTGCGCGCCGCAGTGACATGCGCCGCGTCCAGGTGTTGCGCGCCCGCCGCCTCGACAGCGCGCGCCAGCGGTGCATGGCGCGCGGCGATCGCCGTGGCCAGCGCCACGCCCCAGCGCTGCCGATCGTTCAGCCCGGGGGTGCCCGCACTCGACAGCACGCTGCCGAGGTTCAGCCGCAGGTCGCGCGCGTAGTCGGGAAGGCTCGAGCGCAGTTGCTCGAGCGCCTCGGGACCGGCCCCTTCGGGCCCCGGGATTTGCGCCCCGGGGCCGAACGGTGCGGATGCCGGAGCCGCCGATGAAGGTACCGCGTCCATGCTCAGGCCGCCTTCAGCGTGTCCTGGCCGGGCTGCCAGTTGCAGGGACACAGCTCGTCGGTCTGCAGGGCGTCGAGCACGCGCAGCACCTCGTCCGGGTTGCGCCCGACGGACAGATCCGTCACATACGCGAAGCGGATCACGCCCTGCGGATCGACGATGTAGGTGGCACGCTGCGCCACTCCCGCCTGCGGGTCGAGTATGCCGAGCGCCCCGGACAGCTCGCGCTTGAGATCCGACAGCATCGGGAACGGCAGGTCCCGCAGCTCCGAGCGCTCGCGGCGCCAGGCCAGGTGCACGTACTCGCTGTCGACGCTGATGCCGAACAGCCGCGCGCCGCGCTCCTGGAACTCGCGCTGCAGCCTGCCAAAGGCGGCGATCTCAGTGGGGCAGACGAAGGTGAAATCCTTGGGCCAGAAGAACACGACCTGCCAGTGTCCGGCCTGCGCGTCACTGTCGAACTGCTGAAATGCCGTCGCCGGATCGCTGCTGACGACGCCCGTCAGTGCGTATGAGGGGAATTGACTGCCTACGCCCAACATATCGACCTCCTGTGATTCGGACCGATGTCCTGTGTCATGGCGGGCATGCTGCAGCGGCGGGGGCGCTAGGTCCAATCAATTGACTTGATAAATCCGATAGATGCTATATATCGGAAGCCAGGCCCCCCGGCGACCGCTCCGCCCTGCCGTGCGGCCAGGCATCATGGTTGACCTCAAACTGAAAGACCTGCGCTACCTCGTGGCCCTGGCCGAGCAGCGGCACTTCGGCCGCGCCGCGGCCCGCTGCTTCGTCAGCCAGCCAACGCTGTCGGCACAGCTGCACAAGCTGGAACAGTCCCTCGGGGTGCAGCTGATCGAGCGGCGGCCGCGCCAGGTGTCACTCACGGAGGCGGGCCGCGAGATCGCCGAGCGCGCGCGTGCCATGCTCGCCGGCTCCGACGCGATCGTGGCGCTGGCACAGGCACGGCGCGACCCGCTCGCCGGGCAGCTGCGGGTGGCGCTGCTGCCCACGGTGGGTCCGTACCTGTTGCCGGCGGTGGCGCTGAAGCTGCGGCGCGCGCTGCCGCGCCTGGAGCTGATGCTCTACGAGTACCAGACGGCCCCGATGCTCGAGCGTCTGGATGCCGGCGAGCTCGACATGGGCATCCTCGCGCTGCCGCTGCCGGGCAGCCAGGGCGCACACGGCGATGTCCGCAGCGCACGGGACGCACACCGCACACCCGATGGGGCCGACGCGCCCGGCACACACGACGGACCCGGCGCGCCTGGCGCACACCGTGGCGCACACGGCGGCGCCGGATTCGCGACACGCGAGCTCTACCAGGAGCCCTTCGTGCTGGCGCTGCCCGCGGCACATGCGCTCGCGGCGCGAGCGCCATTGCACCTCGCGGACCTGCGCGACGAGACACTGCTGCTGCTGGAGGATGGACACTGTCTGCGCGATCAGGCTCTGGCGATCTGTGAGCGCAGCGGCGGGCGCGAGAAGCAGGACTTTCGCGCCACCAGCATCGAGACGCTGCGCCAGATGGTCGCCGCCGGCGCCGGCGTGACGCTGCTGCCCACGCTCGCCACCCGCGGCGCGTACAGCCATGCCCGCGGCGTCACGGTGCGGGAGTTCGCGCGCCCGGCTCCCAGCCGCTGCATCGGCGCCGTCTGGCGGCGAAGCAGTGCGCGCACGCCGGCGATCGAGGCGGTCTGCGGTGAGATCGTGCGCCACTGCGGGCTGCCCGCCTCCGGTGCGCGCGCTTCATGAGCAGCGACACCGAGGTGTCGGTCTACGACCGCATGTGCTGGCCCGACGGGGAGCTGCCGGCGGCGCTGGCCGGCGGCGCCCATCGCCGCGAGCTCATGGCGTACTTCGGCGAGGGCGAATATCGGCTGCTGGCCGGCCTCGCGCGCCGGGCCAGCCTCGCGCTCGCAACCGCGC
>JASHSK010000012.1 GCA_030038755.1 Gammaproteobacteria bacterium
CGGTCGCGCAGACTCCGTAGTTGGATCCCTTCCTGCGGCGTGAGGTCGTCCTGCATGTCAGGCCGCGAGCGTCGCCTGCGCCTTCTCGACCAGTTGATCCGGAGAGACCGGCTTGACCAGGTAGTCGACCGCTCCCTGGCGCAGCCCCCAGGCGCGGTCGGCCTCCTGGCCCTTGGAGGTCACCATGACGATCGGGATGGAGCGGGTTTCCGGATCGTTGACCAGTGCGCGGGTGGCCTGATAGCCGTTGACCCCCGGCATGACGATATCCATGAAGATCAGGTCGGGACGCATCTGGCGCGCGAGCCGCACACCTTCGGCTCCGTCGGCGGCGATCGCGGTGCGATAGCCGTGCCGCTCGAGCGCCTTCTGCATCACGTGCACCTCGGTGGGCGAGTCATCCACGATGAGTATCAGGGCCATGCGTCAACTCCGGCGTGCGGCTAGCGACCGATGTGCGACTCGATCGCACCGAGCAGCTCGTCCTTGGTGAAGGGCTTGGTCAGGTAGTGTTCGGAACCGACGATGCGGCCGCGGGCCCGGTCGAACAGTCCATCCTTGGAGGACAGCATGATCACCGGGATGGAACGGAATACCTTGTTGTGCTTGATCAGCGCGCAGGTCTGGTAGCCGTCCAGGCGCGGCATCATGATGTCGACGAACACGATGTCGGGCTGGTGATCGGCGATCTTCGCGAGCGCATCGAAGCCGTCGACGGCGGTGAACACCTCGCAACCCTCCTTGCTCAGCAGCGTCTCGGCGGTGCGGCGGATGGTCTTGCTGTCGTCGATGACCAGCACCTTCAGACCCTGCAACGAGGCGCTGCCCGGCCGCGCGGTCGCCGAGCCGGCGCTCGAGGCCGCGCCGTCGTCGGGCACACCGGCATCGGCAGCGGCGCCCGCAGCAGCACCATGCTCGTCGGTCGTCGATTCCATGCTCTACCCCTGGCGAGCTCTACCCCTGGGCGAGGCGAATTATCCCGCCGATCTCGATACGTTTGCGTCGATCAGGCCCCGTCGGCACAATCTTTCCGGCGGCACGCGCCGCTATGTGCCGCGCGTTTTAACATATCGGCACACCCCCCGCTATGCCGCTTCCGTCACGCTTTTGAGAGCCGCCACCGCCACCGGCCGCACAGACCCGAGCCCGCGGCAGTCGCGCGGAACATAATGCGTTGCTTCGCGAGGAGTCGCTTCAATGGGCACGACCGTGCGGTTGGCCGTCGTCATGGATCCGATCGGGGAGATCAAGTACGCCAAGGACACCACCCTGGCGCTGCTGCTGGCAGCGCAGGCGCGCGGCTGGTCGCTGCACTATCTGGAGCAGCATGATCTGCGGCTGCGCGACGGCGTGGCCGAGGGGCGTACGCGCGCCCTGACGGTGCGCGCCGATGCACACGGCTGGTACACGCTGGGCGAGCCCGTGGTGCAGAAGCTGGGCGGGTTCGACGTGGTGCTGATGCGCAAGGACCCGCCGTTCGACACCGAGTACATCTACACGACCTACATCCTCGAGCGTGCCGAGCTCGAAGGCAGCCTCGTGGCCAACCGCCCGCGCGGCCTGCGCGACATCAACGAGAAGGTATACACCGCCTGGTTCCCGCAGTGCTGCGCCCCGACGCTGGTGACGCGCGACATGCAGGAGATGGCCGCGTTCGCGGCCGAGCACGGCAAGATCGTCGTCAAGCCGCTGCACGGCATGGGTGGACATTCCATCTTCGTACTCGAGCCCGGCGACAAGAACGCCCGCGTGGTGTTCGAGACGCTCACGGACAGCGGCCGACGCTTCGCGATTGCCCAGAAGTATCTGCCCGATATCAGCGTCGGCGGCGACTCGCGCGTGCTGCTGATCGACGGGGAACCCGTGCCCTACGCGCTCGCGCGCATCCCCGCGGCGCACGATAACCGCGGCAACCTGGCTGCCGGCGCGAAAGGGGTGGGTCGGGCGCTGAGCGAGCGCGACCGCTGGCTGTGTGCACAAATCGGCCCGTCGCTCGCCGAGGCGGGCATGCTGTTCGTCGGGCTGGACGTGATCGGCGGCTATGTGACCGAGATCAACGTGACCAGCCCCACCGGGGTGCGCGAGCTGGAGCACCAGTTTCCGCTCAACATCGGCGCGATGTTCATCGATGCGCTCGAGCGCCGCCTGCGCGGCCACGCACCTCGCGCCGCTATACTGCCCGCGTGATCAGGACCCACCGCGTGATCAGGACCCACCGCGCGATCAGGACCCCCAGCGTGATCAGGACCCACTGCGTGACCGGGGCGCACCGCTTCGCATGACGAGCGCCAATCCATCGCTGACGCGCGCCGGCGGCCCCGCGAAGCTGCGCGAGGGACGTGCGCCGGTGCGCGAGCGCCTCATGGCGATGCTGTTCCTGACCGCGCTGCTGCACGCGGTCGTCATTCTCGGCGTGGGCTTCTCCGCGGGCGGGCTCGCCGGCGGCAATACGGCCCCGCAGCTGGACGTCATGCTGGTCACCGACGATGTGCCGCAGGCGCGCGACAATCCTCACGCGGCCTACCTCGCGCAGCGCACCCAGATCGGCGCCGGCGACACCGACGCGCACACGCCTCCGGGGAGCCCCGCAAGCCGTGGCGCGCAACAGCTCGCCGAGGCTCCGATCGACGGGGTGGACGATGTCAGCCGTGCCCGACACACCGACGAGGCCGCCGAGCGCGTGCTCGCGAGCAGCGCGCCCAGCCCCGAGATCCTCTACTTCGGTGAAGCGGCCACGCCGCAGCAGGCGGCGGCGCTGCCCGAGATGCTCGGTGAGACGCCCGGTGCGCCGCGCAGCGGTCGCGGCGATGCCGTGGAGCTGCTGCTGCGGGGCCAGCCCAATGCCCAGCATTGGGTCAGTCCCGATACGCGCGCTTCGCGCCTGGCACCGTACCTGGCCGAGTGGAAGCGCAAGGTGGAGCGCGTCGGTACGCTGAATTTTCCGACCGCCGCTCGGCGTGAGGGCCTCACTGGCAGTCCCGTGGTCGAGGTCGAGATTGCCGCGGATGGCCGGCTGCGCGAAGCGCATGTGCGTCGCAGCAGCGGCTACGACGCGTTGGACCGCGCCGCGCTGACGATCCTGCGCCTGTCCAGTCCCTTCAACCCGTTCCCGCCGGATTTGGCGGCACAGTACTCACGGCTGCGCTTCGCGTATCAATGGGACTTCGTCTCCGGGAACCTGGCAGCGGCCGGTAACCCGGACACCGCGCCGGCAGCGGATACTGCGCCGACAGCGGATACCGCGCCGGCATCAGACGCCGTGCCGGCTGTCAGATAACGGGTGTGACCTCGGTGTCAGATACGGGGCCCGGGCCTTGAGAGCCCAACCCGGTGCCCCCATACTCGTGCCATGAGCGCTGCGGATAAGGACGGCGGCCCGGGAGTGGATGCAGAGGACGGCCCGGGATTGGACGCGGACGGCGAGGCGGGGTTGCAGGACCCGCCGGGGCAGAGGCGCCGCGAGCGTCGGATCGTCGCTTCCGGCATCGGCACGGTCGATTCGCTGGCCAATCATCTGCTGATCGCCATGCCGTCCCTGACCGACGGCCCCTTCGCGCAGACGGTGGTGCTGGTGTGCGAGCACAGCCAGCAGAATGCCCTGGGTATCGTCCTGAACAAGCCGCTGGGCATGAAGCTCGGCGATGTCATGGCGCAGATGAAGCTCGAGCCCACGGACATACGCATCGGCGAGCAACCGGTATTGCAGGGCGGGCCCGTGAGCCGCGACCGCGGCTTCGTGCTGCACAGGCCAGGGGGCATCTGGGACTCCACTCACCGCGTATCGGATAACGTGCAGGTCACCACCTCGCGGGACGTGCTTGCGGCCATCGCGCGCGGGGAAGGCCCGCAGGATGCCTTCGTGGCGCTGGGTTACGCAGGCTGGGACGCCGGCCAGCTCGAGCGCGAGATGCTCGACAACGCCTGGCTGACACTGCCGATGGACGAGCACATCGTATTCGACCTGCCCTTCGAGGAGCGCTGGCAGGCTGCCTGGCAGCTGCTCGGAGTAGACACCTCGAGAGTGAGTCTCACCGCGGGTCATGCCTGATCGACGGGCTTGGCCTGGCCGCGCGGCACGACCGCGGCCGCGCTCTTCGCATGCCTGAGCAGCGCGGCCGCGTTGCGCTCGGCTTCGACTTCGGTCTCAAACGCATCGGCATTGCCTCCGGCGACACGGTCAGCGGCACCGCCGCACCGCGCGCCACCGTGACCGTCAGCAGCCGCGGGCCGGATTGGCCGGCGATCGAGCGGCTGCTGCAGCAGTACCGCCCCGATGTCCTGGTGGTCGGCAGCCCGCGGCATGCGGACGGCAGCGACAGCAGCCTCGCGGGCGCGGCCGACCGCTTCGCCGCCGAGCTGGCCCGGTGCTCGGCCCTGCCCGTGCAGCGCGTCGATGAGTATGCCTCCTCCCTCGAGGCGGGCAGCGCTCTGCGCGCCTTGCGCCAGCGCGGCAGCCGAACCCGCCGCGTGCGCCATGCCGACATCGACGCCGCCGCAGCCGCTATCATTCTGCAGCGCTGGCTGCAGGAGCACAGCGACGGCGACGCGGGAACCAAGTCGATGGGGAAGACGACTACATGATCGAGCAGCGGCCATGATCGAGCAGCGGCGCGGGGACGGCTCACTGCGTCACCTGATCACGCTCGAGGGGCTGCGGCGTGACGAGGTGGAGGCGCTGCTGCAACACTCGCAGCGCTACGTGTGCCTCGCCGGGCAGCGGCCGGTGCGTGGCACCGCGCTGCGCGGCATACAGATCGCCACCCTGTTCACCGAGCCCTCGACGCGCACACGCGTGTCCTTCGAGCTCGCGGGGCGGCGGCTGGGCGCCGACGTGATCAATCTGGAGCTGCAGCTCTCCTCGCGCGTCAAGGGCGAGAGCATGCTGGATACGATCTACACCCTGCAGGCGCTGCACTTTGACGTGTTCGTGATTCGCGACGCCGAGCCGGGCGTGCTCGCACACGTGGCCCAGCACGTCGGGCCGCACGTGAGTGTGCTGTCGGCGGGCGAGGCGCACTTGGCCCATCCGACGCAGGGGCTGCTGGACGCGCTGACCGTGCGTCAGCACAAGGGCCGCGTCGAGGCCCTGCGCATCGCGATCGTGGGGGATTTGCTGCATTCGCGCGTGGCGCGCTCCGCCTACCACGTCTTCCGCCTGCTCGAGGCACGCGAGATCCGCCTGATCGCTCCGCCCGGGCTCATGCCCGGGCCCGACGAGTTCGCGGGCTGCGCGCGCTTCACGACGCTCGAGGAGGGGCTCGAGGGGGTGGACGTCGTCATGATGCTGCGCATCCAGAAGGAGCGCTTCTCCGCGGCGGCCCTTCCGGATGGCGCCGAATATTTCGCTCGCTACGGGCTGACCGCCCAGCGCCTCGCCCGTGCGCATGCCGATGCCATCGTCATGCATCCGCAGCCGATGAACCGCGGCGTCGAGATCGCCTCCGAAGTGGCCGACGGCCCGCAATCGGTGATCCGCTCGCAGGTCAGCAACGGCGTAGCCGTACGCATGGCGGTGCTCGAGACGGTGGCCGCCGGGCGCGGCGCATGAGGCAGGCGCCGGCACGAGCGCACCGCGGCAGCATCTTCCTCGAGCAGGCTGCGGTGCTCGCGCACACGCACTTCGCAGGCGAGCAGCACGTGCTGCGGCTGCAGGCACCGCGCTGCGCGGCGCACGCGCAACCCGGCAGCTTTGCGCACGTGCGCTGTGCCGCCGATCTGCCGATGCGCCGCCCGATGTCGGTCATGCGGGCTCACGGCGGCGCGGGCTGGATCGAGCTGCTCTACAAGGTGGTCGGCACGGGCTCGCGCGCGCTCGCGCGGCTGCAGCCCGGCGACAGCGTGAGCGTGCTGGGCCCCATTGGCCGTGGCTTTACGCCACACCCCGCTCGCCCGCGCGTGCTCGCCCTCGGCGGCGGCGTGGGCATCCCGCCGATGGTGTTCCTGGCGGAGCGGCTGCTCGAGATGTCCAGCGCCTGGAGGCCCCTGGTGCTGATGGGCTCGGAGCTGCCGTTTCCGTTCCGCGTGCGCCCCTCGACGATTCTGCTGGAAGGCATGCCCGACGAGGCCATCGGCTGCATGCCGCTGCTGGACGAGTGGGGCGTGCCCTCGCGGCTCGCCAGCCTCGCCGGCCACCCGGGCTGCTTCGAGGGCTACGTGACCGAGCTGGCGCGCGTGTGGCTCGCGCAGCTCTCGGGCGCGGCGCTGGCCGAGGTGGAGCTGTTCGCCTGCGGTCCCACGCCGATGCTGGCCGCGTGCGCACACCTGGCGCGCGAGTTCGATCTGCCCTGTCAGGTGTCGCTGGAGGAGTTCATGGCCTGCGCGGTCGGCGGCTGTGCGGGCTGCGCGGTCGCGGTAAGCACGCCGGAGGGCACCGCCATGAAGCGCGTCTGCGTCGACGGACCGGTCTTCGAGGCGCAGACCATCTTCGGCTGAGCCGCGCCGCCTTTCCGGAGGCGGTGGATATGCCCAGGAAGGGGCAGTACCCACAGGCGATCAGAACATCTTCGGGGGAATTGGTTAACCAATTCCCTCGAAGATGTTCTGATCGTCTATAGGTATTACCTCTCCCCGGGTACCGACCGCCTGTGTCAAAGCGAGGGCGGCGCTGCTCAGCCGAAGTTGATCTTCGC
>JASHSK010000103.1 GCA_030038755.1 Gammaproteobacteria bacterium
TCAGCACCCGCGAGATCGAGATGCTTCAAATGGTGGCCGCCGGCCTCATGAACCGTGAGGTGGCCGAGCGTCTGGCCATGACCGAGGGCTCGGTCAAATGGTATCTGCATCACCTCTACCGAAAGCTCGGTGTGACCCGGCGCACGCGCGCCGTCAACCGCGCACGGGAGCTGGGCGTGGTGAGATGACGGCCTGCCCGGGGGTCGGCGCGATCGACACGCGCAGGCGCAGAAGCGCGCAAGCCCACAGCCCTCACGCTCCGCCCGCTCCGCCCGCTGCGCCCCTCATCGCCGCCCAAACGGCGGCGGCTGCCTGTGCGCCACTGTGCAACGCGGCTTCGACCGTTCCGGTGTGCGAGTCGCTCGCCGCTTCACCGGCGAAGTACAACCGATCACGCAGCGGTCGCGCCAACCCGGCCGGCGCCGAGGCGCCGCCGACGGCCAGATAGGAATACGCTCCGCGAGCCAGCGGATCGGCGCTCCAGTCGTGCAGGTACGCGCCGACGAGCTCATCGGCGGGCGGGGCATCGACCTGCAGCACCTGCTGCACCGAGCTCAGCGCCAGTTCCACCAGCCGCTCGCGGCTTGCAGCGGCGAGCCGCTCCACGCGCGGCCCGCCCATCCAGGCGGTGAGCAGCGGCGCGCGAAACGGCAGGGCGCTCCAGAGCGTAGGGAACGGCGCCTGCGGGGCGTGCATGAAGCCGGCGTCGGCGAAACGGCCGTCGTGCAGCTCCTCCCAGAACGGCCGGCGAAAGTGCAGCACCACCTTGATGACGGAGCCGAGGGCCAGCCCCGCGAGCGCGGCGTGCTTGTCGCGCAGATCCGGCTCGAAGCGCACGACACCGGGCGTATCCGCCGCCTCCGCCCGCGCCGGCAGCGCGGGCGGCTGCAGCGCGGACAGCGGCAGTGCGATGATCGCGCGGCGCGCGCGATAACTGCGCGATCCACCCGCGTAACGCACGCCGATGTGCACGAGCTCACCCCCCCACTCCACCGACTCGACGGTGCTGCCGAGCTGCAGCTGTGCGCCTGCCGCGTCCAGCTGACGGGCCAGATGCGTCGTCATGGCCCCGTAACCGCCCAGCGGCCGGTACTGCCCCTGCAGACTGCTGCCGGTCCACTCCGCAGCGATGGACTTGACACTCGCACGGTGTGGATCGGCCGCGTCGAAGCCCTCCACCATCATGCGCACATAAGCACTGACGTCCTCGGATGGCGCGTGCCGCTTCAAAAACTCCTCGACCGACAGGTCTTCGGGCATCAGGGCCGCCTGCCGTAGCAGACGCTGCGCCTGCTCGAACAGCGCCGCGCGATTGACGCTCGCGCCACGGCCATTGCCCGCGGCGCGGCGCACGACGCGCCGTCCGGCCGTATCGACCGCAACGCTGCCGGCCTCGCGCAGCAGCCGCAGGGTGAGCGGAGCGTCCCCATGCACGAACTCCGCACCCAGCTCCACGGGGTAAGCCAGATCCGGTACCTGCCGGGTGTGGATGCGTCCGCCGACGCGCTCGCGCGCCTCCAGCAGCAGCACCGAGCAGCCGCGCCGGCACAGCTGCGCGGCGGCATACAGCCCCGAGGCACCGGCCCCGAGAACGGCGACGTCAAAGTCCGCGGGCAGCATGCGCCGCGAGCACGAGGGCCACGCAGGCCGTGAGGCGCCGCGCATAATCGACGTGCAGGAATTCGTTGGGACCGTGAGCGTTGGACTGCGGGCCCAGAACACCGGTCACCAGGAACTGCGTCTGCGGGAAGCGCTGCCCGAGCATGCCCATGAAGGGGATGGTGCCACCCGAGCCGACGTGCACGGCCTCGCGAGCGAAGATCTGCTGCGAGGCCTCCTGCAGGGCCTGCTCGAGCCAGGGCGCGAACGGCGGGGCGTTCCATCCGGGCGAGGCCGCGTCCGCCTCGAAGTGCACTTCCGCCCCATGCGGTGGATCGCGTGTGAGCGCGGCGCGCACCGCCCGGACCGCGCGCTGCGCATCGCAGGTCGGTGGCAGCCGCAGCGACAGCTTCAGCGCGACCTCCGGCAGCATCACGTTGCCCGCCGACGCCGTCGGCGGCAGGCCATCGGCACCGGTCACGGCGAGGGTGGCGCGCCAGCTGCTGTTGATCAGCAGCTGCTGTGGATCCTCGGACAGTGCCCGCACCCCCCTGAGCAGTGGAATCTTGCCCACCACCTGCGCGCCCAGTACGCGCGCGGCGGCCGCGATCTGCGCGCGGCGGTCCGCCGGCACCTCGGCCTGCAGCTCCGGCAGTCGCATCGTGCCGCTCTCCAGATCCTCCAGGCGCGCGAGCAGCTGATCGATGATGCCGAAGACGCCCGGAGCGATGCCGCTGGCGAGTCCCGAGTGCACTGCCTCGGAGAGAGTGCGCACGCGCAGCCGGCCGGTAAGATTGCCGCGCAGCGAGGTCGTGCACCACAGCTGCTCGTAATTGCCGCACTCGGCATCCAGGCAGACGACCAGTGAAGGCGAGCCGAGCCGCTCGCCCAGCGCACTCAGATGTGCCGGCAGATCCACGCTGCCGCTCTCCTCGGAGGCTTCGACGAGCAACACGCAGCGCGGCAGCGCAATGCCCTGCTGCTTCAGCGCCGCGATGGCGGCAAGCGAGCTGAAGGCCGCATAACCATCGTCCGCGCCGCCGCGACCGTAGAGGCGACCGTCGCGCAGCACCGGCGTCCAGGGACCCAGTCCCGCAAGCCAACCCGTGAAGGCCGGTTGCTTGTCCAGGTGTCCGTAGAGCAGCACCGTGCCCGGCAGCTCACCGGCGATCTCCACGAGAATGAGCGGAGATCGATCCTCGAGGCGCTGCACACGCGTGCTGGCGCCGGCGATCGGCTGCGCCCGGCACCAGCCGGCGATGAGCTGCACGGCGCGCTCCATGTGGCCGTGCTCGCGCCAGCTCCGATCGAACGCCGCCGACTCGTTGGGGATGCGGATGAAGGCCTGCAGCTGCTCGAGAATCGAGCTCTCCCACAGCGCGTCGATCGAGGCGCGCAGCTGCGCTACGTCGACGGCGGTCACGCCGGCGGGTAGCCCATGACGACGAGCATCGAGGCCGGCAGGATGCTGCGATTGACGATCGAGCGTCGCTCGCCGGCGGCCAGGTAGCAGGAGTCGAGCACCCCGAGTGTCACCTCACCCTGATCGGTAGTCACGGTGATCTCCCCGCTGAGCACGATGTAGATCTTCTCGGCATCCGAGGCGCTGCTGTCCGCGCCACCGTGCGGCAGGTAGTGCGACAGTCCTACCCAGCAGCAGCGGCTGGGCGACACCTCGTGCCCCTGCAGACGCAG
>JASHSK010000104.1 GCA_030038755.1 Gammaproteobacteria bacterium
GCCGGCTCGGAGTGGCAGCAGATCGCTCGGACCGTGACGCGTCAAAATCCGCGATGGCGGAGCCTGCGGCATGTACGGATGGCATAGCTCCTGCGATGGCCCGAGGATGAGTGCCGAGCGGTGCGACCGCGGTAATCGACTCACGGGAACCTGATCATGCAAGTCGCCGACGTCATGACGCGCCAGGTCATCACTGCCACGCAGTCCATGTCACTCGCCGAGGCCGTGGAGCTGATGCTCGAGCGTCGCATCAGCGGTTTGCCCGTGATGGATGCGGATGGTCACGTTTGCGGCATGATCTCCGAGGGCGATCTGCTGCGCCGCGCGGAGACCGGTACCGCGGCCGAGCCGGGCCGCTGGCGGGCGCTGCTGGCAGGACCCGAGCGGCTCGCGCGCTGGTACGTGCAAACCCACGGGCGCAGAGTCGGCGAGATCATGACTCGCGGGGTGATCTGGGTCCCGCCTTCCGCCCCGCTCATCGAGGCCGTCGGGCTCATGCAGCAGCATGAGATCAAGCGCCTGCCGGTGCTGGGCGCGGATGGCCGGCTCGTCGGTATCATCAGCCGCGCGGATGTGCTGCGGGCGCTGGAGCAGCTGCTGAGGGAGCAGGTCGATGAGCGCTCGGACGATGCGATCCGCCGGCGTATCCAGGTCGAGCTCGCCGGTCAGAGCTGGCTGCCCCCCACCGACGTGAGCGTGACCGTGCAGGACGGCATCGTGGAGCTGCGTGGCATGGTGTTCGGTAACCTCGGGCGCGAGGCGCTGCATGTGCTGGTCGAGAATGTTCCGGGAGTGCGCAAGGTTGTCGACCAGCTGATATGGCTCGAGCCATACAGCGGTACGGTGGTGGCCCTGAAGCCGGACGAGCAGCCGTCGGGTTGACGGGCGCGACCCGAGGCGCGGTTCATGAGCACCGGCAACCCCAGCCCAGGCGGCAGGCCCGGCTTCGATCCCGGGCGCAACGCCAGCCCGAATCCCGGTCCCGGTCCCGGCTCCAGCCCCCCGCGCTCCATGGTCTGGACAGCCGTGGCGATAGGGGTGGCGCTGCTCGTGCTGGCGCCGATGCTGCTGTCGTCCTTTTCGAGCTCGGAGAATCTGGGCTACGGAGACTTCAAGCGCCTGCTGGCGGCCGGCAAGCTGAGCGACCTGACGCTCAGCAGTACCACCATCGAAGGCACGGTCGCTGCCGCCGGACTCGACAAGCTGCTCTCCGCGCAGGCGCTGCAGACGCTGCGGGCACAGAGTCCGGCCGCGGCCGCAAGCCCGATCACGCTGCTCGGCCCGACCACTGCCCCGAACGCTACCACTGCCCCGAACGCCACTGCCCCGAGCGCTACCACTGCCCGGAGCCCGACCGCTGCCAGGGTCCCGGCAGGCGCGCAAAGTTCCTATCAATTCGTGACTACGCGCACCGAGGATCCGCAGCTGATCGCGCAGCTGGATGCCGCGCACGTGAGCTATCGCGCGCTGGCCGACTCGCGCGGCCTCTCGTCACTGCTTGGCTGGCTGTTGCCGATGCTGCTTTTCGGGGGGATATGGATCTGGATCCTGCGGCGGGGCGCGGCCGGCATGGGAGGGCTGGGTGCGCTGAGCCAGACCGGCCGCAGCCACGCAAAGGTCTTCATCCAGAAGGACACCGGCGTGCACTTCAGCGATGTGGAGGGCATCGACGAGGCCAGGGAGGAGCTGGTCGAGGTCGTGCGCTTCCTGAAGGACCCCGAACGTTACCGCCGGCTCGGCGGACACATCCCCAAGGGAGTGCTGATCGTCGGTGCACCGGGCACCGGCAAGACACTGCTCGCCAAGGCAGTCGCCGGCGAGGCCGGGGTGCCGTTCCTCTCCATCAGCGGCTCGGAGTTCGTCGAGATGTTCGTCGGCGTCGGGGCGGCGCGCGTGCGCGACCTGTTTCAGCAGGCCGCCGAGCTCGCGCCCTGCATCATCTTCGTCGATGAGCTTGACGCACTGGGCAAAGCGCGCGGAATCGGCGGGCCGGGCAGCAATGACGAGCGCGAGCAAACGCTCAACCAGCTGCTGGTGGAGCTCGATGGCTTCGACACCAATTCCGGAGTCATCGTGCTTGCGGCGACCAACCGCCCCGAAATCCTCGATCCGGCGCTGCTGCGGCCCGGCCGTCTCGACCGGCATGTCGCCATCGATCGACCGGACATCAGGGGTCGCGAGCGGATACTGCGGCTTCACGCCCGCCGTCTGGTGCTCGGTCCGGACGTCGATCTGGGAGAGCTCGCGGCGCGTACGCCGGGCTTTGCCGGCGCCGATCTGGCCAACATCGTCAACGAGGCGGCGCTGCATGCGGCCCGCTCGGACAAGCCCGCGGTCGGCATGGCGGACTTCGAAGCGGCGATCGACCGGCAGATCGGCGGACTGGAGAAACGCAATCGGGTGATGAATCCTCGAGAGAAGGAGACCGTCGCGTATCACGAGGCGGGTCACGCGCTGATCGCGGAACTGCGGCCGCGCGCCGACCGCGTCAGCAAGATCTCCATCATTCCGCGCGGCATCGGCACGCTCGGCTACACGCAGCAGCGCCCAACCGAGGACCGCTACCTGCTCAAACGCACCGAGCTGCTCGATCGCATGGACGTGCTGCTGGGCGGCCGCGTCGCCGAGGAGCTCATCTTCGGAGATGTGTCCACCGGCGCGCAGGACGACCTGCGCAAGGCCAGCGACATGGCCCGTCTGATGATCACCGAGTACGGCATGAGCGAGCGCCTGGGGGAGATCACCTTCGAGGTCGCCCCCCGCACGGCGTACCTGGATGCTCCGGCCGACAGGGGGCGCCTGAACTGCAGCGAACGTACCGGCCATCTCATCGACGAGGAGGCCGCGATGCTGATCGCCGAGGCGCATCGGCGTGATATGCAGACACTGCGCGAGCGGCGCGCCACGCTCGAGGCCATCGCGCGCTATCTGTTACAGCACGAGGTCATCGAGCGCGAGCAGCTGCAGACACTGCTCGGACAACCCGCAGATCCGTCGGCGGCACAGCGCGCTCCTGCGTCGCCCGGCAGCGCGACTCAGCGGGTCGCGTAGCTCTCTAAGCACTCCTGGCAAAGCGGTACGCAATGTTCCGAATACTGCGGTGTTTGGGACGCGCGCAATATGTGCTCCAGTCCTTACAGGAGCACGATCATGAAGAAGTTCAGGCATCATGGTGCCAGCGCGGTGCTGGTGGGCGTTCTGGGCGCCGCGGCGGGCGTGCCCGCTTTCGCGCATCATTCCTTCCCCGCCACCTACCAGGTGGACAAGATGGTCACGATCGAGGGAACCGTTGTGGAGTTCCTGTTCCGCAACCCCCACTCATTCGTGCACGTGCTTGCTCCGGACGAGAACGGCAAGATGGTGATGTGGGCCGTCGAGTGGGGCGCCGGCTCGACTCTGAGCGGTGCCGCGATCGATCGCAATACGCTCAGGCCGGGCGATAAGGTCGTCGTCACCGGTAACCCGGCACGCGATGCCGCATCTCACCGGCTGCGAATGCGCGCGATCGAGCGGCCCTCGGACGGGTGGAAGTGGAACGGCACATTCGGCTGAGGTCACCTATGCGCACGTCCCGTGAGCACGTCGGTACTGTCGCCGCTGTCTGGCGGCGCCGCTCCAGCGGCATCGGTCGCTGGTGCTGGCAACAGCGACGGCGGGGAAGCCTGCCCGCCGTCGCCGCACCTGCCGCGACTCTCCTGCTCCGGCGGCGAGCCAGGCGTGCAGTCGCAGAACCGGTCGAGCGGAGAACGGACGATCTCGGAGTGCCCTTCGCTACGGCTTGGCGGGACCTGGCAGCTCCAGGTGCAAAAATTGATTGAAAGAGGAGTTGCGAGGATAGTCGGCGAAAGCCGGACCATTGACGAAACCGCGCCCTCTGTATAGCGCCAGGGCGGGTTCGAACCACGCTCCGGTTCCCGTCTCCAGGCTGAGCCTGCGCATCCCGCGGTCGTGCGCCGCCCGGATGATGTGCTCCAGCAGCTGGCTGGCGACGCCCTGGCGAAGAAAATCCGGATGCGTGCACATCGATTTGACCTCGCCACATTCATCCGCGAGCTCCTTGAGAGCGCCCACACCGGCGATGCGTGAACCTACCCATCCGCTCCAGACGGTTACGTCCGGGGCCAGAAGCCCCGTGAGATCCAGCGCGAAGGACGTGCCCGGCGGTGAATTCGCGCGCATCCTGTGAAGATGCAGCCCGAGCAGATCGCGAGTGGCCTGTCCGGAAAGGTCATCGCGGATGATCTGGATCTGCGTCATCGGGTCCACCGGGATCGACTGCTCCACTATACAAGCCTTGCCGCCCCCGGCCAGATCGTCAGAGAGCAGGCTTATGTCGCATGACGCGTCCACGTGTGACGGCGTACGCGCCGATCGTCGGTCCTGCTCCGCCTGGATCACCGATGGGATATGGTAGGACCGGAGTTTAATCCCCATGAACGGACTCCTGTCGCTGTCGAACATGCCGCCTGCGGCGCAGAGCGCCCAGCTTGGCATCACCAACGGAATCGCGCGACTGGATAGCGACGCGCAGGTGGTCGCGCAGCAGCTCATCGGATCGGGTGGCGATATCACCGCTGCGCTGATCGATTCACTACAACAGAAGCTCTCGGTGGAGGCCTCGGCCGCGGTCCTGCGGGAGTCGGATCAGACGCTGGGATCTTTGATCGACGTCATGGCCTGACGGGCACTCGATTGCACTGCGACACTGTCGTCCGCGTCGGCCCCCGGATGCGGCAACCGGCTGGCGGCGGCCGGTCGTAGAACCTTTACACTCCGTCGACCGTCAACTGTCAACCCGCTCGTTGCGTTGTAAGCAGCGGCGCGCGTGTCGCCGCTGCTGCGCTGCGAGCGTGGCGGGCAGTTTCATCGGCCTGCAACAACTCTCACTCGGCGAGCCCGGCACGGGGTGCCTGCGCGGAGGGGAGGTGAGGCGTCATGGCGATGATTGAATGCAAGGAGTGCAGCCATCAGGTCTCGGACCGGGCCGCAGGGTGTCCGAATTGCGGTGCGCCGGTCGCAGCAAAACCCAGGGTCAGATCGCGCACCGCGCGGTTCCTCGCCCGCACCTTGATCACGCTGCTGGCGCTCTGGTTGATTGGTACCACGCTGTGGTTCGTGGCCACCATCCGGTGGCCTGATCGGCTGGCCGGCATCATCCAGGCCGCCGTACAAGCCGCCAGGCAGGCCGCCGCGCAAGCCGGCACCCAGGCTGCCACGCAACCCCTGTCCCGCCAGCCTCCGGCGATACCGGAGAGGGCATCGGCGGCGCAGAGACCACTGGGGCCGGTGCGGCCGGTATCGCTGGCTGACCGGCCCGCCGCCGCCGGCACCGAGGCCGGCAGCGCACCACACCGTGGCAGCGAGCCGCGCGCGGCGCCGCAGCGCCTGGTGTATCAGACCACGGCCGAGCAACTCTATCGTGACTACAGCAGCAATGCCGTGCAGACACAGAGCAGAATCGGTAGCCGTTGGATTCGTGTGTCGGGCACCGTCGCGGGGATCGACGAGGATGACTCCGGTCATCCGGTCGTCAGGCTCTCCGCGAGCGGCGGCAGCGGCGCTGACATGAGGCTTACCGCCGATCAACTGGCCGCGGCAGCGCAGCTCGTCAAGGGGGAAAGTGTCGAGATTCAATGCGACCGGATGCAGCATGTTTCTGGCGCCCCGTTCGGCAGCGGTTGCGCCCTGGTCCCGGTCGACGCGAGCTCCAGGCAGGTCTATCTGTTCCTGTTCTTCGCCGACGAGGGTGGCGTTGCGCCCATGTATGTCATCGGGCCGATGTCGCAGGCGTCCTGTCTGGCCGGTGCCGGCGACATTTCCCAGCGGTTGCGCGCCACCCCGGTGCGCATCGTTTACAGGAGCTGCGCATCGACGACACAAGCGGGTGTTCCGCCCAGCGGTTGTCGCCTCAACTCCTCGATCGCGAACCTACCCGACGTACCCGGTGCGCAGCTGTGGCGTTACGACTGCATTGTGCCGACCCTGCCCGCTGAGGCTCCCGCAGGACTGGCTCCCACCGCCGCCGCGCCGCGGGCAGCGCCGACGATGTCGAGCCGCGCAGCAGGCTCAGCGGCGGCAACCGCGGCGTTGTCCCCGACACTCGCCGCGGCACGCGCCGGCCAGGCGGCTGGGCCGAAGCCGGTCTCTGCCGAGGCAGCACCGCCCGTCGTCACGACCGTTGCCCCGACTGCTGTTCCAACCATTGCCCCGACGGCTGTCTCAACCGTTGCCCCGACCGCTGTCTCAACCGTTTCCCGGACCACTGCCGGTTCCGACGACCTGGCGGCCGTGCGGATCAGAGATCCCCAGGCCGCCGACCGCATCGCGAAGTACTGCGCTGACTCGACCACCGGCGAGCCCGACCGAGCCGCGGCCGCAGCCGCCTGCCGAAGCAACGAGGTGGCGGCCTGGACGCGCCTGGTCGTCCGCAATGAATTTCCGGCGCTGGACGAAGCGACCCGCCGCAAGTGCAACGGGCCCCCATTCCCAGCCAGCTACGTCGCCAATGAGATCTGCGCGAGGTATGAATTGCATCTCGATCAGTCGCCGATACCGTAGAACCCAGGCAGCACCGCTGCGGGGTGGCGTGGGAATTTGTCGGAGGGGATGCCTGCGCTAGTATGAGCCGCATGAGCTCGCCGCAGGTGCATACGCTGACGCTCGCGCCGCATCCGTCCGAACCCCCCGATGCGGTGCGTGCCGTCGAGGCGCGGCTGCTGAGGTCGGCCGACGGAACGCTGGCCATTACCTATTCGGTCGAGGGGGACCTCAGTCGCGTGCGGCTGCCGTCGCCTGGTCCGGCACGTCGCACCGATGGCCTGTGGCGGCACACGTGCTTCGAGCTGTTCGTGGCCACGGATCCCGGACCCGCGTATCTCGAGCTCAATTTCTCACCCTCCGGAGAGTGGGCGGGCTACAGCTTCAGCGCCTATCGCGCGCACATGGCGGTCGCCGATGGGACTCGGACTCCGGCCATCGCGGTGGCGGCAGGCGAGGACAGGTTGACCGTCGATGCGGCCGTTCGCCTGGAGCGCCTGCGTGGCGACGCGCCGGCAAGAGTCGCGCTGGCGGCGGTGATCGAGGCGTCGAGCGGAAGCCTCTCGCATTGGGCGCTGGAGCATCCTCCGGGCAAGCCCGATTTTCACCATCCGCGCGGCTTCGCGCTGCAAATCTGACATGCCGAAATTCGGGATCGACCGCCTGCTGACCGACTCCTCGCTGCGTCGCCCGCTCGCCGGGCGGCGTGTGGCGTTGCTGGCGCACCCGGCGTCCGTCACACAGGATCTGACCCATTCACTCGATGCGCTGGCGTCGTGCGGCGATATCCGGCTGTCGGCGGCGTTCGGCCCGCAACACGGCCTGCGTGGTGACAAGCAGGACAACATGGTCGAGACCTCGGATTACGAGGATCCGGCGCATGGAATCCCCGTCTTCAGCCTCTACGGCACGGTGCGTCGGCCCACGCCACAGATGATGAGTGCATTCGACACCGTGCTCGTGGATCTGCAGGACGTGGGCTGCCGCATTTATACCTTCGTCACCACGCTGCGCTACGTTCTGGAGGAGGCGGCCCGGCATTCCAGGTCGGTCTGGGTGCTGGATCGGCCAAATCCTGCGGGAAGGGCCGTCGAAGGCCTGCGGTTGCGGCGCGGCTGGGAGAGCTTCGTGGGCGCCGGCGCGTTGCCGATGCGTCACGGCCTCACGCTCGGCGAGCTCGCACGCTGGTTCGTACGTACGCTGCGGCTGGACGTGGATTGCCAGGTCGTCACGATGGAGGGCTGGGCCCCTTCCCAATCGCCCGGGTACGGTTGGCCCCTCGGCGAGCGCAGCTGGGTCAATCCGAGCCCCAACGCGGCGAACCTGTCGATGGCCCGCTGCTTCCCCGGGACCGTCATGATCGAAGGCACGACCCTGTCGGAAGGCCGCGGCACGACGCATCCCCTCGAGCTGCTCGGCGCGCCGGACGTGGACTGTGCCGCTCTTGTGTCCGAGATGCGCTCACTCGCACCGCAGTGGCTGCGGGGCTGCCGTCTGCGTGCGTGTTGGTTCGAGCCGACGTTTCATAAGCATGCGGGCAAGCTTTGCGCCGGCATCCAGATCCACGTGGACGACCCGGCCTACGATCACGACGCGTTTCGACCCTGGCGGCTCGTATCCCTCGCGCTCAAGGCACTGCGCCGTCTACGCGCGGATTACCCCATCTGGCGGGATTTCCCCTACGAGTACGAGACGGATCGACTGGCGTTCGACCTGATCAACGGCGGGGACTCGCTGCGGCTGTGGATCGATGATCCGGCGGCGGCGCCGGCAGATCTCGACGCGCTCGCGATCGCGGACGAGATGTCGTGGCGCGAGGAGCGGCGCGCGGTGATGCTCTATCCGGAATGAATCCGGCCGGCTGGTGGGTGATCGCCGTACTGCTGATACTGATCGGCGTCATCGGCAGTTTTCTTCCCGGCATACCGGGTGTGATTCTGGTCTTTGGCGGCATGCTGCTCGCCGCATGGATCGACGGATTCAGGCGGATCGGGTCGGTGACCCTTGCCATCCTGGGTGGGCTCGCGGGACTGGCGCTGCTCGGCGACGTGCTCGGCGGCTTCATCGGCGCCAGGCGCGTCGGCGCGAGCCGAGCGGCTCTGTTCGGGGCCGCGATCGGCGGCCTGGCGGGAATCTTCTTCGGACTGGCAGGTGCGCTGCTCGGGCCATTCGTGGGTGCGGTCGCTGGAGAGCTGCTCAGCAGAGGCCGTCTGGAGCAGGCCGCGCGCGTGGGCGCGGGCACGTGGGTCGGCGTCGCCTTGTCGCTGGTCTTCCGGCTGCTCGTCGTATTCACGATGCTCGCCGTGTTCGTCGCGAGCTATCTGCTGTGACGGCAGCGGAACATCAGGGCCTGCGACAGGCCGCGATGAAGGCGGGGTAGCTGCGCCCGCGGTTCTCGATGTGGCAGCAGTCATCGACCGAAACGTCGGCAAAGCCCGCCGCCATGAGCCACGATCGTACCGTCCCACGCTCGAAGCCGTGATGCACGTCGACCTCTGGACCGTGAAAGGAGCCGTCCTCGACGTCGAGGTCCGAGTGGCATAGCCACCCGCCAGGCTCGAGCATGCGGTGAAAGTCGGCCAGCACCCGGGGCACGTCCGGTACGTGGTGCAGCGTCATCGTGCTGAAGATCAGGTCGAAGCGTTCCGAGGGCACCGCGTCGCGCGTCAGGTCGAGGTCGATCACGCGCATGTCGTGCACGTCCGCAGCGGCGATCTTCCGCTCGGCCATGGCACGCATGCCGGCCGAGCTGTCAGCCAGCGTGATCGGTCCCAGCGCATCGCGCAGACTGAATGACAGCAGGCCCGTGCCGGCACCATATTCCAGCGCCTTCATCGACCGACTCAGGGGTATCACGCGACGGATGGCCGCCGCCACATCCCCGGCGCGTTTGATCTTGCCGGCGTCGTCCCAGGTCTGTGCGCGCGCGTCGAAATCGGTCAACTGTGGTGCAGACATCGCAGCTCCCTTGAGCCGAGAGCGAACACTTCGCCAGCATAGCGGGGTCATGGCCGGGGTCAATCGGTACCCGGCGATGCGAGCGAAGGCCGGTGCACGACCCTCGAGCTCGCCAGCCGCGTCACTCCACGCAGCAACAGGAGCGCGACGGCGGCGAGCAGGACCGTGCCGAGCAGCAGGCCGTCGACCTGCCAGGCGGCTCCCAGGGCCCCGGCCATCAGCGAGCCGGTCACCGCTCCGAGACCGAGCAGCAGCGAATAGATCCCCATGGCGGCGCCCTTGCCTCTAACTGGCTCGAGCGATTGCGCCAGCAGGGAGAGTGCCGCGGGCGTGAAGCCGCTTTCGACCATGACCATGATTGCTGCGACGCCAATGAGCGTCCAGCGCCCACCACCCGTCCAGCGCGCCGAGTGATTGATGGCAAAGAGACAGCTGCAGACGGCGAACATCACGGCCAGAGACGTGCGCAAGGCGGTCGGAAGATGAATTCTCGGCAGGATCATGCTCCAAAGGGTGATGCCCACCGTAAAGACTGCGGCATAGGCCAGCATCAGATAGCCCACACCCGACGGCGCGGCGGCAAAGACTCCGTCCAGATATTGTCCGCCGCGAGGCTGCTCCGTCAGCAGAAAGGTCAGCGTCGGACCGAGCCACAGCCCGATGATGGCGTTGACACAGATCCACGCCGGAGCGAGCGCGCGAACCAGCGGCTCGGTGAGGGCTTCGCGCAGGCCCCGCAGTGCCCGACCGGTCCCCTGTCCCGGCACGCGGTCCAGCGTCAGGCCGAACAGTAGCGCACAGGCGATATCGAGCAGCGCAACCGCGGCGAAGGCGTGCACCTGCACGTGCACCCACAATTGGGCGGCAACGAGTCCACCGAGAGCGAGACCGGCCAGCATCGATAGCTCGAATAAGCTCATCGCCCGCGCCCTTTGCGTCGGTCTACCCGTGGTCGCCTGCGCCAGGAACTTCAGCAGCGGCGGCGTCACACCCGCGACACCGATCCCCAGGAGCAGCTGACTGACGAAAAGCAGCGGCCGACTCGCCGTCACAGCGAACAACTCGACACCGACGGCGGCGGTCAGCGCTCCTGCCATCATCAGCGCGCGCGCGGATAGGGCATCCGCGGCAAGGCCGAGCGGCACGGATGCGAGCAGCTCTGCGCCGTAGCCGGCGGCTCCGAGGCTTCCGACCAGGCCCGCCCGGACAATGATGTGCCGATGGCTGAGAGCCGCCAGATAAAGTCCCACGAGGACCGCGTCTGCGCTGCTCGCGATACGCACGAGTGCATGGACAGCGATCGCCCAGGGCGCGTACCGCGGGACCTGTGGTGATGGGTTCTCAACGCGCGAACGGTCGTATGACTCAAGGCTCATACGAAAGGCCCCTCTATCGACCCACGGACCAGCGCGAGAGTGTCCGCAGCAACCGACCACGGACGCCCGACAGGGCTCGCCCGAGGGCCATCTGCGTGGCGAGGATCTGCACGGCGCTGTTGTAGGTGGGGTAGGGATGAATGCACGCCGCGAGGTCCCGCAGACGCATCCTGGCCGAGAGCGCCAGGGAGATTTCCCCCAGGACCTCGCCCGCGCGCTCACCCATCACCGTCGCGCCGAGCAGCCGGCCGCGGGAATTGGCTACCAGCTTGATCACACCGCTGGTGTCATGCTCGCTGACCGCGCGGTCGACGCGTCCGAGATCCACCGCGTCGGCCATGACGCCGTCGCCGAAGCGTTGGCGCGCGATGGCCTCCGTGAGGCCTACCTGCGCGACCTCGGGCACCGTAAAGGTCACTTCGGGTACGGTGGTCGGAACCGCTCGTGTGCCGCCCGGCAACAGCGCGTTGCGCACCGCCTGGAACGCCTGCCATCCCGCCAGGTGTGAAAATTGGGCACCACCGATCACGTCTCCGGCAGCGTAGATGTGCCTCGCGCTCGTGCGCAGGTACTGATCGACCTGAATGCCCCGCTCACCGTGGCGTACCCCTGCCACCTCGAGCGCGAGATCCGCCAGCTGCGGCACGCGGCCCACCGCGATCAGCAGCATCTCGCCCGCCGCATCGCCGCCGTCGGTGCTCACGATGATTCGTGTGCCCTCGGTGCTCACCGCGCGGGCTCGCGCGGGGATATGCTCGATTCCCTCCCGTGAAAATACCTGACGCAGGCGAGCGGTCGCCTCGGGCTCCGCGCGCGGCAGCAGCCGCGGCGCGAGGAGCGTGACCCGCGAGCCGAGCCGTCGATAGGATTGGGCGAGCTCACATCCGACCGGCCCGGCGCCGACGACGATCAGCGACTCGGGGAGCCGATCATTGTCAAAGAAGGTCCGATAGGTGTAGTACGGTGTCTGCCCCAGTCCGGCCAGCGTCGGCACGCGCGGCACGGCCCCGGTGCAGATCAGGATGCGGCGCGCGCGCACTCTGCGATCGGCACTCTGCAGCGTATGCGGGTCGAGAAAGCGAGTGCTACCCAGATACACGTCCAATCCCTCGCCCTGAAGGGCGGCCGGGGCGGTGGGTGCGTAGATGTGCTCGATCGTCTGACGCAGGTAGGCGCGTACCTTCTCCAGGTCGATCGTCTCTGCAGCCGGCGGCAGGCCGAAGTGTCCGGCGCTGCGCATGGCCTGTGCGACGCCGGCCACCTTGATCAGCGATTTGCTGGGGACGCAGCCCGTCCAGGTGCAGTCCCCGCCTATGCGCTCCTTTTCCAGGAGCGCCACGCGTGCACCGAGCTGGCGCGCGAAATTCGCGGCGATCAGACCCGCGGCCCCGGCGCCGACAATCGCCAGATCGTAATCGGCGCTCGCCATGGGGGCAGAGTGAGGAATCGCCTACCGGGTGGCAATGAGCAGGCAGTAGCCGAGCTGCCCGCGAGTGATCGCCTCGCGGGCCTGCCGGGCCAGTGTCCTGGCGGCCGTCAGATCGAAGCGGGCCGGGAGGGTAGAGGCCAGCGCGACGGTCAGTTCCGCGGCCAGCAGCCGGCCCTCGACCTGTTTCACGAGACTGCCGAGCGCCTCGTCGTGTGGCTCGGCCGCTTCGGTCGCAAACCCGGCCTGTGTCAGACACTGCCGGTAGGCCTCGATCGGCAGCGCGTCGGCGATGCAGGCGATCCACGCGATGAGACCCGAGAGCTCCGCGGGCAGAGGACCCCGACGGGTGAGATCGCTCAGTCCCACGCGCCCGCCAGGCCGCAGCACGCGGGCGAACTCGCGCGCCGCGCCGGCTTTGTCCGGAAAAGTGCAGAACGCACACTCGCACACCACGGCATCGAACGCGGCGTCGGTGAACGGCAGCCGCTCGGCGTCGGCGCACTCGAAGCGGGCCCTTTCGGGCAGGCCGCGCGCCGTGGCGGCCTGGCGGGCCTCGAGTACGTTGCGAGCGCTCAGATCCACACCGACCACCTGGCAACCGAACCGTTCGGCCAGGAACAGCGCGCTCGTGCCCTTGCCGGCGGCCACGTCGAGCACCCGTGAGTGCTCATTCAACCCCAGGCGCACGCCGAGTCGCTCGGTGAGTCGCACGCCGCCGGGATGAAAGGAGTCACCGAGCAGCCAGCGCGTGGCCTCGCTCTCGTATAGAGCCGCACAGCATTGCTTGAGCTCACCAGCCTCGGCCGGCGCCGGTTCCGGATTCTTCACCGCCGTCCCGCCTCGCCGGGACGGACCAGCTGGAAGCGCACCGCCTGCGGCTCGAAGCGCTGACCGCTGGCGCGCGCGCGGCGTCGCGCCGGCTCGAGCGCTTCGAGCTGCGCGCGCGCCTGTTCGCGGTAGCCGACGCTGTTGTACGCGCAGAAGGGCACCTGCCGACCGCCCGGCAGCAGGAACTCCTTGCAGCACTTCATCAGATTTTTCTGGTTGAAGGTCCACGGATCCATGAAATCCTGCAGCATGATCATGATCATGCGATCCGCCAGTGCGCCGATGGTCGAGGCCTCCGGCAGGCCGCACGCCTGGCAGGACAGCCGCATCTGTTCGGCGGACTTGTCCGAGCCGGCCACGGACGACGAAGACCAGAGCCCCTCCAGGGCGTGCTTGATGTCCAGACTGAAATCGGGCATCGCGCGATTGGTGATGTAGTCGAGATAATCGTGCACGTTCACCAGCCGCGACAGCGGAGTGACCTTCCCTGCGTCGATGAATGCATAGGTCACCGCGTTGCAGGTCGGGAAGCAGCAGGGTACGGGGACGAAATCGGACTGGCGGAACATGCCGGCGGTCTGGGCTTCGATCCAGCGCTGCACATCGGGAATCGTCACCCGTTGCAGGGGGTCGTGGGGTATATGCCGTCCGGCATGAAACGCCGGCTGGAAGTTGATGCCTCGCACCGCCGGATGATGGATGGCAAAGTCGATGATCCGACCGACTTCGTGCTCGTTGACGCCGCGCTCGATGGCCGGTACCAGCGTGACATGCAGATCGCGGGAGGCCAAGCGGTCCAGCGCGCGCAGCTTTTCCTCGAGAATGTCCGGCTCGCCGCGGATGATCCGATAGGTCTCCCGCTCGAAGCCATCGAACTGAAAATACAGCGACGGCCGTACCTCGGCGAGCTCGTCGAGGAAGCGATCATCCCGGGCGATGCGCTTGCCGTTGGTGTTGATCATCACGAACGGTATGCCGCGTCTCGTGGCGGCACGGACGAACTCCACGATCTGCGGGTGCACGGTCGGTTCTCCTCCGGAGAACTGTACGACCTCGGGATTGCCCTCGGTGCGCACGAAGTCGTCCAGAATCTGCTCCACCTCTTCCAGAGTCAGATTGAATCCGGGCGCGGCCGAGGCAAAGCACAGCGGACAGTTCATGTCGCAGGTGCTGTTGACTTCGATGATGCCCACGCAGGCGTGTTGCTGATGATCGGCGCAGAGACCGCAGTCGTAGGGGCAGCCCTCCGCTATGGGGGCGTTGAACGCCAGGGGAATCGTGCCCGGCTTGTTGTAGCGGGCGAGGCTGATATAGGCCTCGGCGTCGCCGTAAACCAGCGCCTCAAAGGGGCCGCAGTCCGGGCAACGCTTGCGCATGTAGACCTTGTTATCGCGCAGCAGCACCTTGGCATCGATCACGCGGCGGCACTGCGGGCAGATGCTGCGCGTGAGCTCGTAGAAGACGTAGTCCGCGTCGACCTTGCTGACCGGCTGATCCATGACGACCTCTGGCGGCGGCTATCGATATTATCAAACCCGCCCCCCGCCCCGGTCGCCAGCCGGAGCGCGTGGCACATCCGGCCCGTGATGGGAGTGCCCTAAGGGGGTGCCGCCGGCGCGGGCCGCGGCTGACAGTAGAGCTCGCAGATCGTCGCGGCGAGGTAACCTGCCGCGGTCGCAAAGGCGCCGCCGCCGGCGATACTTTGCGCGGTCATCGGATCGAGTTGCTCCGACACGACGCCGCCGTCCCAGGGGCTCGCCCGCAGGATCTTCAGCGCCTGCGCCCGTCCGGCCTGCAGGCGCAGGTGATCGGCGATCGACCAGCTGCTCGTATCCGGCAGGCGATAGCTGCCCGGCAGTCCATACGGCTTGCCGGCGTTGGAATACGCGAACGAACTCGAGTGCAGCCACAGATAGGTGCGCCGGAAGATCGGATCGTCCTGGCCGATGAAACCCAGCGCCGGCAGCCTCAACAGGGATCCCGGCGGGACATCGTCGAACTCGTAGTGCTGCCCGTCCCATCCAAACGCGAAGATGCGACCGCGCGCTCCCGGTGCGCCGTCGACCACCAGGTCGCGCATGATCGTATCGCGCAGGTCCCGCGCGCGCGTGGCCAGATTGCCCGCGTCCGCGCCGTCGCCCATGGCGCGGTACATCGCGGCCGCGTCCTGCAGCGCACGCCACACGAGCGCGTTGTCGTAGGTTTCGTAGCGCGATCGGCGGTTCTCATCCTGAGAGTCCTGTTCGGTCCCGTATAGACCCGTGGGACTGCGATGCGCGGCCACCCCCGCCAGCAACCCCGCCAGCGCCGCCCGATGTTGCATCAGGTAGATGGTGTCGCCCGTAGCGCGCCAGTATTGGGCCAGCGCGATGATCGGAGCGGCATTCTCATCGAGCTCATAGCCGGGCTCGAGTGTCACGCCGTCGATGAACCGGCTATGCGTTCCGGCGTCTCGCAGCTGAATGCCGAGGGCCACGTCGAGTGCACGGCGGGCACGCGCGACATCGGTTCGCAGCAGCGCAGGGAAGCTCCAGAGCATGGCGTCGCGATCCCAGTAGGCGGCTGACACGTAGTAGCGGGGCGATCGCGAGGTGACGCCGACGAATTGCTCGGTATCCAGCGTTTGCCCCCACGCGAAAAACGACGTGAACAGGAGGTTGCGGTTCATGAACCGGTCGAGCTCGGAATCGCCGGTGGTGCGCAGGCGCGGCTCGATCCAACTGCGTTCAGCTGCGAGCATGGCCGCGTCGCCCCCGTTCGCCAGCTGCGCCGCGAGGACGTGCGCACCGTATTCGGCGCTGGTCTCCTCGAGACCGACTGATACGATGAAGTTCGCCACCGCGCGCTGGCCGGGCGCAAGGACGCGCCGGCATTCGGCGGTGAAGGTATCGCCGGCACTGTGCGTCTGGGCGCAATCCGGATATCCCAGTGTCCAGGCGAACACGGTCTCGTTCTCGAGGAAGCTGAAGACCTGCGTGCGGGCAATCCCCGTGGGCGCCGCCGACTGCAGGCGTTGCCCGATGATCATCGAGGGCGAATAGATGACGCGCGCCAACCCTCCCCAATGGGCCGTGACGCCGAAGCGGACCGGCTGGGCCGCCGGACCGTCGTTGACGAGCACCTCGCGAATCCAGGCGGCTCTCGCCTGGGGCGGTGTCGCATAGGTGATGGTGGCCTGTATCGATCCGGAGCGCGCCGTGGCGACGGGGATCCAGTCATCGATCAGGTGCCACTGGGTGACCTGCAGCCCGGGAGGGGCCGCTCCAGCGGCGATCCACGGCGCTACTGCCGGAATCATCCTCTGCTCGGACCCCGAGGCCACGGTGGATGAGCCCTGGACCTGCAGCAGGCCGCGGTCGTGCATCGACAGGACATTGAAAGTGACCAGCGCTCCATCGCTGGCGCGAATGTCGGGAAGCGCGATCCAGTCGTTGCCGGTGGCGATGACCGCGTCGGGGCTCAGCGCCAGCGGTGCGCCGTCGGGCGTCTGCGCATCCAGCGTCCCGTCGGCGTATGAGTAGCCGGCCGCGGCCAGCATCGGCGCAGTCAGCATCAACGCGGCCAGCATCCGCGCAGCCAGCATCCCCATGCCTGCGTTCTACTCCCCGAATTAGTATTTGTTAATGCATTTTTGTAGCGGGAGACACGATCGGACATTGCTCCGGGCGAAGCACGAGCCTACGATCGAGTGGGTTGTGCCATTGGTCCAACGCAACATGATGACCAGGGCGACGATGACTCGGGCGGTGCTGGGTGTGGTATTGCTGCTGGCGGCGGCAGCGGCACCTGCTCAAACGGTCTCGACTGACCGTCTGCTGCAACCCGCGGATCTCTTCCAGGTGTCCTCGTCACCGTCCGGTGCGCGCATCGCCGGGCTTCGGGATGATGGCGGACAGATCGTGCTGCTGGTGTCCACATGGCAGGGCAATCGGCTGCAGTCCACGGGCTCGACCGGCTTTCTTCGCAAGTATCATTCGATCGCCGGCTACCGCTGGTTGACCGACGATTATCTGTTGCTGCAGGTCGAGGACCTGGTTTCAGGCTGGCAGATACCCGCGGTCGTCGGCATTCGAGACCACACTTGGCGCTCTTTGCCGGCATTCAGCCAGCTGCTTCAATATCCCTGGGGGGACCGTGATCACGCGCTGCTGCAGGAAAGCAGTCAGGATTGCCGTGCGGCAGACGGAATGTCATTTTGTCTGTTCTCGCTGAACGTCAATCATTGGGGCGGTGAGCTGATCTCCGCGCCATTGAGGCTGGTGCCGGTGGAGTTCCTGGCTGTATCACCAGCAGAAATCTACGCCAGCGGCCGGGATCTGCAGGGCCGGCATCAGGAATATCGCATGGACGGCCCGCAGCGCTGGCGCGCCGTTACGGACGGGACGGTCGCGCAGCGTCGCACGAGCATGGCCGGCACACAGCAGCCCCCCGCCTCGATGATGGCGGCGGCGGCACACGTCGGGATCAGCCATCCGACGTTCGTCCTGACTGCGCCCGGCGGTCGACTGGTGGGCGTCATCGGGCACGCTCCGGAGCAGCCATTCGTGGCCCTCGATCCCAGGCTCGAAGGGCTGCAGAACTGGCTCGCCGCTCAATATCCGACGGCGCGCGTCTCGATCAGCGGACTGAATGACTCGCTCACGCGTGGCCAGGTCACCGTCTGGAATGCTGAACTGCCTCCCACCACGTTCCTGCTCGAACCAGATGGAACCCTGGCGCGTTTTGATCCGGCGACTCCCCGCATCCGAACCGACGAGCTGGGTCGAACGCATATGGAGCCCGTATGGGCCCCCGGTGACGCGGTCGCTGTCACGATGCCTCCAAAAGGCGTTGCGGTGATTGGCGCGGTGGTCGTGCCCGTGCTTGCTGCCGACAGCGAGCTGCAGGATCCGCTGTATGCCTATCACGCGGATGTCCAGGCGTTCGCGCAGCAGGGCATCGCGGTCGTCCAGCTGCTGGCGTCACTGCCGGACTCATTTGCGAGCAACGCCGAGGGAGCGGCCTGGCATGCTGCGTTCAACGCGCACCTGCAGGAGGCGGTTGATCGTGCCAGCAGTGAGCTGGTGCACGGCGGGCCGGTTTGTCTCTACGGGCAGCGCCTGGCAGGGGAACTCGCCCTGGCGGCGGGTGGGTCCCATGTGGGCTGCATCGCCGCCGTGAATGCGATTCTGAATGCGCCGAAGCTCTCGCAGTCACGCATCGAGGGCTTGCCTGCGGGCGTTGCAGACCTCGTGTTCCGCTGGGTTGGACCTACCGAGCAGATGCTGCACCGGGAGTTCCCGGCCGTGTTCGGCGATGAGCGTGGCGGGCTGATCGACTCCACCCGCTGGATTCCCCGCCTTCCTCACCGACTGATGCTGGGCTACGACTCGCTGCAATATGCGGATGCGACGCGTGGTTACACGGTGGGAGACTTCGCCGCCGGATCCGTCTCATTCCGGGCTGACGCACGCAGGGCCGGCACGCAGGTGACCTTCTATGCGCCGGACCTTCGCTTTCTGACGATGTCGCAGCGCCAAGTGCGGATGCTGAATGCGGTGACGCGTTACGTGCACGACTATTACTCGGCCGGGGTGACCTCGTCCGACGCGGGGGAGTCCGAGGATATTCGCTAGAGCGTGGCGAGTCGCACCGC
>JASHSK010000105.1 GCA_030038755.1 Gammaproteobacteria bacterium
TGAAGCGCGTCAGAAAATCCACATGCCAGTAGGCGCGCCGGAACTCACCGTCGGTGACGCTCTGCAGTCCGACGTTCTGCTGCTCGGCGACCGCCTCGCGGATGGCTGCATCCTCCGCGGCGCGCAACTCCTCGGCGGACAGACGGCCGGCGCGATGCTGCTCGCGGGCGGCCAGCAGCTGCGGCGGCCGTAGCAGACTGCCGACGTGATCAGCGCGAAACGGCGGACGGTTGCGCATCAGGCACCTTGGTGAGCGCTGGGGTGCGTGCCCCTGAGAAGATCATTTTAGCGGGGGACCGGTGGGCGCGGGCGAACACTTGCCGTTGCGCTGCCTCGCGCATCCCCCGTGCGGTCAGCCACCGGCTTGCCCCGCTTCGGGGGCACGCCTACACTTCGTTATACACATTTATATATAGCGGGAGGAGATGCGATGAGCCTGCCCGAAGTTTCGATGCCCACCGCCCCGACCGTCACCCGAACCGCCGCCCGAGCTCTGCCTCGTCGCAGGGCCGCGCGCGCCCCGCTGCCGCTGCTCAGTGCGTTGCTGGTGTGCGCGGCGGCGGGTGCGCCGGCCTGGGCGCAGCGCCCGTGCGCGGATTTTTCGTGGAATGTGCAGCATGAGCGGGATTTATTCGCGTCGCAGCCACAGGCGCTGCCGGCGGGGAGCACTCCGGCCAGCGCTCCCAGCATCCATGCGGACCGCTTCTACGAGCTACAGCTCGCCCCGCAGCAGCAGGTGCACTTCGTCACCGGACCGGGCAAGGTGGTGCTGAGTGGCGGGGATTACGCCGGGCTGGTGAAGCTGCGCGTCTCGCAGCCAGGCAGTTATCGCGTGTCGGTGGACGCACCGTTCTGGATCGATATGGTGTCGGATGGCAAGATGCTCGCGACGCAGGACTTCCAGGGCCAGCGTGGCTGCCGTCCACCCCGCAAGATCGTGGAGTTCGTGCTGCCCGCCAATCAGGAGCTGTGGTTGCAGTTCAGCAATCAGCCGCGCACGCAGGTGCACGTGACCGTCACGCGCTCGCCGCTGCCGAAATCCTGAAGTATGCGGGTCGGGACGGCGATGCTGCTGGCTGCCGGCGTGGCCGCTGGGCTTGCCGGAGCGCGGCCGCTCGACCAGTCGCCGCTCGGACGACGCGCGTTCGTCAATTCCCGTGATCCGCCGTTTTACATCGACCTCAGCGCGATGACCGCTGCGCGTGTCCGCCTCGGCCATGCCGTCTTCAATACCCCGTGGGAGCCGGCCGGCACGCCGGGAGCCGCCGATCATGACGGCGTCGGCCCACTTTTCAACTCCTTCTCCTGCGATGAGTGTCACAACGAGGGGGCCGACGGTCACGGCCCACTGGGTGACGGTCCCGCTCCGCAGGCGCTGGTGGTCGAGCTGCAGTCGCCGTTGGGCAGCGGCGCAACCGCTGCCGCTGCCGGTGATCCGACCTATGGACATGTGCTCAATACGGTGGCGCTGCCGGGAGTGCGGCCGGAGGCGAGCGTCGAGATCCTTTACCAGGAGCGCACCGGTCGCTACGACGACGGCAGCGCATGGCACCTGCGGGCGCCGCACTACGTGATCGGCAACCTGGGCTACGGTCCGCTGGCCGCCACGACCATCATTGAGCCACGCCTGGCGCCGCAGCTGTTTGGCGACGGCCTGCTCGAGGCGGTACCCGAAGCGATCATCACCGGCGGCGCGCATGGCGCGGGCCGCGTGGGTGACGTGGCCGGTGCGGGTAACGCGGGCGGCGCGAGTGTCGCGGGCGGCGCTCCCGCGTGGCAGTGGCTCGACGGGCGGCTTCAGCTCGGGCGCTTCGGCTGGCAGGGGGTCTCGGTGTCCATCCGCGACCAGACCACCAAGGCGTTCGCGCGCGAAATGGGTGTCACCAGCCGCGAGCGGCCCCACGACGACTGCACGGTACTCCAACGGCAGTGCCGGTCACAGCCCAACGGGGGAGACCCCGAGGTGTCGGATGCATTGCTCGATGCGGTGGTCGCCTTCGAGCAGTGGCTGGCCGTGCCCACCGTGAACGCGGCGACGGCCGCGGGCCCACCTGACCCGCTATTCGTGCAGCTGGGTTGCGCAGGCTGCCATCGGCCGCGACTGCCGGTGCGTTTGCGCGATCCGGATGGGCGGCTTATCGTCGGTACGATCGCTCCCTATACGGATCTGCGACTCCACGATCTGGGCATGGGGCTTGCCGATCGCGACGTCACGGGGCAGCCCGTCGTCAGCCGCTGGCGCACGGCGCCGTTGTGGGGGCTCGGCTATCGTGTGAATCGGGAGCGACAGCTGACGCTGCTGCATGACGGGCGCGCACGCTCGATCGAGGAGGCCATTCTGTGGCACGGCGGAGAAGCACGTGCGGCGCGCGAGTCCTTCGAACGGCTGCCGCGTGCGCGGCGCCAGGCGCTACTGGCCTGGTTGGCCTCGTTGTGAGCGGGGGAGCGCGCGTGCTGGCGGCCATCGCGGGCGCTGCGACTCGCCGATGGGGCGCCTGATGCGCGCGCCGGCGGTGCGCTTTCGTGTCGACTTCAGTCCGGGCTGCTCGGTGGGCATCGGCAAGATTCAGCTGCTCGAAGCGATCGCCGGCAGCGGCTCGCTGTCGCAGGCCGCCCGTACGCTGCGGATGAGTTATCGGCGAGCGTGGCTGCTGCTGCAGGACCTGAATGATAGTTTCGACGAACCGGTGGCATGCGCCAGTGTCGGTGGACGTGGCGGCGGCGGGGTCGCGCTCACGGCGTTCGGACGTCGCCTGGTGCAGGATTACCGCTCGCTCGAGTCACGCATCGAGGAGCTCGCGGTCCTGCAGCTGCGGCACGCGAGCGCGCACGCCGGAGCGCGGGTGATCGCGCCGCGCAGTGCGAGCCTCAGGCGCCACTCGGTCGCGCGCGGGCCGCGGTCCCGCCCGCGCGACGCGGGCTGAACTTACGCGGGCTGAACACACGCGAGCTGAACTTACGCGAGCTGAGCTTACGCGGGCTGAACTTACTTCGCCGCGCTGCCGAGCTCTTCGAGCGGTGGGCCGCGCCCCTGCGGATACTGCTCCTCCCAGCGCCGTCCATCGAAGGGTGTCACGCGCACGGAGCGCACCGTGCCGGCGTCCAGGCAGCGCACATTGACGCTGAAGCCTTCGGGATGGGAGCGCGGCACGTAAAACGATTTCACGCCACACACCGAGCAGAACAGATGCCGGGCGGTGCCGGTGTTGAACTGGTAGCTGGTGAGTTGCTCCTCGCCTGACAGCAGCCGGAAGCGCGACTTGGGGACGGTCAGGTGCAGGTAGCCGGACTTGCTGCAGATCGAGCAGTTGCACTCGGAGACTTCCAGGTCGCTCGGGGCGATCACTTCGAAGCGCACGCGGCCACAGTGGCAGCCGCCGGTGTGGTGAACCATCGAGGTCATGGAGGTATCTCCGATGGCGGGAGGGTGTCAGGACTGCAGCGCCTCAGGACTTCAGGACCACCTCTTCGGGCGCGTGCACGAAATATCCCTGGATATACTGCACGCCCAGCTGCCACACCACGGCCATGGTGTTGGCGTCTTCGATGCGCTCGGCCACCGTCTGCACGCCGCGCGCTCGCGCCGCGTCGACGATGCCGCGCACCCGCTGCTGCAGGGCAGCGTTGCCCGTGAGCCCCTGCATGAGCGAGCCGTCGATTTTGACGAAGTCCAGCGGCAGCGCCGCGAGCAGGCTTTGCGGATCGCGCCCGGTGCCGAAGTGCTCGATGGCGAAGCGCAACCCGCGTTCGCGCAGCCCCTGCACCACCTGAGCGGTCTGTTGCAGCTGCCGTGCGGCCACCTCTTCGGTGATCTGCAGGCACAGCCGCTTGGGATCGGCCAGCGTGGATTTGAGCTGCAGCTCCAGCCACGGCAGCAGCGAGGCGTCCAGCGCGCTGTCGCGCGATAAACGCACGAACAGCAGATCGGGCTTGCGCTTGGCGGCAAATGAGAGGGACGCGCCGATCACCCAGCGATCGATGTTCTTCAGCAGGTCGTTGCGCGCCGCGGCGGGCAGAAATTCGGAGGGCAGTACCTCCTTGCCCTGCGCGTCGAGCATGCGGATGGCCACGTCGAACATCTTGAGCTGCTCACCCCCGAGCGCCGCGATGGGCTGCTGATTGAGGCGAAAGCGGTTCTCCATCAACGCCGTCTTGATGTGCTTGACCCAGATCTGATCGTAGGCCTGCACGCGCGTGTCGTTGTCGGCGCGGTCCACCGTGATGACCTGGTTGCCGCCGCGTTCGCGACCGCGTCGCAGCGCCTCCAGCGCATCCATCACCGCCGCGTTGAGGTCCGGCTTGTTGAGCGGCACGACCCCGACGCCCACGGTACAGGTGGCGCGCAGCGTGTGACTGTCGACCTGGAACGCCTGCCGTCCGACGCGCTCGAGCAGGTTTTCGCACCAGGCCTCCACGTCGCGTCGGTTGCCGCGCTCGAGCAGCAGCAGCAGCGAGGTGCCACCGAAGTGTCCGGCCAGATCGTGCGGGCCGAGCAGCGAGCCGACGATGTTGGCTATCGCGATCAGGAACTGCTCGCTGGCGAGCACGCCGACTTCGCGCTCGATGCTGGAGAATTTGTCCGGGCGCACGCACACGAGGTAGCGCAGGCCGCCGGCCACGGGGCGCTGCAGACGATCCTGCAGCGCCGTGAGCAGGTGGCGCCGTGTCGGCAGCCCCGTCCCCGGGTCGCTCTGCATGGCGGTCTCGAGCTCGCGCGCCAGCTGCTGGTCGTCGCGCTTCTGAGCCGCGACGATGAGACGTACGCTGGGGGCGCCGTCGTACTCTCCGCGCGTCAGCGTGAGGGTCAGCGGGATCGTCGTCCCATCGCCCAGCACCGCCCCCGCCTTGAGCGGATGATTGCTCCAGTGCCCCTGCAGGCAGGCGGTCAGAGCCGCCTTGAGCGGCGCCTGAGTGGCGTCGTCGAACAGATCCATGACAGGCTGGCCGACCAGCCCCGTGGCCTCCACGAAGCCGAACAGCTCGAGCCACGAGCCATTGGCGTCGACCAGGATGCCCTCCTGCACCTGGGCGATCGCATCGGCGGAGCGCTGCAGGACCACCTCGAGCTGGCTGCGATAATCCTGCGACGCGCGCAGCGTCGCGTTGAGGGTGCGCTCCAGGCGAAACGAGTGCAGCTCGCGCGCGATGACCGCGTGCACACGGCCCGGCTGGCGCAGCGAGACGGTGTCGCGCGCCCCCTGCGTCATGTCCTCCGCGATACGCGACTCGTCCACCTCATCGCGGATCGCGATCAGCGGCAGGATGCTCGATACCTGATCGCGCGCCGCGGCGATCCGGCGCAGCTCGTCCGCCGCTCCGGGACAGCACAGCAGCAGCTCCGGGTTGAGCTGCTCGAGCGCGTCGGGAAGATCCTGGAGGGCTGGAATCCACGTACAGTGCGCGGCGATCCCGGCCCTGCGCAGCAGACCGTTGAGCGCCTCCACGGGATCGCGCGCCGCGCTGTGCACGATCAGTGGAACCGCCGTGGTGTCGTCCAAACATCCCTCCGCAACAGGCGGTCGGATTCTAGCACCCGAGCTTCGGCCGGCTGTGAAGCGTATCCGCTGTGTCCGGCCGCCTGCTGTGATGCGGATTGCAGCTCACGGATCCGGGGGCGCCGGGGCGATCAGGCTCTTGGCGGGCGCCCCCGGAACCTCGCGGGCCAGACGTGGCACGAGATACCCCGGGAGCCGCGCAGCCACCTGCGCGAGCAGCTGCCGCGCGCGAGTCTCGCTCACCTCGAAATGCGCTGCGCCGCTCACCGGGTCGAGCAGGTGCAGGTAATAGGGCAGAGTCCCCGCCGACCACAGCGCCTCGGACAGCTCGCACAGGGCGCTCGCCGAGTCGTTCACGCCGCCCAGCAGCACCGATTGATTGAGCAGCGTCGCGCCGGTGGAGCGCAGCCGCGCGCTGGCCGCCCGCACCGCGGCGTCGATCTCGTTGGCATGATTGCAGTGCAGGACCACGACGCATGGCCAGGGCAGTGAGCCGAGCCAATCGACGAGCGCCGCGTCCACGCGCTCGGGCAGCACAACCGGGGTGCGCGTGTGCAGCCGCAGCCGCCGCACGTGAGGGACGTCGCGCAGCGCATCGGTGAGCCGCCGCAGTCGCGCGGTGCTCAGTGCGAGGGGATCCCCGCCCGAGAGGATCACCTCTTCGATCGAGGCATCGGCGGCGATGGCCGCCAGCGCCCCCGAGGTGTCGGCGTGGCCACCGTAGGGAAACTCGCGGCGGAAGCAGTACCGGCAGTGCACGGCACAGGCCCCTGTGCTGATCAGCAGCGCGCGGCCGTGGTACTTATGCAGCAGCCCCGGGACGCGTTGTGTGCGGCACTCGTGCAGCGGGTCGGATTCGTAGCCTGCTTGTTCGATGAGCTCGCGCGCGCCCGGCAGCACCTGCAGCAGCAGCGGGTCGTGCGGATCGGCGCGGCGCATGCGGCGCACGAAGCCGCGCGGGACCAGCAGACGAAAGCGTCCCGCCGCCGTCCGCGCCTGCAGTGCAAGCTGCGGATCGAGCTGCAGCAGCCGGCACAGCTCCACGGGATCGGTCACCGCCTGCGCGAGCTCGCGCTGCCACGCCTCGGGATCGGCCGGGTCTGCGGCGCATGAGTGCCGAGGGGATGATTCCCCGGCGCAGGGTTGCCCGGTGCGATCCGCGGCGTCGGTGCCGACCGGATGACTGGTGGTGCCGGCCGACGGGTTGCCGCTGCCGGCCGGGTGGCGGGGGGTGGGGGATGCCGCTATCATACGCGCCCTTTTTGACGGGCCGTCATTGTGCGGCCGGCAGCGGCGGAAAAGAAATGGCCAGCTATTCGACCAACGAGTTCAAGTCGGGTCTGCGCATCATCATCGATGGGGACCCGTGGTCGATCGTCGAGAACGAAATGGTCAAGCCGGGCAAGGGACAGGCCTTCAACCGCGTGCGCATCCGCAACCTCAAGACCGGACGCGTCATCGAACGCACGTTCAAATCCGGCGAGAGCGTGGAAGCCGCCGACGTCATGGACGTCGACATGCAGTACCTGTACAGCGACGGGGATTTCTTCCACTTCATGGCCCCGGAGAACTTCGAGCAGCACGCCGCCAGCAAGGCGGTCGTGGGCGATAACGCCCAATGGCTCAAGGACGGCACCGAGTGCATCGTCACGCTGTGGAACGGGGTGCCGATCGTGGTGACTCCGCCCCCGCACATCGAGCTCAAGGTCGTCGAGACCGACCCCGGCGTGCGCGGCGACACCGCCACCGGCGGGCAAAAGCCCGCCAAGCTGGAGACCGGCGCGGTGGTGCGCGTGCCGCTGTTCATCAACGAGGGCGAAGTGATCCGGGTGGATACGCGTACCGGCGCGTACATCTCGCGCGGCAAGCAGTAGCACCGTCGGGCGATCGCAGCCGCCGGGCTCAGGCCTGTTCGGTCGGGAATGCAAGCACGGAGCGGATGTCATCCGCTCCGATGCGCAGCATGAGCGCGCGATCGAACCCCAGCGCGACACCGGATACCGGCGGCAGACCATGCTCGAGCGCCGCGAGCAGCCGCTCATCGACCTCAGGCACCGGTAGAGCGCGCCGCAGCCGCTCGCGCTGCTCGGCGAGGAAGCGTGCACGCTGCTCGCTTGCGTCCGCGAGCTCCTCGAAGCCGTTGGCGAGCTC
>JASHSK010000106.1 GCA_030038755.1 Gammaproteobacteria bacterium
ATCTCCACCGTCTGGCCCGAGGCGCTGGTGACGATGTCACCCGGCTTGACGGCCCGACCGCTGGGCATGTTTTCGCACACCGGCATCAGGCCGACCACGTTCAGGCGCAGCCCGGTGCTGGCCGCGAAATCGATCGCCGCCAGGACGGTGGCGGCACCGCACATGTCGAACTTCATCTCGTCCATGGCCTGCGGGTCTTTCAGCGAGATGCCGCCGGTGTCGAAGGTGACGCCCTTGCCGACCAGCACCACCGGAGCCCGGCTGCGCGCCGCGCCCCGATATTCCAGCACGATGAAGCGCGGCGGCTCGTCGCTGCCGCGCGTGACGGCGAGCAGGCAGCCCATGCGCGCCCGCCGGATTGCCGCCTCATCGAGGATGCGCACGCGCACCTGCCGCCGATGGGTGCGCGCGAGCTCGCGGGCCTGGTTGGCCAGGTAGCGCGGAGTGCACACATTGGCGGGGAGGTTGCCGAGGTCGCGCAGCAGCGCGGCGCTGCGCGCGAGCGCCGCTCCGGCGCCGAGCCCGCGGCGCACCGCGGGAAGCTGGGCAGCCTCGACGGGGCCGAGGCGCACGAGCGAGAGCGCCGGGGCGCGCGGCCGGCGCGTGCTCTTGAGGTCATTGATGCGGTAGAGGGCGGCGCCGACGCTCTCAGCGGTGCAGCGGCCGAAATAGTAGTCGTCCAGCTCGCGCCCGGCGGGGCGTTCGAGCGCCAGCGCCGCCGAGCCGATGCGCGTGCGGGCGAGCGCACCGACCGCGGCGTGCAGCGCCTTGCGCCAGGCGCGGCGGTTGTACTGCGCGCGCGGTCCCAGGCCCACCAGCAGCAGCCGGCCGGCTGTGAGGCCCGTCACCTCCGGCAGCAGCAGCGTTTCCTGTGCGCGGCCGGGGAAATCCCCGCGCGCGAGCAGCGCGGCGAGCCGTCCACGCAGCGCGCTGTTGACTGAAGAGCCGATCGGCCCGAGCTCGGTACGCTCGAAGACGCCGATGACCAGGCAGTCGGCGCGCTGCGCGGCTGCCCGGCGTGTGAAAGCTTCGAATCGCATCGTCGCGTCCCGGTTACCTTGTGAGCTCGTGAACTGTTCGTATAACGTAGCGTCCGCCGCCACGCGAGTGCGCTGATCAGGTGTATATGACCGGATTGGCACTCGCGCATCCGCCGGCGGGGCTTACCCGGCGAGCTGCCGGCAGTGTAGCCCAAGGCGCGCGGGGAAGAGGATCGGATTGCGTATTCTGCAACGCTACCTGCTCAAGGAGATGACGGTCGCCTTCGTCGGTGTGACCGTGGTCGCATCCGCCGTGATGATCGTCAACACCATCGGGGAGGTGCTGACGCGCGCCGCGGAGCTGCAGTACCAGCGCACCTTCGTGCTCAAGCTGATCGCCCTGAGCGCCATCCAGAACTTCGCCATGCTGCTGCCCGTGGGGCTGCTGCTCGGGCTGGTGCTCGCCTTCGGCCGGCTCTACCACGACAGCGAGATGGCCGCGGCCCAGGCCGCCGGCGCGGGCATGGCGCGCGTGGCCGTCGCGGTGTGGCTGCTCGCCCTGCCGGTCACGGTGCTGGGGATATGGCTGAACTTCTCCGTCGGGCCGCGCGCGGCGCTCGCCGAGGAAAATCTGCGCAACCAGGCGCTGCGCGCGGGTATTCTGGCGCCGCTCGAGCCGGGGCGTTTCCGCAGCTTCGCGGGCGGGCGCGTCGTGGTGTACGCGCGCGCCACCCTGCCCAACGGGGATCTGAGCGACGTATTCGTCGACCGCAGTGTCGGGCAGATGATCGACACCACGGTCGCCGACCGGGCGCATTACACGATCTCCGGCAGCTCGGAGACCATCACGCTGTACGACGGCGAGCGCGTGGAGGGCGTCCCCGGCACCAACCGCTACCGCATCATGCGTTTCGATCAGCAGCTGATTCCCTTCAATGCTCCACAGGGCGACGCGGCGACCAACCGTGTCGACCAGGTCCCTACCGCGCTGCTGTGGGGCAGCCGCAATCCACGCCTGCAGGCCGAGCTGCAGTGGCGCATCGGCCTGCCGGTCATGACGCTGGTGTTTGCCGTGCTCGGGATGCCGCTCGGGCGGCTGCGGCCGCGCCAGGGACGCTACGCACACGTGTGGCTGGCGGTCGTCGCGTTCGCCTTCTACGCCGTGCTCGCACAGGCCGGCAAGAGCTGGATCGAGCGGCGACAGGTGCCCGAGGTGCTCGGCCTGTGGTGGGTGCACGGGTTGTTCCTGCTGATCGCCGTCGCGGCCATGCTGCAGCCGGCGCTGGTGCGCCGGCTGCACGCCCGGCACCGCGAGAGCGCCGCTACTGATCGCGCCGCGCCCGGGCAGGGGGCTGTCGACGAGCCTGCGGCGCCATTGCCGGTGAGGGCACAGCGCCGATGAACATGCTCGACCGCTACATCGCGCGCACGCTGCTCGGGGGCGTTGCGTTGACCATGGCGGTGCTGCTGACGCTCGGGTTGCTGTTCATCTTCATCAGCGAGCAGCCGGACGTGGGCACCGGACACTACGGCCTGATGGAGGCATTGCAGTACTCGCTCATGACGCTGCCGCAGTTCGCGCTCACGTCGTTCCCCGCCGGGGTGCTGATCGGCGCTCTGCTGGGAATCGGCGTGCTCGCGCGCAGCAACGAGCTGACCGTGATGCGCGTATCAGGGATGTCGAAGCTGCGATTGAGCGTCGCGGTCCTGTTCAGCGCCTTCGTACTGGTCGGCATCGCGATGCTGATCGGGGAGTTTCTGGCACAGCCGCTCGGGGAGCTCGCGGACCAGCAGAAGGCGTTCGCGCGCTACGCGGACGTCAGCTTCGCCGGCAGCGCCGGCGCCTGGATCCGCAGCGGCGATACCATCGTGGAGGTGCAGGGACTGAGCACCGCGGCCGAGTTTCGCGGCATGCTGGTGTTCAACCTGACCCCCGATAACCGCATCGCCTCGGTGGCGCGTGCCTCGCGTGCCACGCCGCTCGGGCCCAAGGCCTGGCGACTGCTCGATTACACCGAATCGAGTCTGTCGCAGAACACCGTCTCGAGCCAGCAGCAGACCGAGCGTGTGCTGCAGACCACCGCCGGCAGCGACCTGCTGCAGTTCGCGGTGGTCCCGCCGGCGCAGCTGGCGCTGCACAACCTGTACCGCGCCATCCTCTACCTGCGCAGCAACAACCAGGCCGCGGAACCCTATCTGATTGCCTTCTGGTCGCGCATCGCGCGCATGGCGGGCATTCTGGCAGCGCTGCTGTTCGCGCTGCCGTTCGGCTTCGGTTCGATGCGCTCGGCGACCTTCGGAGGTCGCACCACCCTGGGCCTGACGCTCGGCGTGGTGTACTTTTTCCTGCAACGGCTGGTGGAGAGCGGCGCGCAGGTCTACCGCGTGGATCCACTGATCCTGGCCTGGGTGCCCACGGCGCTGCTCACCCTGGGGGCTGTGGTACTCATCTGGCGGATCCGCTAGCACAACCTGCCGCGCCCAGCGCCGCCGACGCGGGCGGCTTCGGCAGCGTGCTACGTCTCGCCGCTGAAGTATCTCCCGTGGAGCGCCGCGCGCTCGCCCTGGCCTTCGTTTGTTACTTCTTCGTGCTGGCCGTGTTCTACATCCTGCGCCCGGTGCGCGACACGGTCGCGACCCTGGTGGGGGTAGGGCGGCTGCAGTTGCTGTTCACCGGCACGTTCATCGGGACCCTGGTGGCCTCGCCGCTGTACACGTGGCTGGCCTCGCATCTGCGGCTGTCGCGCCTGCTGCCCGCCGTGTTCTGGTTCTGGCTGCTCAACGTGCTGGCCTTCGCCGAGCTGTTTCGCCTCGCGCCGGACAGCGTCTGGCTGGCCGGCGCCTATTACGTGTGGTTCAGCGTCGTCAATCTATTCATGGTGTCGGTGTTCTGGACCCTGATGGTGGATCTGTTCACCCCGATTCAGGCGACCCGCCTGTTCGCGCTGATCGCCGCCGGCGGGGAGTTGGGCGCCATCGCAGGGCCGATCCTGACGCGGGCGCTGGTCAGCCGTCTGGGACTGCCGGGTCTGCTGGTGCTCGCGGCCGCGGGCTTCGGACTCGTCATCCTGCTGGTGCACCTGCTGATGCACGAGAAGCGGCGGCTGCGTGAGCGCGGAGCGCAGGCGCAGGTCTCGACCCTCGAGCACGACCTGCCCGGCAACCCATTCTCGGGTTTCACCGAGCTGTTCTCTTCCGGGTACGCGTTCGCCCAGGCCGCCTTCATATGGCTGATGACCTGGGTGGCGACCGTCGGCTACTTCTTTCAGACCGATATCATCGCGCACGCCTTTCCCGCTCTGGCAGGGCGCGCGCAGGCCATCGCCGACATCGATCTGGCGGTCAACATCTGCACCGCGGCGGTACTGATCTTTGGCATGGGTCACGTGCTGCGTCGCCTGGGTCTGACGGCGGCGCTGGTGCTCAACCCGCTGCTGATGCTCGGTGCATTCGCGGCGTTGCTGCTGGCACCCTCGCTGTTGATGATTCAGGCGCTGCAGATCGTGCGGCGCGTAGGTCAGTACGCCATCGCGCGTCCGAGCCGCGAGATCTGCTTCACGGTGATGCCGCAGGCGAGCCGCTATCGCACGAAAAATGTCATCGATACCGTGATATACCGCTTCGGCGACCTGACCTCGGCGTGGACGCAGTCGGGGTTGCTGGCCGCCGGGTTCGGGCTGGCCGCCGGCGCCGTTCTGGCCATGGGGGGAGCGGTGCTGTGGGGAGGTGTCGGCGGCTACCTCGGGCGCCGCTACGAAAAGCTTCGCCAGCTGTCCATGGGCAGCGTATCTTGATCTGAGCGCAGCGGCGCCGGGTGGCGCCCGCGCGGCGCTTCCGTGGCGCCTGCGTGGCGCCGCCGCGCCGGCGCTGCGTGGCCAAGCTGCGCCGCTCCGATGGGAAGCCGATCGCGCAATGCAGGAGCTTGCATGAATCCATCCACTTCCGCCGCGGCGCGGCCCTCGCCGCTGGCGCGCATCTTCAAATCGGTCGCCGCCGTGGAGCCTCACGAGATGCGCGCCGTGGTGCTGAGCATGCTGTTCGGCCTGCTGCTGTTCGGCAGCTACTCGGTGGTCAAGCCGGTGCGCGACACCATGGGGACGGTGTGGGGCGCCGCGCACCTGAATGATCTGTTCACCGGCACGCTGATCGGCTGCCTGCTGACGGCGCCGCTGTACTCGGCGCTGGCCGCGCGCGTGAAGCTGTCGACCTTCCTGCCGTGGGTGTATGTGGTCATCGGCGCGTCCGTGCTGGTGTTCTACGCGGTATTCGTCAGCGGCCGGGTGCCGGACAAGTGGACCGCCGCGGTGTTCTACGTGTGGGTGAGCACCTTCAACATGCTCATCCTCTCGGTGTTCTGGACCTTCATGGCCGATACCTTCTCGCGCACCCAGGCCAAGCGCCTGTTCGGCTTCGTGGCCGCGGGCATCACCGTCGGCGGCATCGTCGGCCCGATGATCGCCACCGTGCTGGCGCGCGCGGTAGGCAACTACAACCTCATGCTCATCGCGGCGGTCGGCTTCGTGCTGACCGCGATCGTGGTGCGTCTGCTGGTGCGCGAAAAGGAGCGCATGCTCGCCGCGGGCGTGGAGGCCCAGCACACCACTCTCGAGCACCGGCTGGGCAGCGCCAATCCGTTCGCCGGCTTCTCGCTGCTGCTGCGCTCGCCCTACCTGCTGCTGCTGTCGCTGTTCCTGCTGCTGATGAGCTGGATCTCCACCGTGGTCTACGTCGAGCTCAGCGACCTGATCCAGCATGCCTTCCACAATACGGCGGTGCGCACGCAGGCCTACGCGCTGATCGACCTGACCGTCAACAGCATCGCGGTGTTCCTGCAGCTGTTCGGCACCGGCCGCCTCATCGCGCGCTTCGGCGTGACGAGCGGCCTGATGCTCAATCCGGTGATCATGGTGATCGCCTTCCTCGCCCTGGCCTTCTCGCCGATCCTGCTGGTGCTCGCGGCCATCCAGGTCGTGCGCCGCGCGGCCGAGTACGCCGTGGCCAAGCCCTCGCGCGAGATGCTGTTCACGGTGGTCGATCAGGAGAGCCGCTACAAGGCCAAGAACATCATCGATACGGTGGTCTATCGCTTCGGTGACGTCAGCGCGGCCTGGATCAGCGATGCGATCCTGCCGCATGGACTGGGCGCGCTGGCGGTGCTCGGGGCGGTGATCTCCGCGGTCTGGTTCCCCGTGGCGTGGGTGCTGGGCCGCCGCTACGAGAGCGCGCGCGGCACCGATGCCACGCGGCAGCCTGGAGACGCCCCGCGAGCGGCTCAGCCGGCCAGTTGACCGGCGGCGCTGCAGCGGCCGCCCGCTGGGGCGGCGTCAGCGCCAGTCGCTGCCGCGCGCCTTGGCCTCGGCCTGCGCATCCAGCGGCTCGCCGGCCATGCGCTCGCGTACCGTCTGCAGCAGCAGCGGAGAGAAACTGACGGCGACGCGATGGGTCGCAACCGGGCCCACGCTCACCGGCGGCTGCGTGCTCACCAGGGTGACGATGCGCCAGCGCTCTTGCTCGCGGCAGGCGAGACCGGCAAGCGCATGGGCATCGCTGGCCGAGAAGGTGCGGCAGTAGTTGCCGCTCTTGGTGCGAAAGCTCATCCCGACACGGAATTCATCCCCCGGGACCGGTGCATCGGCCAGCTGATTGTTCAGGGCATCGGCCAGCGCTCCGCGCGCCAGGAGCGCACCGTCCTGATACTCCGTCATGCCGGCGCCATTGACGAGCCGCTCAGCCACGGCACCGATCAGCAGTCCGCCGACCAGACAGGCCGCGATCGCAATGTGATGCGGCTGCAGTAATCGATTGCGCTCGTTGCGCCGCCGCCGCTCGGCACGCACACGCGCCAGATCGATGACCTGTGCGGTCATGGGGCGCGCGGTGGAGCGCGCCGACTGCAGCAGGCGCTGCGGCATCGGCTCGTGCACGGCATTGTCGAAGACGCCACGCAAACGGCCGCGCGCCGCGCGGTACTGCGCGACGCGCTGCGCGAGTCGGGCATCACGTGCGATGGCCTGCTCGATACGCGCGCGCTCGGCGCCCTGCAGCTGTCCGTCGACATAGGCGGCTAACAGCTCGTCCGGAATGTTCATCGCCGTTCCCCCGGCCTACCCACTCCCGCAGTGCCTCGTGACCGCGCCCCCGTGCGACTCGCGAGCATCCCCATGCGGGAGTCCGATGATCCGCGCGGCCTGCCCCCAGGGCAAGCCCTCCCACTCGCCAATGCTAGCATCGATGGCCGTGGCCGGAGCCGCTCATCGGGGGCGTCCGACGAGAGGCGACGAGGGATGGGGCGCGCTCGGGCCGCGCGAGCTTTGCCATAATCGCCCCGGGGACTGGGCCCACGGATGGGCGAAAGGATTGGGCCGAAGGATGGGCGGACAGAAGGGCCGCAGGATGGGCCGACGCATGGCAGCTCGGAGGCGCCGGCTACCGCCGCGCAGGCGGGCGGAGCACGTGGCCAAGACAACGGTTTCATGCGGCCGCTCCGGTACGCGTGCACTGCGGCGGGTCGCGCGCCACTACCTGGTGCGCGCCGAGCGCAGCCTGGCGGACACGTCGGCGGACGCTGTCCATGAGGCGCGCAGGTCGCTGAAGAAGGCGCGCACGAGCCTGCGCCTGCTGCGGCCGGCGCTCGGCACGGCGGCCTACCGGCGCGAGAATGCGGCGCTGCGCGATGCCGCGCACGGGCTCGACGCGGCGCGCGACGCCAGGGTGTTGCTGCAGGCCCTGCAGTCGCTGCGGCGGGATGAGCGATCCCTGCGCAGCAGCGCGGCGGTCGCGGAGCTGGCCCGCGCACTGCACGGCGCGCAGGTCAGCGCCCAGGCCCGACTGCAGAGCGGGCAGGTCCGCGGTCCTCTGCGTCACGCGCTGAAGCGTGCGGAACGTCGCGCGCGCCACTGGCGCGTCGGCCGGCATGGCTGGGCGGTACTCGGGCCGGCTCTGCGACGCGTCTACCGCACGGGGCGGCGCTGCACGCCGAGTGCGCGCTCAGTGCCGCCGGACGAAACGCTGCACGAGTGGCGCAAGCAGGTGAAGTATCTTCGCTACGCCCTGGAGATGCTCGAGCCCATCGCCCCCGGGGAGCTGCGCGCACTCGAGCGTCGCGCACACAACCTGTCCGACCATCTGGGCAAGGCGCATGATTTCGCGCTGCTCGCCGAGCACGCGCTGGCGTACGGGGTGGCTCACTCGGCTGTCCAGGATGACGGGCTGCGGGCGCTGCTCAGGATCATCCAGGAGCGGCGCAAGCGCCTGGCCAGCTCGGCCCTGATGGAGGGCGAGCTGCTCTATCAGGATCGCCCTCGCTCACTGCAGCGCCGGCTCGCCCACGAGTGGCGTCACTGGCGCGACTCCAAACCCTGAAGGGCTCGGTGCGGCTGGCGTGAGCGCGTCCCAAGGACGTACCATGAGCATTCCGACATGCTCGCAAGTACGGCAGGCGCGCCCGGCGAGGCGTCCAAACCAGGCACAGTCCGCGATCCCGTCTGTGGCATGAGCGTGGATCCGCGCTCGAGCCCGCACCGGTTCGAGTACGCGGGCACGGTGCGCTACTTCTGCTGCGCGCACTGCCTGACCAGGTTCGCGGCCGACCCCGAGCGCTATCTGCGGCCTCCTCCTGCACCGGGGCAGGCCGACGCCGCGAGCGTGGCGCTCATGTACACCTGTCCCATGCATCCGCAGGTGCGCCGCGGCGCGCCGGGCAGCTGTCCGATCTGCGGCATGGCGCTCGAGCCGCTGACGCCGGCGGCGCAGGCCGTGCCCTCCGCGGAGCTGCGGGACATGACGCGCCGCTGCTGGATCGCGGCGGCGCTCGCACTGCCCGTCGTGGTGCTCTCGATGACAGCGCACGCCCGCGCTGCGGGTCTGCACGCCGCTTTCAGCCCACGGCTCTCGCAGTGGGTGCAGCTGCTGTTCGCGACACCCGCGGTGCTGTGGGCGGGATGGCCGCTGCTGCTGCGCGGCTGGGATTCGGTTCGACAGCGCTCACTCAATATGTTCAGCCTCATCGCATTGGGAGTCGGTGCGGCCTATGTGGACAGTCTGGCCGCAACGCTCGTGCCGCGGCTCTTCCCGGCGCGCATGCTGGCGGTGAGCGGCACCGTGCCCGTGTACTACGAGGCCGCGGCGGTCATCACGGTGCTCGTGCTGCTCGGGCAGGTACTGGAGCTGCGCGCGCGCGAGAAAACCGGCAGTGCGCTGCGCGCGCTGCTGAACCTCGCGCCGAAGTCGGCGCACCGCGTGCGCAGTGATGGGGGCGATGAAGAGGTGCCGCTCGAGCAGGTGCACGTGGGCGATCGGCTGCGAATCCGCCCCGGGGATAGCCTCCCCGTGGACGGCGTGGTGCTCGAAGGGCACAGCGCCGTGAATGAATCCATGGTGACCGGCGAGTCCGTGCCCGTGGAAAAGCAGGCGGGCGCGCAGGTCATCGGGGGCACGATCAACGGCGCGGGAAGCTTGCTGATGCGCGCGGAAAAAGTCGGCGCGCAGACGCTGCTCGCGCGCATCGTGCAGCGCGTATCCGAGGCCCAGCGCAGTCGCGCACCCATCCAGCACCTCGCCGATGTGGTGTCCGCATGGTTCGTGCCGGCGGTGATCGGCGCGGCCATCGTGGCGTTCGTCGCCTGGATGATCCTCGGGCCGCCCCCGGCATTCGCCTACGCGCTGGTGGCTGCCGTTTCGGTGCTGATCATCGCCTGTCCGTGCGCGCTGGGTCTGGCGACGCCGATGTCGGTCATGGTCGGTCTCGGTCAGGGCGCGAGCGCCGGCGTGCTGATCAAGGATGCGGATGCGCTCGAGCGCCTCGAGAAAGTCGACACGCTGGTCATCGACAAGACGGGCACGCTGACCGAAGGCAGGCCCCGGGTGAGCGGCGTCGTGCCAACCCGGGATTTCCAGGAGCGGGTGGTGCTGACGCTCGCGGCGAGCCTGGAGCGTGCAAGCGAGCATCCACTCGCGGGCGCGATCGTGGCAGCCGCGCAGCATCGCGCACTGCCGCTGGGCGAGATCGCGCATTTTCGCGCCGTTCCGGGAGAGGGAATCACCGCCGAGCTCGACGGCCAGCCGGTGGCCGTCGGCAATGCGAAGCTGCTCGCTGACCTGGGAATTTCCACCGCGGCGCTGGACGGGCAGGCCGGGGAG
>JASHSK010000107.1 GCA_030038755.1 Gammaproteobacteria bacterium
GGGGCGGCCTCCGGTGAGCCGCGATCTGCGCCCCGCCGCACGACCCCCGCTCAGACTTCGCCGTTCCAGGTGCAATTGTCGCGCGCGATCAGTGCGCTGGCCGCTGCCGGCCCCCAGCTGCCCGCGGTGTAGCCCCTGGGGCGCTCGTCGGACTGCGCCCAGGCATCGCGGATCGGATCGATCCAGCGCCAGGCGGCGTCCAGTTCATCGCGACGCATGAACAGCGTCAGCCTGCCCTTGATGACGTCGCTGAGCAGTCGTTCATAGGCGTCCAGCTGCGAGGCCCGTGCGGTCTCAGGCATGTCCAGGCGCAGCTCCACCGGGCGCAGCCGCATGTTTTCTCCGGGCGTCTTGGCCAGCAGTGTCAGCGTGATGCTGTCGCGAGGTTGCAGGGAAATGACCAGGCGGTTGGCGGTGTTGACGGAGGTCGCGGTCTCGAAGATGGGGTAAGGGACATCCTCGAAGTAGACGACGATCTCGCCGACCTGCTCCTGCAGGCGCTTGCCAGTGCGCAGATAGAACGGCACGCCCGCCCAGCGCCAGCTGTCGATGTGGGCCTTGAGCGCCACGAAAGTCTCGGTGGTGCTTTCGGGCGGGACGTTCTGCTCTTCCAGATACCCCACCACGGGTGTGCCGCCGACGGCGCCGGCGCGGTACTGACCGCGCACGACGTGGCTGGCAACCGTGGGGCCCTCGAGCGGCCGCAGCGCCCGCAGCACCTTCAGCTTCTCATCGCGCACCGCGTCGGGGTGATCGACCGCCGGCGGCTCCATCGCCATGATACAGAGCAGCTGCAACAGATGATTCTGCACCATGTCGCGCAGCGCGCCCGTCTGGTCGTAGAACGCTCCGCGTCCCTCGACGCCGAGCTGCTCGCTGACCGTGATCTGCACGTGACGGATACGGCCGCGTCGCCACAGCGGCTCGAACAGCGCATTGCCGAAGCGCAACGCAAGCAGGTTCTGCACGGCTTCCTTGCCCAGGTAATGATCGATCCGGTAGATCTGCCGCTCCGGAAACAGCGCGCCGACCTGCTCGTTGATGTCCGCGGCCGAACCGCGGTCCTGACCCAACGGCTTCTCGAGCACGATGCGCGCCTCGGGGGTCACGAGGCTGGCCGCTGCAAGATTGCGGCACACGTGCGTGAACAGCGCCGGAGCCGTGGACAGGAAGAACACCCGCAAGGGCAGGGGCTGTGCCGCGAGCCGCGCGCCCAGCCGGCTGTAGTCGGCGGCGCTGGTGGCATCCAGCTGCAGGTAGTCGAGCAGGCGGCTGAAGGCCGTCCAGCGGGTCGCGTCCAGTCCGGCGGGCAGATACTTGCGGCTGTTCTCCTCGACCAGTGCCAGGTACTCGTCACGTTCGATGTTGGTGCGACCGATGCCCAATATGCGCGCGCGCGCCGGGAACTGACCGGCGAGGTAGCGGCGAAACAACGCGGGCAGGAGCTTGCGCATCGCGAGATCCCCGGTGCCACCGAACAGCACCAGGTCGAAGTCAGGCAGGCGCCTGGCGGATGCCTGGGTGATTTGAGCGGCGGTCAATGGATCTCCCGTGGGGCGAGTCGCGGCTCGCGGAGGTGTGGCACGGCAAATGCTCATGCATAGCCGGTGACCAGCGTTGCGAAAATCGTTCCACCGCTGCACGCCGTGGTCGCGCGGGTCACGGCGCGCATCCTCGCGCGCAGCGCACCGCTGCGGGGGGAGTACCTCGCGCACAGGGCGCCGCGGGCGGGGCCGGCACGCGAGCGGCTGCCGTGCGCGAACCTTGCGCACGGCTTTGCCGCCGCCGGGGAGGGCGATAAGGCCCGGCTGCGCGAAGTGAGCTGGCCGAACATCGCCATCGTATCGGCCTACAACGACCTGTTGTCGGCGCATCAGCCTCTCGAGCGTTTTCCGGCACTGATCAAGATGGCGGCCCGCGAGGCTGGCGCAGTCGCGCAGTTCGCCGGCGGGGTACCGGCGATGTGCGACGGCGTCACGCAGGGCACGACCGGCATGGAGCTCTCGCTCTTCAGCCGCGACGTGATCGCGATGGCCACGGCGGTGGCGCTGACCCACGGCATGTTCGACGCGGCGCTGTGCCTCGGTGTCTGCGACAAGATCGTGCCGGGGCTGCTGATCGGCGCCCTGGCGTTCGGCGAGCTGCCGGTCGTGTTCGTACCCGCCGGTCCCATGCCCTCCGGGCTCGACAATCATGCGAAGGCCCGGGTGCGGCAGCTGTACGCACAGGGCGAGGTCGATCGCGCGGCGCTACTGGAATCGGAGTCGCGGAGCTACCATGCGCCGGGCACCTGCACCTTCTACGGGACGGCCAACAGCAACCAGATGCTGATGGAGATCATGGGGCTGCACCTGCCGGGCGCGGCCTTCGTGCCCCCCAACACGGCGCTGCGCGATGCGCTGACACGCGCGGCGGCGCGCCGCGCGGCCGCCATCACCGCGCTCGGAAAGCAGTACCAGCCGCTCAGCCGCATCGTCGATGAGCGCGCGGTGGTCAATGCCATTGTCGGCCTGCTGGCCACGGGCGGCTCGACCAACCATACGATCCACCTGGTGGCGATCGCGCGCGCGGCCGGCCTGATCATCACCTGGGATGATTTCGACGAGCTCTCGGCGGTGGTGCCGCTGCTGGCGCGCATCTATCCGAACGGCAGCGCCGACGTCAACCATTTCCACGCCGCCGGCGGCACGGCGTTCCTGATCCGCGAGCTGCTCGGCGGCGGCCTGCTGCACCCCGACTGCCACACCGTCATGGGCACCGGTCTCGAGGCCTACACACGCGAGCCGCAGCTCGCACAGGGAGAGCTGTGCTGGCGCGACGTGCCCGAGCACAGCGGCGATCCGCAGGTACTGCGGCCGCTCGCCGACCCCTTCAGTCCCGACGGCGGTCTGAAGCTGCTGCGCGGCAATCTCGGCCGTGCGGTCATCAAGACCTCCGCGCTGCAGCCGCGCGATCGCATCGTCGAGGCGCCGGCGCGGGTGTTCGACAGCCAGGAGGCGGTGTCGGCCGCCTTTGCGCAGGGCGCCCTGCAGGGAGATGTCGCGGTGGTGGTGCGCCTGCAGGGGCCACGCGCCAATGGCATGCCCGAGCTGCACGCGCTCACCCCGGCGCTCTCGGTGCTGCAGAAGCGTGGCCAGCGCGTGCTGCTCGTGACCGACGGGCGCATGTCGGGGGCCTCCGGCAGTGTGCCGGCGGCGATTCACCTCACGCCCGAGTGCCTCGGCGGAGGCCCCATCGGGCGTGTGCGCGATGGCGATCGCATCCGCCTGGACAGCGTTGCCGGGACGCTCGACGCATTGGTCTGCGCGGAGACCTGGAGCGCGCGCGAGCCGGCATGCGCAGCGCCGGGTGCAGCGGCACACGGTCACGGACGCGAGCTCTTCAGTACCTTTCGCAAGGCGGTCGGCGACGCGGAATCGGGCGCGCTGGCGTGCGGCTCGTGAGCACCCGCGCCCCATGACCATCGTAGAGATCATGCGCTGCTCGCCGGTGATCCCGGTGCTCACCGTGGAGCGGCTCGAGCAGGCCGTACCGCTGGCGCGCGCGCTGGTGCGCGGCGGCCTGCCGGTGCTGGAGGTCACGCTGCGCAGCCCGTGCGCGCTCGCGGCGATCGCGGCGATGCGCGCGGCGGTGCCCGAGGCCATCGTGGGTGCGGGCACCCTCACGCAGCCGCGGGATCTGGCCGACGCCGTGGCCGCCGGGGCGTGCTTTGGGGTCACTCCGGGACTCACGGCCGAGCTCGTCGCGGCCGCCGGCGGTGTGGATCTGCCGCTGCTGCCGGGCATCATGACGCCCAGCGAGCTGATCGGCGCGCGCCGCGCCGGCTTTACGGCCTGCAAGCTGTTTCCGGCCCGTGAGGCCGGCGGCCCTGCCATGCTGCGCGCCCTGGCCGGACCCTTCCCCGACCAGCTGTTCTGTCCCACCGGCGGCGTCACGACGCACAGCGCCGCGGAGTACCTCGCGCTGCCGAACGTACCGTGCGTCGGGGGCTCGTGGATGGCGCCGCGGGAGCTGCTGCAGGCGCAGAGCTGGGAGAGCATCGAATCCCTGGCGCGACAGGCCGCGGCGCTGCGCACGACGGCGGCGCAGCACCGCGGCTAGCACCATGGCGGCACCGATCCGCGCCCTGCTGGTCGCCAATCGCGGAGAGATCGCCATTCGCGTGATGCGCGCCGCGTCCGAACTGGGCGTGCGGACGGTCGCGATCTATTCCGAGGAGGATCGCTTCGCCCTGCACAGGACCAAGGCGGACGAGGCCTATCTGGTGGGTGAGGGCCGCGGCGCCAGCGCCGCCTACCTGGACATCGAGGACATCCTGCGCATCGCGCAGGCGGCCCAGGTCGATGCGGTCCATCCAGGCTACGGCTTCCTCGCGGAAAATCCGCTGTTCGCCGAGCGCTGTGCGGCCGTCGGTCTCAACTTCATCGGTCCCTCGCCCGACACGCTGCGCCTGCTCGGCAACAAGGTGGCGGCGCGTGATCTGGCGCGGTCGGCCGGCGTGCCCGTGATGCCTGCGACCGGTCCGCTGCCGTCCGATGGCGCCGAGTGCCGCCGTCTGGCACGCGACATCGGTTATCCGCTGATGCTCAAGGCCAGCTGGGGTGGGGGCGGGCGCGGCATGCGCGTGATCGAGGACGATGCGCAGCTCGCCGAGCTGGTACCGCTGGCGCGTGCGGAGGCGCGAGCCGCCTTCGGCAACGACGAGGTCTATCTGGAGAAGCTCGTCAGGCGCGCCCGGCACGTCGAGGTGCAGATCCTCGGCGATCGGCACGGCAATCTCGTGCACCTGTACGAGCGCGACTGCACCGTGCAGCGACGCAACCAGAAGGTCGTGGAGCGCGCCCCGGCGGTGTTCCTCAGCGACGCGCAGCGCAGCCACCTGTGTGAGGCGGCCCTGGCGATCGGTCGCGCGGCACACTACTGCAACGCCGGCACCGTGGAATTCCTGCAGGACGCGGATAGCGGGCGCTTCTACTTCATCGAGGTCAATCCGCGCATCCAGGTCGAGCACACGGTCACCGAATGTGCCACCGGGATCGATCTGGTCAAATCGCAGATCCGCATCGCCGCCGGCGCACGCATCGGCGAGGCCGGCGGCGCCGTACCGCCCCAGGAGCACATCCGGCTGCTGTCCCACGCGCTGCAATGCCGCGTGACGACCGAGGATCCCGATAATCGTTTCCTTCCCGATTACGGGCGTCTGACCGCTTACCGCAGCCCCGCGGGCTTCGGCGTGCGGCTGGATGCGGGCACGGCCTACTCCGGTGCCGTGATCACACGCAGCTACGACTCATTGCTGGTCAAGGTGACCACCTGGGCCGACAGTCCCGAGGAGGCCATCGCGCGCATGCATCGCGCCCTGTGGGAGTTTCGTATCCGCGGCGTGACCACCAATCTGCGCTTCCTGGATCAGATCATCACGCATCCGCGTTTCGCGCGTGCCGACTACACCACGACCTTCATCGACGACACCCCCGAGCTGTTCACGGCGCCGGCGCGGCGCGACCGGGCGACGCGGCTGCTGACATACGTTGCCGACATCATCGTCAACGGCAACGCGCAGCTGCGCGGCCGTGCTGGCGGCGGCGGCGGTGGGGGCGGCAGCGGTGGGGGCGGCAGCGGTGGCGGTGGTGGTGGTGGG
>JASHSK010000108.1 GCA_030038755.1 Gammaproteobacteria bacterium
ACCGCCATGAGACGACAGTGGACGCCCCACGCAATCCGACCACAGTCCGCTGCGCGCGGGGTTACGGCATTGCTCGTCGTACTGGCCGCAACTGCCCCTGCATGGGCGGGCGCCGTGACGCCTTCGGGCTCAGCCTCCGGCCCGGCCGATCGGACGATCATGGCCACGATTGGCTCCACGTCCATCACGCAGGCGGAGGTAGAGGCACAGGACGCCGCCGACTTTTCCCAGCAGCAGGTCGACTATGACAAGCAATTACGCCATCTGAAGCTGGATTTTGCGCGTGTCAGACACGAACTGCTCGAACGTCAGTTGGACAAGCTGCTCGACCAGCGCGCTTTGCAGCTGGAAGCGGCAGCACGCGGCGTCCCGGCCGACGTCGTACTGAAAGGCATCGCGGTACCGGCGGTGACCGAGCAGGAGACGCGCGCGTTCTATGACACTTACCGAATGCGCACGACGCTGCGCTATGAGCAGCTCGCTCCCCAGATCCGCCAGTACCTTCTGGCAAAACATGCCGACGGCGCCAGACGGCGCTTCCTGGATGGCCTGCGGGTCAAGTACGACATTCACTCTGAATTGCAACCCTACCGAGTGGCGGTGGCGGCGAGCGGTCCGTCCCGCGGCAAATCGGGCGCTCCGGTCACGATCGTCGAGTTCGGCGATTTCCAATGCCCGTATTGCAAGGAGGCCGAGGCGACGCTGCGGGAGATTTTGGCCGATCATCCCGGCGACGTGCGCCTGGTATTTCGAAACTATCCGCTCACCGAGGTACATCCCGACGCCATGATCGCCGCCAGAGCCGGGGTCTGCGCATCCCAACAAAGGATGTTCTGGCCGATGCACGATGCGATGTACGCCGATCAAACTGCGCTCGAACGCGGCGGATTACTGGCTACGGCCAGGCGCCTCGGACTGAACACGGACCGTTTTGCCACCTGTCTGTCGGGCACGTCGGCCACGCAGGTGATCGGTGAGGACGTCAAGGCGGCCGATGATCTGGGGGTGATCGCGACGCCCTATTTCTTCATCAACGGACGTCCGATCGAAGGCGCCATGCCACTGGATACCTTCGAGACTGCGATTGACGACGAGCTGCGCAGAGCGGCCGCGGCGCGCGACAAAGGCTGAGACTGCGCCGCAGGCCGTTCGTTTGAACGTTGCGGCGTCGGCGTAGTACATACGTCACACGAAGTGCGCGCCGTGCGTCCGGTCGCGCGGCAATCCATCGACAAATTCACGAATGCTTAACCACGCTGTCAAACGCGACCGTTCAAATGCCGCGCTTCGAGGGAGAATTATTAGCCAAGGCCCCGCCAACGCGGATTCGCTGCAGGGATGTCTCCAACTGTTGACGAGCAGGATATCTTCGCCCGGCAGGCGGATGCGCGACGCGTCTTGATCGTCGAAAACGACCCGGATTCGAGGCGCACCCTGCAGCGCACGCTCGCGCAATCAGGCTTTACGGTCACGATACTGAATCGTGGTGAAGACGCGCTGGCGGCGATCGACCGTGACCAACCGCACCTGGTCATGCTCGATTGGGAATATCCCGGCACGGTCGCCATGAGTTTGATCCGCCACATCCAGCGCGATGCGCCCGCGCAACGCCCATCCTTGATGGCGCTGTCACTGTATTCCAGCGAGCAACAGATCGTCTCCGGGTTCGATCTCGGCTTGGATGACTATGTGGTGAGGCCCTACTCGGCGCCGGTGGTGGTAGCCCGCGTCAGGGCGATACTGCGTTCGCGACAGCGCAAACCGGAAGAGCTCGACTTTCTGGAGTTTCATCGCCTGCGCATGGATCTGAACGATCTGCGCGTGATGATTGACGACCGAATCGTCTCATTACGGCCGACCGAGTTCCGCCTGCTGGCCTTCCTGATGCACCATCCGGAGCGCGTCTTCACACGTCAGCAGATACTCAATCACGTCTGGAGCCGTGACTCGCGCGCCGATCAGCGCGCCGTGGATGTCAATGTCCAGCGCACGCGGAAGGCGCTCGCCCTGTGCGGCTGTGGCGGGTATCTGCAGACCGTCCGGTGCTTCGGCTATCGCCTCTCGGCGGTCGAGCGTTAAGAACCCAGGGCCGGGGCCCGTCTGCCGTTCCCGTCGGCCGTCACCACCCTGTCATACCGGCGCGGCAGACTTTTCAGTTTGACGACATCCGCCGCCGCGGCGGCTCCAATTGCCCTGGGGTCCCCATGCCTAACTTTCACCACCCGATCGCCGGGAGAATGCTCGGCGCACTGGCCGCAGTGTCCGTCCTCCTGAGCCCCGTTCTACCCACGAGCGCTTCGGCCGCCGATACCCCCTCCACGGGAGATGTCATCGCTCAGGCGGGTGCGATCACCCTGGGTGGAGCGGACGTACGCGCGCTGGTGGCCGATTTATCGTCGTCCGACCGCGCCGCGGTCACCTCGAACCTCGACGCTCTGGAGCAGGTGGTCCACGCGGATCTGGTACGACGCGCGGTGCTGGCCGATATCAAGGCCAGCGGTTTCGATCACCAACCCGACACACTGCTGCAGCTGGACCGCATGCGCGACGAGGCGCTCGTGCGTCTCTGGGTTGCCAGCAAGGGGGTCGTTCCGGCCAGTTATCCGAGCGCGGCCGATATCGAGGCCGCCTATGCAGCTAACCGGCAGGCTCTGGCCGCGCCCACGCAGTATCGGCTCGGGCAGATCTTCATCAGCGCCCCCGACGGCGGTGACCCCGCCAAGCTCGCGGCGGCGCTGCGCAAGGCCAGTGACATTGCGGACAAGCTCGCGACCGCGGATTTCAGTCAGCTTGCTGCGCAGCAGTCCGAGGATCCCGCCAGCGCCAGTCGCGGCGGCGACCTGGGCTACCTGCCGGAAGACCGTATGCTTCCGACCATCCTAGCCGCCGTGCGCGACCTGCAGCCCGGCCAGGTCGTCGGCCCGATCAAAACCCAACAGGGCCTGCACTTTCTGAAGCTGCTGGACAAGAAGACGGGCGCGATCCCGACACTTGCCGAGGCACATGACCGCCTGGTCACCTTGCTCCGCAGCCGCCGTGCAGCCCAGCTGGAGCGGACTTATCTGAGCGACTACAACGCCAAGCTCGGGGTCACGGTCAACCAGATCGCGTTGGCCAGGCTGCAGGCGAGCCTGCCGCGGTAGTAGGAGAAGTCTCGTCGGTCGGATGCATCCCTGCATGCCAATCCCGGCCGGGACGTCTTCCAGGGAGGTTGGACCTTGAAACCGGGTCGGAACGATCCCTGCACCTGCGGTAGCGGCAAGAAATACAAGAAGTGCTGCGCACAACAGTCGGGCGACAATTCGAATCCGGTCTTATCGACGGGATCCCGGGATGGCGCGGGCAGCAGGTCCGGCTCCAAGTCGCACGCGCGGCTCAACGAGTTGAGTCAACTCAATACCCTGATCCGGCAGGGCCGCTACGCAGAGTTGGAACATGCCGCAAGCCGGCTGGTGCACGCACAGCCGGACTCGGGCATCGGCTGGAAACTCTTGAGCTTCGCCTTGTGGCGGCAGGACAAGGATGCCATGGAGGCCCTTGAGAAAGCCGTAGCCCTGCTTCCCGACGATCCCGAAGCCCACTCGAACCTCGGCAATGCACTGCGGCGGCGAGGTCGGCCTGCGGAGGCGGCGGCGAGGCACCGGCGGGCGCTGGCGCTGAGAGCCGGCGACGCCGAGACTCACAACAATCTGGGCAGCGCGTTACTGGATCTTGGGCAGGTCGAGGCCGCGATCGCCTGCTATCGGGAGGCGCTCCGGCTGCGGCCCAACTTTGCACTGGCCGGCACGAATCTTGGGCATGCCCTGACGGCTCTCGGCCGCATGGATGAGGCAGAGAGCAGTTTTCGCAGCGCCCTGCGTGTCAATCCCGCGCTCACAGATGCGCACATTGGCCTCGGCAGTCTCCTGCGGGAGCTGCGGCGCTACCACGAAGCCGCCGCCTGCTATCGGCAGGCGCTGGCGCTCAAGTCCGACTCTGCGGCTGCACTCGCCGGCCTTGGCGACGCGCTGCGCTGTCTTGGCCAGCTGACCGAGGCGCTGACGGTCTGCTGGCGAGCCGTCGAGGTCGGTCCGGATCTCGCCGAGGCACACAACCATCTCGGCAATGCCTTGCTGGAAGCCGGCCAGCCTTCGCAAGCTGTCGCAAGCTATGAGCGAGCCGTCGCATTGAAGCCCGACCTGGCCAGCGCCCATAGCAATCTCGGGGGCGCCTTGCGCGACCTCGTCCAATATGAAGCCGCGGTGCGCAGCTGCCAGCGGGCACTGGAACTGCGGCCCGACGGTGCCGAGTTACACAACAATCTCAGCGTGATTCTCAGGCTCCTGCAGCGCCGCGAGGAGGCGGAAGCCAGCGCTCGAAAGGCTCATGAGATCAACCCAACACTCGCCGCACCGCTGGTGTCTTTGGCCAAGCTGAACGCCGACCAGGGCGAATTCGCCACGGCCGAGGAGCTGTTGTGGCGCGCGCTGGCCCTCGACCCGGATTCATTGGAAGCCTGCAGCGCAATTCCAGCCATGCGCAGGATGACACTGGACGATGACAGCTGGCTCGCGGCTGCTGAGCGCATGGCCACGCAGGGTCTGCCGCCGCGGCGGCAGGCACACCTGCATTACGCGATGGGCAAGTACTTCGATGACCTGCGCGATTTCCCGCAGGCATTCGGTCACTATCAGCGCGCCAACGAGCTGAAAAGACAAGGCTCTCCGCCATACGACAGAGCAGAAATCGAGGATCTTGTCAGTCTGATCATCGAGCGGTGCAGCGGCGAGTGGCTCGGTGCACGGACTGCAGGCGCTGTGATGGCATCGCGACCGGCGTTCATCGTAGGAATGCCGCGCTCGGGTACCACCCTGGCTGAGCAGATACTTGCTTCGCATCCGGCAATCTTCGGAGCCGGCGAGCTACCCTTCTGGAGCCAGGCGCTCGCAGACTGGTCCACGACTTCGCCAGCGATCGCTGACAGCGATGAGCATCTGCACGCGCTCGCCGACGGCTACTTGGCACTCATCAACAATCTTGCCAGTGGTGCCGCGCATGTTGTCGACAAAATGCCGGCCAATTTTCTCAGTCTGGGATTGATCCATGCCGCTCTGCCGAACGCTCGCATCATTCACATGCGCCGCCACCCGATCGATACGTGCTTGTCGATCTACTTTCAGGACCTTGAGGTCGGCTTCCCCTACGCCAATCACCTCGACGATCTCGCCCACTACTACGGCCAATACCTGCGCATGATGAGCCATTGGCGAGCGGTACTGCCGGCGGGCGCGGTGCTGCACGTGCCATACGAGCAGTTGGTCTCGGATCAGGAAGCGTGGAGTCGTAGGATCGTCGAGTTCCTGGGCGTCGACTGGGATCCCGTCTGTCTGAACTTTCATCAGACCCGGCGCACCGTGACCACCGCAAGCAAGTGGCAGGTGAGACAAAAGATCACCAAGTCGTCGGTGGCTCGGTGGCGCAACTATCAGAAATTCGTGGGGCCGCTGCTGAGCTTGACAGACTCCGAGCACGCATCCTGTGAACCCGCGCCGGTACCGTCCCTCACGCCGTGGCAAGCGCTCACGCCGTTGGAGCCGCGCGCTCCATGAGGTCCCGCCGCTCGCAGGCACGGACTCAGCGCGGCGCCGACAGCAGCGGAAAGCTCGCGAACGTGTCGCGCACGCGCCGGACCGTGAGGATATATAAGAGGAAATAGGCATCCAGGCTGGCCATCAGCAGCGACAGCGGAGGCACCTGGCCATCGGTCGGCATCGGAGGATTGCGGACCAATGAGATCGCCAGCAGTGCCAGATCGATCCCCGCGGACGCTGCCAGCAGCCAGCGCCCATGTGACCAGACCCAGCGCACCACCCGGGAGGCCTGCGGAACGCGCCGGCACATGGCCACGAGAACGGCGACCGCGATCAGCGAGGGCAGCAGGGTATCAGTGCTCCAGAAGCCCGTCAGCAGCCGGGTCGCGTCCGGGCTCATGCGCGCCGCGGAGCCAAGGCCCATGACGACCGGCCCCGTGACCGCCCGCGAGAGATAAACGACAGTGATCCACAGCATCAGCGGCGGCTTGAGGCACAGGTAATCGTCGTAGCTGGAAGCGGTGTACTTGGGCATGCTGGGTTTGCGACGTAAGCGACCGGGATGTGCGCCGGCACTCTTGCGAAGAGTACGAAGCGCACATGACGGCACGGTGTCGCCATCGTGACATCGCTCGTCGCGGCTCGTTCGCCTCGGCGCGACGCCCGGGGGCGAGTTCGATCGGCGGCTGCCTTCGCGCCCTAGCGCTTCATCGACTCGAAGAATTCCGAGTTCGCCTTGGTGTCCTTCATCTTGTCGAGCAGGAATTCGATCGCGGCCAGCTCGTCCATCGGGTGCAGGAGCTTGCGCAGGATCCACATCTTGGCGAGCTCGCCCGGATCGGTGATCAGCTCTTCCTTGCG
>JASHSK010000109.1 GCA_030038755.1 Gammaproteobacteria bacterium
GCGACGGCGGTCGGCGCGGCGCTGTCCGCGGCAGCGCCGGCGGGCGCGGAACCGCTCACGCCGGAAAGATCCGCCTCCAAGCCCACGACCGCGAGCTCGCCGTCGGCCTTCTGCAGCGCCTCGCGCGCGTAATCCCAGTTGATCGCGACCGTGCTGTCACCGACCGCCTGGCGCAGCATGTCCGAGAATGCATCGACATCGGGCTCGAAGCTCTGACCCTCGGCGTCGACCGGCGGATGCGCCTCGACCATCAGCTGCCCGTCGACCCACGCGACCTTGATCGGATCGTTGACGATGTGCACCGGAGTGCCGACCGGTACGAGCGGAAAGAGCTGCGCGACATCTTCAGGATAGAGCCGCACGCAGCCGTGCGTGACCGGCATACCCACGGCGATCGGATTGTTGGTGCCGTGGATGAGGTAGGTGCCGCCACCGGCCGCGAGGCGCAGCGCGAACTGACCCAGCGGATTATCCGGACCGGGCGGAACGAGCGCGGGCAGCGGGTCGCCTTCCTCCAGGTGTTCCTTGCGCACGCCGGCAGGCACATACCACACCGGGTTCTTGATCTTGGCGATCACGTGCGTGAGCCCCAGGGGTGTGCGCCAGTCCATCTTGCCGATGCTGACCGGATAGGTGATGACGATGCGTGGCTGGCCGCGGCGGGCACGCGGAAAATAGTAGAGCCGATGCTCGGGCAGATTGACGATGATCCCCTCGTGCGGCCCGGGCGGCAGGATGAAGCGGCCGGGGATGATCACCTTCTTGCCGACTCCGGGCAGCCACGGATCGATGCCCGGATTGACGCGGATCAGCTCCTGCGAATCGACGCCGTAGGTGTGTGCCAGATCGTAGAGCGTGTCCTGGTAGACGGTAGTGACCGTGTGGTCCTCGCCGACGACCTCCTGATCGGGACTGGTGAGCTGAAAGATCGCCGCGTGCACCGGTCGCGCGGGCAGCGCCATCAGCCATAAGGTGGCTGCACAGGCCAGCAGGGTCCCCCCGGCGATTCGGCTGCGAGGGCCTCTACCGGGGCCGCGGGTGACGTTCTGCATGATCTCGATCCAGGTAAGTCCTGACATTTGCTCCGAAATCCTGATGCAGTCGACGCTTTTAGCCTACCACGCAGGGCGATAATCCGATGGCACCCTGACGGCACCGTCATCTTAATGCAATTTACCGGACAGTTATAACGCGACTGCGGGAAATCCTACAGTGATGGGCGCCGTGAATCCGGCGCTGGACCGAAACCGCGGGACCGAGCGCCGGCCGCGAGCAGCCCTGCTGGGGCCCCTCACAGGCGGGCGTTTCTCACGGCCGAGAACCAAGCATGCGGAAAGCGCAAGCGCCATTGCAGGGACGTACGGCATGAAGCGCGTGCTGTTCGTCGACGAGAATACCGCCACCGTCGCGGTGCTGCGCAGCGCCTTTCACCAGCCGAGCGCACCCTGGGACGCGGTGTTCGTCACCTCCGGCGAGGAGGCGCTCGCACAGCTCGATCGCGAGCACTTCGACGCCATCGTCAGCGACATGCAGATGCCCGACACGGACGGGCCACAGCTGCTGGCCCGGGTGCGCGAGCGGCATCCGGAAGTGATGCGGCTGTGCCTGTCGGGCACCACCGATGATGAGGTGTTCCTGCGTGCCGTGCCGGTCACCCACCAGTTTCTCGGCAAACCCTGCAGTCCCGATACCGTGCGCGAGGTGGTCGAACGCGCCTGCGCGCTCGGCGCGATCCTGCGAAACGATGCCGTGCTCCAGCGGATCAGGCGGCTCGACAGCCTGCCGACCACCCCGCGGACCTTCCAGGAGTTGTCGGCGGCGATCGCGCGACCGACCGCGCACACCGCCGACATCAGCGAGATCGTCAGCAATGACCGCGCACTGTGCGTGAAGACGCTGCAGATCGTGAATTCCGCGCTGTTTCGTCGCGCAGCTGCGATCACCTCGATTCCCGCCGCGGTCGCCTACGTCGGACTGGAGATGCTCAAGTCCCTGGCGCTGTCGGCCTGCGTGTTCAGCGCCCTGGACGCGGCGCCCGCCACCAGCAGGCTGCTCGCCGATCTGCAGAGCCGCTCACTGCGCAAGGCGCACTTCGCGCGCGCCCTGCTCGAGGGCCAGCACGGCGCCGACGAGGCCTTCACCGCCGCGCTGCTGCTCGACGTGGGCGAGGCGGTGCTGGCGCTGGGCGCTCCCGAGCAGTTCGCGCACATGGTCGCGCTGGCACGCGAGCGCGGTGCGCCCTGGCACGCGGTCGAGCCCGAATGCTTCGGCGTCGCGCATCCGCAGGTCGGCGCCTGCCTGCTGGGACTGTGGGGCCTGCCGCTGGAGCTGATCGAGGCCGTGGCGCATCACCACCAGCCGAGCAGCGTCGAGCATGCGCAGACGCGCGTGCTCACGGCCGTGCACGTAGCCGACGCCATCGTGGATGCGACCGCGGATCGGCCCGTGCGGCTGCTCGATCATCTGGATGCCCCGTTCGTGGCGCGCAGCGAGGTCGCGCGCTGTCTGAAGAGCTGGAACATCGACGTGAGTGCCGACGCGCGCGCCCTGCAGCGGCTGCACGGGTCCGGGCCGTGAGCGTCTCGACGGGAACCTACGGGGCGCGCCAGCTCCGCGAGCGCATCCTGTGTGTGCAGGACGACCCACGGGTACTCGAGGACCTGCGGCAGCAGCTCGGACGCCTGTACCTGGTCATCACCGCGCCGAACGCCGCCGAAGCGCTGCGCATGCTGAACGACGATCGCGACGTCGCGGTGATCATTTCCGACATGCGCATGCCCGGGATGGACGGCGCCAGCTTCCTGGCACGCACCCGCTCGCTGGCGCCGAACGCCGGACGCATCCTGCTCACGGATCACGCGGATCTGCAGTCGGCCATCACGGCGGTCAACGAGGCGAAGATCCTGCGCTTTCTGAGCAAGCCCTATCAGAGCTCGGAACTGCACGCCGCGGTCGAAGCCGCGGTCGAGCACTACCGGCGCGCCGGGCTGGAAAACACCGGCCTGCGCCGCGCCCTCACCGCGCAGATCGTCAGTCAGGATGCGGTCACGGGCCTCGCCAGCCGCGCCCGCTTCATCGAGATGCTCGAAAGCGTGTGCGCCGAGGCCGACGGCGATCAGCGCACCTCATTTGCGGTGCTGATGATCAACATCGAGAATCTGCGCGACATCAACGATGTGCAGAGCCTCGCCGCGGGCGATCAGGTGCTGCAGGTACTGGGACATCGTCTGCGCGAGCATTGCACGGCGGCGCTGTGCCTCGCGCGCTGGGGCGATGATGCCTTCGCCGTACTGCTGCCGGGCGAGTTCGCGGACGAGGCTGCCGCGCTTGGCACTGCCGAAGCGCTGATCGCGCAGTTCACCCTGCCGATCGACCTGCAGCAGACCTCGCACCGCGTGCGCGCCTGTATCGGCATCGCGGGCGTGCCGCTGCACACCGGGGATGCGCGCACGGCGCTCAAGTTCGCGGACATCGCCGCGCGCCAGGCGAAGCTGCAGGGCGGCGGCATGGCGTGCGTGTTCCGCTCGGACTGGGCCTACCGCGTCGCCTACCGCCACCAGCTGCTGGTGGCGCTGCGCGAGGCGATCGACAGCAATGCGCTGCATCTGCACTACCAGCCGATCATCGACGTGAAACAGGGCACCGTCACGACGCTCGAAGCGCTGGCGCGCTGGACTCACCCATCGCTCGGGCCGGTAGCGCCAGCGCAATTCATCGGCCTCGCCGAGGAGAGCGGCGAGATGCCGCGGCTGGGCCAATGGATTCTGCGCCGCGCCTGCCGCGACGCGCGAGCGCTCGCGGGCCGCTACTGTGCGCGCGTGGCGGTGAACGTCTCGATGCAGCAGCTGCTGCACGAGGGGTTCCTGACGCACCTGGACGATGCGCTGCGCCTGGCGCGGCTGCATCCGCAGGAGCTGGAGATCGAGCTGACCGAATCTGTGCTCGCGAGCGACGCCGAGCGCTCGCTGGCGCTGGTGCGTGAACTGAAACGCCGCGGCGTCACCGTGGCGATCGACGACTTCGGCACCGGCTACTCCTCGCTCGCCTACCTGCAGCGCTTTCCCGCCGACGTCATCAAGGTGGACCGCTCGTTCGTGACCACACTCGGGGAGGGGGGCGAGACGATCATCTCGGCGGCGCTGTCCATCGGCCGCAGCTTCGGCATGAAGGTGGTGATCGAGGGCGTGGAAACGGAGCTTGCCAGGCGGCAGCTGGCGGCGCTCGGGGCGTCCCTGTTCCAGGGATACCTCTACGGTCGGCCCATGGCCGCCTCCGCGGTCGATCATTGGTTCCTGAACTCCGCATTCGCAGCCGCTCCGAGCCAAGTGCCGGCGGACAGCGCCTCGCTGGAAACTCCCGCCGAAGCGGCCGCGCAGCCACGCTAGCCAGTCCCCGGTCCGCGTTCCGCCGCGCGCTCCGTGTGCGCTGCAGGACTCAATGAGTTACACTGCGCTCCGGCGTTTGTTGAATGCGTGGTTCGGTCCACGCGCCGAGGTTCTTCAGTGTCCCCCGGGGCCATCATGGCCCCTTCTGCCGGGACCCTATCGCCCCTCCTGCAAGCCCCTCGTAGATCTCGCCGTCAGGCGGGACCGAGTCAAATGCTATTTTGACGAGTGAGCCGACGGCCCAGCCCTCAGGCGGCCGATTCGTCGTGGAGTGTTATTTTGTTCAGTGATTTCACCTTGAGACCGCAGCTGCTGCAGGCCGTGACCGCACTTGCCTACGATGAGCCCACCCCGATTCAGCAGCGCGCGATCCCGGTCGTGCTGGAGGGGCGCGACCTGATGGCAGCGGCACAAACCGGAACCGGCAAGACTGCCGCCTTTGCGCTGCCGATACTCGAGCTGCTGATGAGGAGTCCGTCGTTACAGCGCAGTCCACGCGCCCTGATTCTGGTGCCGACGCGAGAGCTGGCGACGCAGGTCAGCGACTCCCTTGGCACGCTGGCGCAACATCTGCCCTTGCGCGCAGCACTGATATTCGGTGGAGTCAGTGCCAGGCCGCAGATCGACGCCCTGTCTCGTGGCGTGGACATCGTCGTTGCGACCCCCGGCCGGCTGCTGGAACATCTACAGACGCGTGCCGTCGATCTGTCGCACATCGGGGTGCTGGTATTGGACGAAGCCGACCGCATGCTCGACATGGGATTCATTCGACCCATCCGCCGGTTGATCGCCGCGCTGCCTCCGAAGCGTCAAACGCTGATGTTTTCGGCCACCTTCTCCGATGACATCCGCAGTCTCGCACAGGCGCTGTTGCGCGATCCCGTCAGCATCGATATCTCCCCGCGCAACAGTCCACCGGCACTGGTGGACCATCGGGTCTATCACGTCGACAGTGCCGGCAAACATCCACTGCTGACGCGACTGCTCGCCAACGAAGACGTCAAACAGTCGCTGGTATTTACCCGCACCAAGCACGGCGCCAATCGCCTGGCGCAGCGACTGGCGCGGGACGGGCACGCGTGCGCCGTCATCCATGGCAACAAATCACAGGCCGCACGCACCCGTGCGCTGAGCGATTTCAAGCAAGGCCGCGCGCGCATACTGGTTGCCACCGACATCGCAGCGCGCGGACTGGACATCAGCGAGCTGCCGCACGTCGTGAATTTCGAGCTGCCACACGTGCCGGAGGACTATGTGCACCGTATCGGCCGTACCGGCCGTGCGGGATCACGTGGTCGGGCGGTGTCGCTCGTCAGCCGGGATGAGCACGATCGACTACGCGCGATCGAGAAGGTTCTCGGTCACAAGATACCCGTCGCCGTGTAGTCCTTCAGCCGCGCGCCCTGCTTTCCGATCCCCGTTCGCCGAACAGCGCATTCAGCTCGGCACCGGCGGCGCCGGTGGCCAATCCATCGAAGCGCCCCTGCTCCGCAACCTGTCGCGCGGCCCGCATGAAGCCTCCCCAGGCACAGCGGGCGAGCGCACCGCCGACACTGATGCGGCGTACGCCCAGCGCCGCCAGATCATCCACCGCCAGGCCGTGGGCGGCGCCGATCAGCACGTTGACGGGTCTGGGAGCCAGCGCCTCGACGACCGCGGCGATCTGCTCACGATTGCGCAGCCCCGGCGCGTACAGACAGTCGGCCCCGGCGTTCGCGTACGCCTGCAGTCGGGCGATGGTCTCGGCCAGGTCAGGCCGTCCGACCAGGAAGCATTCGGCGCGCCCGACCAGCAGCGCGTCCCCGCCGGCGCGATCGATCGCGCCGCGCGCCGCACGCATGCGCACGGCCGCGTCGCCCATCTCATAGAGCGGCCTCGCGGCCTCTCCGGTCGAATCCTCGATCGACAGTCCCGCGACCCCCGTTGCCACCGCGAGCCGCACGCCCTCGGCGACAGCGTCGGGATCGTGGGCGAAGCCGTGCTCGAAATCCGCGTTCAGCGGCACGTCGGTGGCGGCAACCATTGCGGTCAGATGCGCCAGCACCTGCTCGCGTGTCACGCCGCCGTCGGGCCGGCCCTGCGACCAGGCAAAACCGGCGCTGGTGCTCGCCAGCGCGCGAAAGCCGAGCTGCTGCAGAAACAGGGCGCTGCCGATATCCCAGGGATTGGCGATGACGAAGCAGCCGGATTGGTGCAGCTGCCGGAAGGTGCGGCGTTTGTCAGCGATGCTGGGGCGATCGGGAGTCATGGGTCACCTGCCTGCCGCGATCGCATACGGCTACTTCTGGTTGGATAGCTTCTCGAACATCTGCTGGCGTCCGCCATCGCTGGTGATCGTCCGATGCGCGAAGTACCAGTGGCCGTTGCGCTTGACGAGGTCGTCGTGTTCACGCCCCTGCTCGATGAAGCGGGGCGTGGATTCGGGAGTCTCCGAGATGACACCCGTCCACACGACGTCCGCCGTGGCGGAATCACCGTTGACTACGATCCTGGGATTCGTGAGAAGCATGTGGAACCTCCCCGCCCGTTGCGGCGTTCCCTCGGCAATCTTCTTGTACAGACCCTCGATCTGATCCCTGCCACGGGCAACGAGACCATTCACATCGAGAACGCCGTCGTCGACATAGTAGGTTTTGAAATTCTCATCGGTCACGCCGAAATTGTCGTAATAGGCGATGAGCATGTCCTCGATCTGCACCCGATCGATCAACGTGGCGAGCGTAGTGACCGGATATTCCGCGAACGCCGGCGCAGCCGACACGGCGAGCGCGAGCGCGGCGCAGACGAGCGCGGCGCGCCGGAACATCCCCCGGTGCGTTCCACTGCTGGTCCCCCGGCTCGATCCACTGCTCGTGCCCCGGCTCGATCCCGCAAATTCCCGCAGTGACATGGATCCCCCTCCTGTTTGTATGAAACCTCCCGCTCACGCGGGACCAGCGGCGAATCAGTATGCCTCGGCCAGGCGGGCTCGGCCGCGGTGGCTGCCTGATTTGATTTTGTTTCGGTGGGCTCGACGATCCAGTTATGATACTGTATAAATATCCAGGTTACTTTCTCGCCTGGATCCTCCGGGGACACTTGGATCGTCCGGGCGCTCCGGGTCATCGCCGTCCAGCGCGCCGTGGACCCCGCGGAACCTTAAGAGATCTATTCAATATTATATGTAAGCCATTGATGATACTTACATCCAATGACCGTTTCTGCTCCTGCCATTGCCGCCTCCATCGCCGAACTGCGCGCACGGCTTACCCTGCTCGAGCGCGCTGGCAACGCTGGCAGCAGCGGTGCCCCGGGCCGCCGCCGTGACTGCGGCGCAGGCGGCAACGACGAGGCGTGCGCGCTACCGTCCGGGCATATCGCGCTCGATGCCAGCCTGCCGGCAGGCGGTTGGCCGCTCGGCGCACTGACCGAGCTACTGGGCGACGCAACCGGGATCGGTGAGCTGCAGCTGTTGATTCCGGCGCTGGCGCAGCTGGCGCACGCGGGCCGAGGCATCGTCTGGGTCGCGCCACCCTATCTGCCCTATGCCCCCGCGCTGGCGCAGCGGGGCCTGCTGCCCGAGCGGCTGCTGATCATCCGGACCACGCGACCGCAGGAGTCGCTGTGGGCTATCGAGCAGGCGCTGCGCTGTCCTGCGATGGGCGCAGTGCTGGGCTGGACGGCACACATCGTCGATCGCAGTCTGCGCCGCCTGCAACTGGCCGCCGAAGCCGGGGGCACCCTCGGCATCCTGCACCGTCCCGCCGCGGCCGCGGACGAGCCCTCGCCGGCGGCCCTGCGGCTGCGGCTGCGCGCCGCGGCCGATGGCCTGGCGCTCGAAGTCAGGAAGGCCCGCGGCGGTCGCGCCGGTGCGCGGCTGCATCTGCCGCGTTCGTCCCTCGCCCGCTCGTCCCTGGAAGGCCGCGATGCTGTGGTTGTGCATACGTCTGCCGGCGCTGGTGCGTGAGGCACACGCGGCCAGCGAGCGCGAAGCCCTCGAACGGCTGGCCGCGTGGGCTTATCAGTGGAGCAGCCTCGTCAGCTATCGGCCTGGTGCTGAAACCGCCGATGCGGCCGGGGCGGCAACCGGCGCTGCCGAGCCTGCCCCGCCGCTGCTGTGGCTCGAGCTCGGCGCAAGCCGCGCGCTGTTTGGCGAGCCGGCGGCGCTGCTGGCGCGGATCAAGCGCGAGCTGACACGACTGGGTTACAGCCATGCCTGCGCCATCGCGCCCTCACCTACCGCCGCCGCGCTGCTGACGCGCATCGAGGAAAAACGCTGCGTGCAGGAGCGCTGCGTGCTCACACGCGGTGAGCTGCGCACGCGTCTCGCTGCGCTGCCGCTGACCTGGCTCGAACTGCCGGCCGAGACACTGGAGGCTCTGCGCTCGGCCGGCCTCGCGAGCATCGGCGAGGTGCTGGCACTGCCCACCGCGGCGTTGGCGCGGCGCTTTGGACCGCAGAGCTGCCAATACCTGGCGCGGCTCACCGCCGCAGCGAGCGATCCGCGACCCGCCTTTCGGCTGTCCGAAAGCTACCGCGCGCGCTACGAGTTCGAGCACGAGCTGCGGGAAGCTACCGGGCTGCTGTTTCCCCTGCAGCGGCTGCTGCAGGAATTCCAGGGTTACCTGCGGGCACGCGACTGCGCCGTACAGCGCTTCACGCTCGAGCTCGAGCATCCTGCGCGCACGGTCGCGGTCACCGCCCCGGCCGCGGCCGCTGCAACCGCCGTGATGATTGGACTGTCGACGCCGGCGCGCTCGGCGGCGCACTTCCTGCTGCTGGCGCGTGAGCGGCTGCAGAGCATCGCGCTCGCGGCCCCGGTGCGAGCCCTGACGCTCAGGGCGGATACCTTCACCGCGCCCTCGATCATGCAGAGCGATCTGTTCGGCGGGGCCGCGCAGCCGCTCGGCGAGCTCTCGCAGCTGCTCGATCGGCTGCGTGCACGGCTGGGCAGCGAGAGCGTGCAGGGCTTTCAATGCCTGGCCGATCATCGCCCGGAGCGGGCATACAGACTGGTCGCACCCCAGACGCAGGCTGCGCAGACGGCCGCGGCAACCCCTGCGCCCTCGGCGGCGCGGCCCATGGCAGCGCGACCCGCGGCGCTGCTGCCGCAGCCACAGCGCATCGAGGCCCCAAGCACGCTGCTCCACGGCCCGGAGCGCATCGAGAGCGGCTGGTGGGATGGCGCCGGGGTGGTGCGCGATTACTACGTGGCGCGCGCGGCGGATGGCGTGCAGCAATGGGTGTTCCACGATCTGACCGACGACGCCTGGTACCTGCAGGGATTGTGGGTATGAGCAGCGGCTACGCAGAGCTGCACGCGCTGAGCAACTTCTCCTTCCTGCGCGGCGCCTCGCATCCCGCGGAGCTCGTCGAGCGCGCACACGCCCTCGGCTATCGCGCGCTCGCGCTGACCGACGAGTGCTCGCTGGCCGGTGTCGTGCGCGCGCACGAGGCGCTGTGCGATCTGGCACGGCGTGAGGCGGCATCCGCCGCGGCCGCCATCGCAGGTCCGGGCCCGGCCGCCGCCGCTGCGGGCCGGGCCTCGACAGCTCCCTTCAAGCTCATCATCGGGGCGGAGTTCCGCACCGCCTGCGGTCTGACGCTGGTGCTGCTCGCACCCTCGCAGCGCGCCTACGGTCAGATCTGCCAGCTCATCACGCTCGGCCGGCGCCGCTCGCCCAAGGGCAAGTACCACCTGACGCGGACGGATTTCGAGAGCGATCTTTCCGAGTGCCTGGCGTTGTGGGTGCCGCCGGCGAGCGGCGCGCCGCAGGGGGGCGGCACACAGGCGAGCGGCACGCAGAAGCGTGGCAAGGCGCGTGGCGCACCGGCGCCGGCCGCGCCGTCGGCTGATGCCAGCCGCGCGCAGGCGACGTGGCTGCGGGAGTTCTTCCCCGGCCGCGGCTGGGTGGCCGTACAGCTGCATCGCGACGCCGACGATGCGGCGCGGCTCTCGCACACGCTCGCACTCGCAGAGACGGCGGGACTGCCGGCCGTGGCGGCCGGGGACGTGCACATGCACGTGCGCGCCCGGCGCGTGCTCCAGGATACCCTCACGGCGATTCGCCACGGCTGCACCCTCGATACGGCCGGCTGGAAGCTCTATCCGAACGGCGAACGTCATCTGCGCTCTCTACGGCAGCTAAGAGCGCTGTATCCACCGGCGCTGCTGGCCGAGAGCGTGGCGATCGCCGAGCGCTGCGACTTCTCGCTCTCGAGCCTGCACTACGAGTACCCCGCCGAGCTGGTGCCCGCCGGGCTCAGCGCCGGCGAGCACCTCGCCGCGCTGACCGAGCAGGGAATGGCGCGGCGCTGGCCGCACGGAGTGCCGCCGGCGGTGCGCGCGACGATCGAGCGCGAGCTGGCGCTGATCGCCGAGCTGCACTACGAGCATTTCTTCCTCACCGTGGAGGATGTGGTGCGCTATGCACGCGAGCGCGGCATTCTCTGCCAGGGGCGCGGCTCCGCCGCCAACTCCGCGGTCTGTTACGCGCTCGGCATCACCGAGATCGATCCGGCGCGCATGCACCTGCTGTTCGAGCGCTTCATCAGCCGCGAGCGCAACGAGCCTCCGGACATCGACGTCGACTTCGAGCACGAGCAGCGCGAGGAGGTGATGCAGTACATCTATGGCAAGTACGGCCGCGCGCGCGCGGCGCTTGCAGCCACGGTGATCTGCTATCGCACCCGCAGCGCGATCCGCGACGTGGCGCGCGCCCTCGGGGTGCAGCCCGCGGACGTCATCCGCCTGAC